>NZ_BHZI01000105.1 GCF_004305975.1 Streptomyces otsuchiensis
GGGTCGACGTGAGGTGCGGGCGGGGCGGCGCGCGGGCGGTCAGCCGCGGCCGTCGGAGGTGACGGGGGCGTACCAGAGTCCGACGAGGGCGTCGATGAGCCCGGTGGCGCCGTCGCTCCAGGTGGCGCGCGGGGTGGGTGTCCCCTCGGCCAGCGCCAGTTCGCGCTCGGCCAGGACGTGGACGATGAGGTGGCGCGCCATCTCGCCGCGCTCCAGCCGGACGGTGAGCGGCAGCGCGGGCAGGCAGCGGTTGAGGCCGTCCATCGCCTGCTCGACGGTGGGGCTGAACGACTCGTCGATCGCGTTCTCGCGCAGCACCGGGTCGGTCATCACCTGTGCGATGAACCGGGCGTACCAGGTGGGGAGTTCGAGGGTCCCCAGGTACTCGACGTTGGGCCGTACCAGGCAGGCCACCCAGTCCCGGACGTCGTCGCTGCCGCCCGTCCGCTCCAGCATCTCCTCGCGCATGCGCTCGATGGGCTCGTGGTGCCGCCGGACGATGGCGCGCACCAGGTCGGTCTTGGTGCCGAAGTGGTAGCCGACGGCCGCGTTGTTGCCCTGGCCGGCCGCCTCGCTGATCTGGCGGTTGGAGACGGCGAACACGCCGTGCTCGGCGAACAGCCGCTCGGCGACGGTGAGGATGGCGTTCCGGGTCTCTTCCCCGCGGGGCTTCGCTCTGTTGGACATGGTCACCATCTCACCCGACTCCCGCTTCGTCCGGTCACCGTGGTCCCCGCTCGGGCGGGGCGTGCGTTCAGTCAACTCGTGGATGTAAGTTCAGTCAAGCGCATGACTTAATTCGAGAATGCGTCCGAATGTGCCGACGGAGGTTCCCGCGTGCAGCCCAGTCCCCCCAACGCCCCGGAAGCGAACACGCCCGGACGCGGGCGCGCGCCCGGAGCACTGGTCGGCGTGCTCGCCTTCTCCGGCATCGTGGTCGCGCTGATGCAGACCATCGTGATCCCGCTGATCCCCGAGCTGCCCCGGATGCTGGACGCCACCCCCTCCGACACCGCCTGGGCGATCACCGCCACACTGCTGGCCGGCGCGGTGGCCACGCCCGTCATGGGGCGGCTCGGCGACATGTACGGCAAGCGCCGGATGCTGCTGATCAGCCTCAGCCTGCTGGTCGCCGGGTCGGTCCTCGGCGCACTGAGCGACACCCTGGTACCGATGATCATCGCCCGCACCCTTCAGGGCCTGGCCGCGGGCGTCATCCCGCTGGGCATCAGCATCATGCGCGACGAGCTGCCCGCGGAACGGCTGGGCTCCGCGACCGCGCTCATGAGCGCCTCGCTCGGCGTCGGCGGCGCCCTGGGCCTCCCGCTGGCCGCCGCGGTCGCCGAACGGACCGACTGGCACGTGCTGTTCTGGGGCGCGGCCGGCATGGGCGTGATCGCGGCCGGCCTGGTGTTCCGCCTGGTACCGGAGTCGGAGGTCACCACCGGCGGGCGCTTCGACCTGCTGGGCGCGCTCGGGCTGTCGGCGGCCCTGGTCTGTCTGCTGCTCGCGATCTCCAAGGGAGGCGACTGGGGCTGGGGCACGCCGCTGACCCTGGGCCTGCTGGCCGTCGCCGCCGTGGTGCTCGCGCTGTGGGCCCTGTGGGAGCTGCGGGTCGCCCGCCCCCTGGTGGACCTGCGGACCGCCACCCGCAGGCAGGTGCTGCTGACCAACATCGCCTCGGCCGTGTTCGGCTTCGCCATGTTCGCGATGTCGCTGGTCCTCCCGCAGCTGGTGCAGTTGCCGGAGGAGACCGGCTACGGCCTGGGCCAGTCGATGGTGATGGTCGGTCTGGTGCTCGGGCCCTCCGGCCTGGTGATGATGGCGATGGCGCCCGTCTCCGCCCACATCTCCCGCACCCGGGGCCCCAAGGTGACCCTGATGACGGGCGCCGTCGTGGTCGCCGCGGGCTACGGGATGAGCCTCGGCCTGATGTCGGAGATCTGGCACCTGGTGCTGGTGTCGGCGGTCATCGGTGCCGGTATCGGCCTGGCCTACGGGTCGATGCCCGCGCTGATCATGTCCGCGACCCCCGTCTCCGAGACGGCCGCCGCCAACAGCCTCAACACCCTGATGCGGGCGATCGGCACCTCCTGCGCCAGCGCGGTCGCGGGCGTGGTCCTGGCACAGATGACCATGGACTTCGGAGCGGGGACGGTGCCCTCGCAGGACGGTTTCCGGGTGGTGATGGCGATCGGCGCGGGCGCCGCGCTGGTGGCGTTCGCCGTCGCGGCCTTCCTGCCCGGGCGGCCCTCCGCCGCCTCCTCGGCCCCGGTGTCCGCCGATCCGGCACCCGCGACGGCGGCCGCCGCGCGCTGAGCGGCGAGCTGCGCGGCGCACCGGGGGCCGGCGGGCCGGCGGGCCGGCCCCGGCCCGGCTCACCCCGGCTGCCAGGCCCGGACCAGGTCCTCCGGCCCCCAGTGCGCCGCCAGCGGAAGCCCCTCGCTGACGCCCGATCGCGAGACCGCGACCACCGGCGTCTCCGCCGTGACGCCCGGCACGGCGAGCATGTCGCGCACCAGGGCGTCGTACTCCCGGCGGCCGAACGGCTGCGTCTCCAGCCACTTCACCGACCCGACGAACCGCACCCGCCCGGCGACCGGCTCGCGGTCGGCGCCGACCAGGTCGATCTCGGGCTTGTTCTGCCGGTTCCACCAGCCGCCGACGGCCTCCACCGCCGGCAGCTCACCGTCGTGCTCCAGCCGCGAGAGGGCCTCGCGCACCAGGGGCTCGACGGCCCGGCCGCGCCAGCTCGTCCACGACTGCTCGACCCGTTCCAGCGCCAGGTCGCCGCGACCGCGCTCGATCAGCGGGATCGAGCGGCGCAGGAACGCCAGCCAGAAGCGCAGGTACGGGTCGGCGATCCGGTACCGCTTGTTCTTGGTGTCCGGCCGGGTGGAGAGCGGCAGCTCCGCGGCCAGCACCCGCTTCTCCTGCAAGGTGGCCAGCAGCGGGGAGAGGGTGCCCGAGGGCAGCGCCCCGCTGCCGCCCGCCTCGGCGGCGATCGCGCTGAACGTGCGTTCGCCGCTGCCGACCGCTTCCAGCACGGCCCGGGAGCGCGAGGAGTCCGGGAACTCCCCCAGCAGGGACAGCTCCCCGGCCACCAGCAGCGGCGAGAGCGGATCGGTGAAGGACTCCCGCAGGAAGTCCGTGCGTGACGTCCCCGGCCGCCAGGACCGCACGATCTCGGGGAAGCCACCGGTGATCAGCTGGGCGTCCACCGCCTCGGCCGCGTCCAGGCCCGTCATCTCCCGGACGTCCGCGAGATGCAGCGGCTCGACGGTCATCCTGGCCGCGCGGCCGAAGAACGGCCGGCCGTGCGAGCGCAGCGCCTCCATCACCGCCATGTCGCTGCCGACCAGCAGCAACAGCACCGGCTTGGCCGAGAGATGACGGTCCCACACGGTCTGCAGCGCGCCCTCGAACTCTGCGTCCTGTTCGACCAGCCAGGGCACCTCGTCGATCACGGCCACGCTCGGTGAGTCGTCCGGCAGCGCCAGTGCGAGGGAGCGCAGCGCCTGGTTCCAGTCCCGTGGCTGGAGCCCCGCCACCAGCTCGGCTCCGGGCAGGGTCGACTGGGCCAGGGCCGCCGTGAAGTCGGCGCGCTCGGCGTCCGGATTGCGCCCCCGGGTGGCCTGGAAGACGACGTACGGCGCGCCGGAGCGGTCGCAGAACTCCTGCGCCAGGCGGGACTTGCCGACCCGGCGCCGCCCGGTCACCACCACCGCGCGCCCCGCCGTGGACCCGCTGCCGTCGGCGACCTTGCGGTACTCCCGGGCCAGCCGCCCCAGATCTCCGGTTCGTCCACGGAACTCCACGCGCGGGCCTCCCACCTCGGATGTGAACAGTAGAAGCAGTCTTACGTAGATGCGATCTTACTTTGATGCCGCCCGCCCTGCCAGTGGAGCGCACGCGGGCGGACGCGTTCGACCTTCGCGCGCGGCGTCCCCGGAGTACGCTGAATGACGGCGACGCCACGTGCCCGCTCCGGTGCGTGACGTCTCGACGACAGCGGACCCGCCGGACGACGGGAGGTGCCCCGAACCGACGCGCGGCACCCCGTGTGCCCCGTCCGCCCGCCGAAGCACAGCAGTGACGGTGACACCGCCTCCCGATACCGGCCGCGGCCCGGGCACGCCCGTCGCGCCGGACGCCCCCGGCGGCCCGTCCGAACCCGAACGGAGTACCTCGTGAGCCGTGACGACTCCGACAGCCCGGAGGACTCGATCATCTCCCGGATCGACACCAGCGTCCCGCACTCGGCGCGGGTCTGGAACTACTGCGCCGGGGGAACCGACTGGTACGAGGTGGACAAGGAGCTGGTCGACCAGCTGCTCACGGACTACCCGAGCGCGGCCGGACTGGCCATCGCCTCCCGCCAGTTCCTGGGCCGCGCCGTCCGGTACCTGGTGCGGGAGGCGGGAATCCGCCAGTTCCTCGACATCGGCACCGGTCTGCCGACCGCCGACAACACGCATCAGGTCGCGCAGCGCCACGCGCCGGACGCCCGCATCGTCTACGTGGACAACGACCCCCTGGTGCTGCTGCACGCCGAGGCGCTGCTGACATCCACCCCCGAGGGCAGGACGGTCTACATCGAGGCGGACGTCCGCGATCCGGAGGCGGTGCTGCGCTCCGCACGGGAGACGCTCGACTTCGACCAGCCGATCGCGCTGATGCTGCTCTCGATGCTCGGCCACATCAAGCCCGAGCCGGCGGCGGAACTGGTGCGGCAGTACATGGATCAGCTGCCTTCCGGCTCCTACCTGGTGACGTGCGACAGCATCGACTCGCCGACCATGGTGGAGCTCAACGTGCACTACGCCGCGTCGGGGGCGGCCCCCTACTACGTGCGCTCCCGTGACGAACTAGCGGCGACCGCCGCCGGTCTGGAGATCCTGCCGCCGGGGGTGGGCCCCATCCCGGACTGGCATCCGGACACCGCTGCCCCGGCGCCGCCGGACCAGATGGACCAGTGGGGGCTGGTGGCCCGCAAGCCCTGACGGACCCCGGCCCGCCGGGGCGGCGCGCCGGGACACCCCCTTCCGCGGTGTCCCGGCGCGCCGCCCGTCCTCAGGGCCCCGGCCCGCCGCCCGTCAGCCGGCGGTCTCGCGGCGCAGGAACTCCGCGGTGTGCGAGGTCGGTGTAGACCACGCCCATGCCCTGGCAGTCGTGGCAGGCGCCCGCGGAGTTGAAGCTGAAGAGCGCCGGGCTGACTGCGCCCGCCTTCACGAAGAGCTCGCGGATGCCGATGATCGCCGCCCGCGCGGGGCGCGGCTCCCGGGGCGGGCCGGATGACGGCGCCATGGACGGGGAGGCGGCCGAATCACGGGCGTGAGGGCGCGGCGCCCGGCAGGATGGGCGCATGGGATTCCACGTCGACTCCGAGGCCGGGCGACTGCGCCGGGTCATACTCCACCGCCCGGGCCTGGAGCTGAAGCGCCTGACCCCGAGCAACAAGGACGACCTGCTCTTCGACGACGTGCTCTGGGTGCGCCGGGCGCAGCAGGAGCACGACGCCTTCGCGGCGGTTCTCCGCGAGCGCGGCGTCGCGGTCCACCTCTTCGACGAACTCCTCGCCGAGAGCCTGGAGATCCCGGCGGCCCGCGCGCTGGTCCTGGACCGGGTCTTCGACGAGAAGGAGTTCGGTCCGCTGGCGACCGACCACCTGAGGGACGTCTTCGACGGGCTGCCCACCGGCGAGCTGACCGAGGCGCTGGTCGGCGGGATGACCAAGCGCGACTTCCTGGAGCGGCACCCCGAGCCCTCCTCGGTCCGCTTCCATGTGACGGGCCTGGACGACTTCCTGCTGCAGCCGCTGCCCAACCACCTGTTCACCCGGGACACCTCGGCCTGGGTGTACGACGGCGTCTCGATCAACGCGATGCGCTGGCCCGCCCGTCAGCGCGAGGTGGTGCACTTCGAGGCGATCTACCACCACCACCCGCTGTTCACCTCGCCGCGCGCCCGCCCCTTCCACCTGTGGTCGGAGGGGCAGGCGGCCTACCCGTCCACGATCGAGGGCGGCGACGTCCTGGTGCTCGGTTCGGGCGCGGTGCTGATCGGGATGAGCGAGCGGACGACCCCGCAGGCGGTGGAGATGCTGGCGCGCGGCCTGTTCGCGGCGGGCTCGGCGCACACCATCGTCGCGCTGGACATGCCGAAGGCGCGGGCGTTCATGCACCTGGACACGGTGCTCACCATGATCGACGGCGAGACGTTCACGCAGTACGCCGGCCTGGGGATGCTGCGCTCGTACACGATCGAGCCGGGGGCGGGCGAGAACGAGCTGAAGGTCACCGACCATCCCCCCGAGCACATGCACCGGGCCATCGCGACGGCGCTGGGCCTGGACCGGATCCGGGTGCTCACGGCGACGCAGGACGTGCACTCCGCCGAGCGGGAGCAGTGGGACGACGGCTGCAACGTGCTCGCCGTGGAGCCGGGCGTGGTGCTCACCTACGAGCGGAACGTCACCACCAACAGTCATCTGCGGCGCAGCGGCGTGGAGGTGCTGGAGATCCCGGGCGGCGAGCTGGGCCGCGGGCGCGGTGGGCCGCGCTGCATGAGCTGCCCGGTGGAACGCGACCCGGTGGGCTGACGGCCGGCTCCGTGCCTCGTCCGCACCTCGTCCGCACCTCGGCCGGGGCACGGACGGGGCACGGGCGGGCCGCGAGCCGGGCGGGAGAGCGGTGTCGGGACGCGGGACCCGGGACCCGGGACCCGGGACCCCACCCGCATAGCGATACCGAAGGCCGCATATACTTCCATCTTCACACGTGGCACGCCGCCACCGGCACGACCGAGGAGCCCAACGATGGCGACTGACCTCAAGGGGCGCCACTTCCTGAAGGAACTGGACGTATCCCCGGCGGAGTTCCGCCGGCTCATCGAGCTGGCGGCCGAACTCAAGGCCGCCCGCCGGGCGGGCACCGAGATACGCCGTCTCCAGGGTCGCACCATCGCCCTGGTCTTCGAGAAGACCTCGACCCGCACCCGCTGCGCGTTCGAGGTCGCCGCCGCGCACCAGGGCGCCTTCACCACCTGTCTGGACCCCTCCGGTTCGCAGATCGGCCACAAGGAGTCGGCCCGGGACACGGCGCGGGTGCTGGGCCGGATGTACGACGCCATCCAGTACCGCGGCTCCGAGCAGGCGATCGTCGAGGAGATGGCGGCCCACGCGGGCGTCCCCGTCTACAACGGGCTGACCGACGACTGGCACCCGACCCAGATGCTGGCCGACGTGCTGACCATGACCGAGAACCGCCCGGGGCCGCTGGAGGAGATCTCCTACGCCTACCTGGGCGACGCCCGCTTCAACACCGGCAACTCCTACCTGATCACCGGCGCCCTCCTCGGCATGGACGTGCGCATCGTCGCCCCCGAGGAGTACTGGCCCTCGCACGAGGTGATCGCCGAGGCCCGGCGCCTGGCCGAGACCAGCGGCGCGCGGATCACGCTGACCCCCGATGTCACCGAGGGCGTGCGCGGCACGGACTTCGTGGTCACCGACGTCTGGGTGTCGATGGGCGAGCCCGCCGAGGTGTGGGACGAGCGGATCGCCCGGCTGTCGCCCTACGCGGTGACCATGGACGTGCTGCGCGCCACCGGCAACCCCGACGTGAAGTTCCTGCACTGCCTGCCGGCCTTCCACGACCTGGGCACCCGCATCGGGCGGGAGATCCACGCGCGGCACGGCCTGGACTCCCTGGAGGTGACCGACGAGGTCTTCGAGTCGGCACACTCGGTGGTCTTCGACGAGGCGGAGAACCGGCTGCACACCATCAAGGCGCTGCTGGTGGCCACCCTCGCCTGACCGGGCCGCCGGGCGTGGGGCACCGGCCCGCCCGGCTCCCCACGCCCACCGCACCCGGCCGGGCCCACGCCGTCACAGCCGTGGGTCGACCGGCTCCGACTCCAGTGCCAGCACGGCGAAGACCGGCTCGTGGACCCGCCACAACGGCTCCCCGGCCGCGAGCCGGTCCAGCGCCTCCAGGCCCAGCGCGTACTCGCGCAGCGCCAGGGACCGCTTGTGCCCCAGGTGACGGTCCCGCAGCCGCTCCAGCTGGTCGGGCCGGGTGTACTCCGGCCCGTACACGATCCGCAGGTACTCGCGGCCCCGGCACTTCACGCCCGGCTGCACCAGCCGGCCCCCGCCGCCGCGCACCAGGGCCTGGAGCGGCTTGACGACCATCCCCTCGCCCCCGGCCCCGGTGGCCTCCAGCCACCAGTCCGTGGCCCGGGCACGCGACGCCTCGTCCTCGGTGTCGACGAAGAGCCGGCCGGTCGTGCGCAGCAGTCCGGACGGGTCGGCGGCCACCAGCCGGTCGATCAGGGCGAGTTGCGCGTCGTGCGGCTCCGCGGCCAGGCTGCGTCCGTCGACGGCCAGCAGCTGGAACGGGGCGAGACCGACACCGTCCAGGCCGCTCACCGGCCAGCAGTAGCGCCGGTACGCCTCGGTGAAGGCGGTCGTGTCGGCGGCCCGCCCACGGTGACGCTCCAGCAGGTCGTCGACGGCGACGCCGCGGGCCGCGGCACGCTCCAGCGCCGCCACCGCCGGGGGCAGCGCCGACCGTGCCGCCGCGCCGACCGCCGCGTACTGCTCACGCAGCAGCTTGCCCGCCTTCAGCGACCAGGGCAGCAGTTCCGCGTCGAGGAGCAGCCAGTCGGTCGCCAGCTCTTCCCACAGCCCGGCGCCGTCCACGGCGGCGCGCACCGAGGCCAGCAGCCGTTCGGTGAGCGCCCCGTCGGCGAAGAACGCGCGGCCGGTCCGTGTGTACAGGGCGCCGCTCACCCCGGGGACGCCGAACCGCTCCCGGGCGGCGTCCTCGTTCCGGCAGACCAGGACCACCGCCCGCGAGCCCATGTGCTTCTCCTCGCAGACGACCTCCCGCACCCCGGCATCCCGGTAGGCGGCGAACGCCTCCTCGGGGTGCTCGAGGAAGCCGTCCCGGCGTGAGGTGGCGCAGGGAGCCATGGTCGGCGGCAGGTAGCCGAGCAGCCGCGGGTCGAGCGCGAACCGGCTCATCACCTCCAGCGCGGCGGCTGCGTTGTCCTCGCGGACGGCGATCCGCCCGTGGTGCCGCGTCTCCACCACCCGGCGGCCGGCGACGTCGCCGAGGTCCAGCGGCCGCTCCGCCGGCTCCGGCGCCACCGGCGCCAGGGGGCGGACCGGCTCGTACCAGGTCCGCTCGGCGGGGGTATCCACGAGTTCCCGCTCCGGCCAGCGCAACGCGGTCAGCGCGCCGCCGAAGACACAGCCGGTGTCCAGGCAGAGCGTGTTGTTGATCCACAGCGGCGCCGGGACCGGGGTGTGACCGTAGACGACCGCGGCCCGGCCCCGGTACTCCTCGGCCCACGGATAGCGCACGGGCAGCCCGAACTCGTCGGTCTCGCCGGTGGTGTCGCCGTAGAGCGCGTGGGCCCGCACCCGGCCCGAGGCCCGCCCGTGGTACTTCTCCGGCAACCCGGCGTGGGCCACCACCAGCCGGCCGCCGTCCAGGACGTAGTGACTGGTCAACGAGTCCACGAAGGCGGTCACCCGCCCGGTGAACGCGTCTTCCTCCCGCGCCAGTTGGGCGACGGTCTCGGCGAGGCCGTGGCTGATCCGCACCCTGCGGCCCCTGAGGTGGCGGGCCAGCTTCTGTTCGTGGTTCCCGGAGACGGCCAGCGCGTCGCCGGCCTCCACCATGCCCATCACCAGCCGCAGCACACCGGGGCTGTCCGGCCCCCGGTCGACGAGGTCGCCGACGAACACGGCGGTGCGTCCACCGGGGTGGTGGGCGCCGGTCGCGCGGCCGGCGGCGTCGCGCTCCAGCGCGTAGCCGAGCCGGGTGAGCAGCGTCTCCAGTTCGGCGCGACAGCCGTGGACGTCGCCGACGATGTCGAACGGGCCGGTGAGGTGCCGCAGGTCGCTGTACCGGCGTTCCCGGGTGACGGTCGCCGCGTCCACCTCGTCGGTGCCGCGCAGCACGTGTACGGTGCGGAACCCCTCGCGCGCCAGGCCCCGCAGGGAGCGGCGCAGCTCGCGGCGCTGCCGTGGCAGCACATGGGCGGGCATCGACGCCCGGTCCGGGCGGGCCGCGTTGCGCGCGGCGCAGACCGGCTCGGGCACGTCGAGGACGACCGCCACCGGCAGCACGTCGTGTTCCCGGGCGAGGGCGACCAGCGCACGGCGCGCCTCGCTCTGCACATTGGTGGCGTCGACGACGGTGAGCCGTCCGGCGGCCAGCCGCTTGCCCACGATGTAGTGCAGCAGCTCGAACGCGTCCGGGGTCGCGCTCTGGTCGTTCTCGTCGTCGGCCACCATGCCGCGGCAGACGTCGGAGGAGACGGTCTCGGTCGGGGCGAACAGCCGCCGCGCGAAAGTGGACTTGCCCGCTCCGGTGGTGCCGATGAGCACCACGAGGCAGACGTCGGGTACGGCGAGGGCGGTCATGCGCCGGTCTCCTGGTGGCTGGTGCCGGTGGTGGTCCTTGAAGCAGGCGTGCCGTTCCGCACGGCGTGGGGACCGGCGGCGGAGGCGGCGTCGGAGTCGGCGGGCGTCAAGCGGCGGAACAGCGCGAGCTGGGTGGGCGGCCCGACGTCGGGGTCCTCCTCGCCGACCGGGCGGAACTCCGCCCGGTAGCCGTGCCGTTCGCAGACACCGGCCGCCCAGCGGGCGAACTCGGCCCGGGTCCACTCGAAGCGGTGGTCGCGGTGGCGCATGGTGCCCGCGGGCAGCGACTCCCAGCGCACGTTGTACTCCGCGTTGGGGGTGGTGACCACGACGGTGCCCGGCCGGGCCGCGCCGAAGACGGCGTACTCCAGCGCGGCGAGACGCGGTGGGTCCACATGCTCGACGACCTCGCACAGCACCGCCGCGTCCATGCCGGTGAGCCGGCTGTCGGTGTAGGTCAGCGCGCCCTGCCGCAGGGTGATCCGCGACGCCTGCCGCTCCCCCATCTGCTCCAGGCGCAGCCGCCGCGCCGCGGACCGCAGCGCGCGCACCGAGACATCGACCCCGACGATCTCGGTGAAGCGTGGCTCCTTGAGCAGTTCGGCGAGCAACTGCCCCTGACCGCAGCCGAGATCGACCACCCGGGTGGCGCCGGACTCGCGCAGCGTGGCGAGGATCGCCGCTCTCCGCAGTTCGGCCAGCGGCGCCGGGCGCTCCTCGGTGTCGTGCTGCTCGTCGACGGCGTCGTCCAGCTCCGCGGCCGCCACGCCGTCGGCGGCGGCGAGCCGGGCGAGTTCCAGTCGCTCCAGGGCGCTACGGGTCAGCGCCGCCTTCCGTGCCAGGTAGCGGGCGGCGATGAGTTCCTGTTCCGGGTGGTGCTCCAGCCAGCCGTCACCGGCGCGCAGCAGCTTGTCGACCTCCTCCTCGGTGATCCAGTAGTGCTTGGCGCCGTCGAGCACCGGCAGCAGCACGTAGAGCTGGCGCAGGGCCGTGCCGAGGGCCAGTTCACCGCTGAGCGTCAGGGATACGGTCTGCGAGTCGCCCCACTCGGGGAAGTCCGGGTCCAGCGGGACGGGACGGGCCGTGACCCGCCAGCCCAGCGGCGCGAAGAGCCGCTCGACCAGCCCGGGACCGCCACGCGCGGTCAGCGCCGGCACCTCGATCCACAACGGCAGCCTCAGCGTAGGGAGTTCGGGGCGTGCCGCGCACTGTCCGCGCATCGCGGTGCGGAAGACCGCACCGAGCGCGACCGCGAACAGCGAGGAGGCCGCGTAGGGGCGGTCGTTCACATACCGGTCGAGGGTGGCGTCCGGGCCGGTGCCCTTTGCGCGTCCGCCCTTGCCACCGCCGCGACGCACCAGCGCGACCGGGTCGATCTCCAGCAGGAGCGCCGCCGTGCAGCGGTCGGTGTCCGCCCGCGGGTAGAAGACATGGGCGGTGCCGTGCGCGGTCGAGAAGGTCTGCGCCCGGTCCGGATGCTTGTGCAGCAGGTGTCCCAGGTCCGTCGCGGGGGTGGAGCCGGTCGCGGTGGTGGTGACGGTCATGAACACGCGACCGAGTATCGTCGCCATCTCCGGTACGGTCACCGGGTTTTCACGGCGCCGCCCGCGCATGCCGGTCTCCGGGCCCTGTTCAGCGGTCTTCCGCCGGGGAACCGCCCGTGGCCAGCTCCGCCGCCAGTGCGGCCACGCCCCCGGGGCCGACCCGGCAGCAGCCGCCGACCAGCCGGGCACCGGCGGCGCACCAGCGGCGCGCGTCACCCGCCGCGAGCGCCACCGGCCCCCGCCACCCTCCGGTGTCCGCCTCCCAGCGTTCGCCGCTGTTGGGGTATGCCACTCCCGGAAGCCCGGTCACCTCGGCGGCGGTGCGCAGCGCGGGCGCGACCTCCGCCGGGTGGCAGCAGTTGACCCCGACGGCGACCACCGACGGGTGGCCGGCGGCGACCGCGAACGCCTCCGTCAGCGGCTGCCCGGCACGGGTCAGGCCGTCCGCGACGGTGTAGGAGAGCCACACCGGCAGACCGCAGCCCTCGGCGGCCCGCAGCAGCGCCTCGGCCTCCAGCGCGTCGGGCACGGTCTCCAGCGCGAGGACGTCCGGCCCGCCGGCCGCCACCGCCTCGATCCGGGGGCGATGGAACCGGGTCAGCTCCGCGACGCCGAGTCCGTACCGGCCGCGGTACTCGCCCCCGTCGGCGGCGACCGCGCCGTAGGGCCCGACCGACCCGGCCACCCACACCCGCTCCCCCGGCGGGCGCAGCGCGGCGGTGCGGTCGGCGGCCCGCCGGGCCAGCGCGGTGCCGCGGGCGAACAGTGCGGCTGCCTCCGCGCGCCCCGCGCCCAGGGTCGCGAACCCCTCGAACGAGCCCTGGTAGCCGGCGGTGGTCAGCACCCGCGCTCCGGCGCGCAGGAACGCCTCGTGCGCACGCTCGATCTCGGCGGGCGCCTCGGCCAGCAGCCGGGCGGTCCACAGTGCGCCGGAGAGGTCGCAGCCCTGCGCGGTCAGCTGCGCGGCGAGCCCGCCGTCCAGCACGATCGTCCCGGCGGACAGCGCGGCGGCGAAACCGGCGGCCGGCGCCGGTGCGGCGCGTTCCATGGACCCAGTGTCGCGCGCCGACCGCCCGGCCCGGAAGGCGGCTCAGGCAGAGGGCGGGCACGGCGGGCGCAGAGGGCACGGTCCACCGGTCAGGCGGCCACGCTGCTCTCGCTGGTCACGTCTGCACGGTGGCGGCGTCCGGGTCGAAGGGCTCCTCACCGACCGGCATCACCCGCAGCAGACTCTGCTCCCGCCGGTTGAGGTCCTCCAGCAGCGCCTGTGCCTGCATCTCCTCCACCCGTGCCTGCTGTTCCCGGCCCATGCCGCGCAGCGCCGCCGCGCGACGGGTGCGCTGCTTGGCGACCATGAACGGGTCGAAGGTCTGCTCGGCGGCGTGTCCGAGCGCACGGTCCGACCAGTACGCGGCCTGCTCGAAGTCGCCGGTCGCCAGGTGGTATTCGGCCAGCACCCCGGCGCCCGTCATCCGGTGGTACGGGACCTTCGCCAGCGCGTAGCCCTCGGTGAGCATCCGGTGCGCCTTGGCGTGGTGGCCGAGCAGTAAATGGCTGCGGCCCAGGTTGTGGCGGATGACGATGGACAGCTCGTCCAGCCCGGCCGCGCTCGCCTGGTCCAGCGCGGACTCCGACAGCTTCACCGCCTCGTCCAGCCGTCCGGCGGTGCCCAGACAGGGCACGATGGCGCTGAGCGCGTACAGCGCCTCGCGCTCCTCCCCCAGTGAGCGGAACAGCCCGACGGCCCGCTCCAGTACCTCGACACCCCGCGCGGGCTCCCGGCGCTGGCTGTGGACCCGGCCCATCTGGGTGAGGGCGACGGCCTGCGCGTACGCCTCGTCCCGGCGCTCACCCACGCGCAGGGTGATCTCCGCGAGGCGGCGCTGCACGCGCCAGTTGAGCCGGATGCCGAAGTAGCTCTCCATGGCGCGCAGCGCCTCCAGCCCGAACTCCGACAGCGGACGGCCCGCGAGGTCGCCCCCGTCGTCGTCGTACTCGGGCGCGGACAGCTGCTGGGCGAGGGCCAGCACCTCCTGGCGGGCGTGATCGGCCCAGGTCAGCGACTCGTCGGCGGTGGTGAACAGCCGGCCCTGCGGGAACCGGTCCGCGCCCTCGTAGTAGCGGCGGCGGTAGTGGTCCGGCAGCGACAGGGTGGCGTTGACGCGGTACAGCGACCCCAGGTACCAGCGGGCCAGCCCGGCGAGATGGGCGCGGCGGCGCGCCTCGGGCAGGGCCGCCGCCTGCCGGGCGGCCACCGCCCGCTCCTCGGTGCCCAGCGCGTAGGAGCCGGGGACGGGGCTGTGGCTGACCCCGGCGGCGGTGAGGCTCTCCAGCGCCTGCGCCGCCTCGCGCGGGGTGCAGCCGGCGAGCGCGGAGACGGCGCCGGAGTTGTACTGGCGGACGTCGGCGATCCCGAGCAGCGGGAAGACGGACGCGGCCAGCCGCCCGCACATCTCCGGTGAGGTCGCCAGCCGGTCGAGCCGCTCGGCCAGCCCGGAGGGGAGCAGCGCGTCGGCGGCCCTCAGACCGGACTCCACCAGCCGCAGTTCGGCGGCGCTGTCCCCGAGCCGGTCGTAGGCGTGGCGCAGTTCGGCGGCGGCGTCGGCGACCCGCCCGCAGCGGTGCAGGGCCAGCACCAGCTGACCGGCCGGCCGTACCCGCTGCGGGTGGTCGCGCACCAGCGCGGTCAGTTCGGGCAGCAGTTCCTCGTGGGCGCCGAGGCTCAGCCGCAGTTCGGCGCGCTCCTCCAGCGCGGTCAGCCGCAGGTCGGCCAGCCGGGGGCGTTCACGGTCGCGGAGCGTCCCCGAGCCGACCCGTCCCAGCGGGGTGCCGCGCCACATCGCGAGTGCGTCGTCCAGTACGGTGACCGCCCGCGCCGGGGCCTCCGCCGCGAGGGCCCGCGAGTGCACCAGAGAGGCCCGGAAACGCCCGAGGTCGGTCTCCTCAGGCCCTATTCGCAGCAGATGGCCGCCGGGCGCCTCCCCGAGCCGCCCGGCGGGCAGCACCCGGCGCAGCCGCCCGAGGTGGCCGCGCAGCGCGGCACGCGGATCGGACGGTGGCGCGTCGCCCCACAGCTGGCGGACGAGCTCCTCGGCGGGGACGGGCTGACCGGCGCGCAGCGCCAGCGCGGCCAGCACCGAGCACTGGATCGGGCCTCTCACGGCGACGGGTGATCCGTCGTCCGCCAGCACCTCCAGCGGGCCGAGCAGCCGGACGTCCAAGTGAACTCCCCAACCGACGGGACAACGGCGTCAGTTGCCCGGATCGGTGATCTTCGCACGGCCTTTCGCAGACCTCAAACCAGTCTGCGGCAAAATGTGTAACGAATCGAGCCCGCCATGTCCCGCTCCGTCGTCGTTGTCCGGCCTCCCTCCCGGGCCGGTCACCGGGCCGCCGGTACCGCGCCGGCCGAGGGCGTCCGGGGCCGGTCAGGGGGTGAGCAGCACCGTCTCGGCGGGCGCGATGTCGGGCCGCAGCGTGTGCGCTCCGGCCGACCAGAACAGCGCGATCTCGCCGTCGCCGAGCTCCGACGCGAACCGCTCGGCGTCGCCGCCCAGGGCACGGCCCGCGGCCTCCGCGAAGTGCGCGCCGAGGACCAGCACGACGTCCGCCGAGGCCCAGAAGGCGGAGCGGCGCGGGGCCGAGCGGGTCACATGCAGCACCGTCCGCCAGGCGCCGTCCGCCGCCGAGGCCGACGGCGCCCGCCGCAGGTCGGAGACGAGCGCCTGCGGTCCGTGCCCGACGGTCGGCGGACCCGGGGCGTGCGCGGGCCAGCCGGCGACGCTGTCGGTCACGTTCAGCCGGTCCCCGGCGGCCTCCCGCAGCAGCGCCCACTTGTCCGGAACCCGGCTGACCGCGGTGACCTCGGCGCCGAGGCCGAGCAGCCGGAGCGCGAACAGCCGGCCGAACAGCGACTCACCGAGAACCCCGATCCGGGTGCCGGCCGGGCCCGGGGCGGACAGCGAGATGCCCGCTCCCGCCTGATCGGTGCCCAGGTGCAGGCCGGCCCGGGCGGGCGTCAGCCAGAAGCCCGGCCGCGGCGAGCTCTCCCGCCAGCGGCTGGCTGGAAGGGTGTCGAGATCGGGCGGCCCGCCCCGTGCCGGCGAGGCCGCCCGCGCGGGGGCCGCGGTCTTCGTCCTACCGCTCATGGCGCTCCTGGAGACTCTGGTGTTCCTGAGGTTCGGTGCTCGGTTCCGGCACGGGCCGGACCGGGAGGAAGGGCCCGGTGGCGCCGCCGGGGCGGCTCACCGGCGCTGCCCCATCAGGGCGGATCCGGTGGCCTCGGCCAGCGCGTGCGCCGGGTAGGCGACGGGGAGGGTGGCCAGCACCCCGGCCAGCTGGTCGGCGCCGGGCGGGCCGACGGTGCCGCCGCGGATCAGCCGGTCCCGTTCGGTGGCGGCGTGCTGCCCGACGGTGGACACCACGCGCACGGCGGTGCGGACCCGTGGCTCGTCCGCGTCCAGGTCGACGGTCGCCGCCGTCACCAGCCGGTCGGCGCCGGAGTGGGCGAGGCCGTTGAGCAGCCGCGCCCAGTCGGCCTGACTGCCGACATCGGCGGTGACGGTGCAGTGGGTCGCGCCCTCACCGGCCCAGCAGCCGGGGAGCGCCTTCCCTCCGGCCGTCACGTCGCCGGTCTGCCGCAGCAGTTCACGGAGCTCGGCCACCCCGAGCGTGGTCGCGTCCACGCCGTGTGCCGCCAGGCGGGCGCGAAGCCGGGCCGTGGCGGACGCCAGTGCCGACCCGGCTCCCGGGGCCCCACCGCCGCGCCGGGAGACCGACTCCGGGGCGTCCAGCGGCTCATGCCGCACCACCAGCCAGGAGCGGACCGCGACCGGCACCCCCTGGACCGGCAACTGGCGGTAGGCCAGCGTTGGTTGGTATCGGTAGAGCAGATCCCACGGCGGCAGCCCGAACTGCTCGACGACCAGCTGGGCGGCGGCCGGACGGGCCGGGTCCTCCCGCAGCCAGGCGGCGATGAGCCCCACGGGTAGTGAGGGCAGGGCGCCGCCGGGGAGTTCGAGGACGGCCGCCGAGCCGCGGCCGTCGGCGATCATGCCCAGCTCCGGGCCGTTGCGGTCGGGCACCCCGATGACGTCCAGCGACGGCAGCAGCCGGTGGACCAGCCCGAGGTCGGGGGTGACCGGGCCGCTCTCTCCCGCCCCGGTCTCTCCCCGCCCGTCGCCGCTCCGGGCCGTGGCGCGCTGCGGCGACGCGGTGCGCAGGGCCTCCCGGCGCAGCCGCCGGACGAAGGGCTCGTCCAGCCACTGCCCCCGCCGGCGGGCCAGGGCCGGCACCAGCAGCAGCGCCCCGGCGCCCGCCAGGGCGTACCCGGCGGTGGTGCCGGCGGCGGCTCCGGCCACGGCGCAGCCGACGGCGGTCTGCACCGCGACCAGCCGGGCGCGGCCGGGCCGGCGGGCGGCGGAGCCTCCGGCCGTGGCGGCGGTCGCGGACCCGCCGTCCGGGGCCCTCGGCGGTTTCCTCGCGTCAGTCATCGGCGTCTCCGTTCGCGGCGTCGCTGTCGTCCCCGTCGCCCTGCTCCGCGCCGGCTCCGCTGTCCCCGGTGACGCCGTCGCCCCGGTGCTCACGGGCGGCGGCGTCCGGGTCCAGGACCGGTCCGGTGGGCAGCAGACCGACGAACGCCTTGGGCACCGACGGGGCGTCACCGGGGGTGTAGCGCAGCCGTTCCACCGCCTCCGGGGAGGTGAACGGGTAGGCGAAACCGCTGTCGGTCACCAGGGTGTAGGTGCCCCCGGCGGCGGCCGAGGTGGTGGCCCGGACGACCGCTCCGGAGCCGGCCGGCACATAGATCCGGTCCAGCAGCCCGAGCCGTTCGGCGTCCCCCGCGGTGACGGCGGTGACCCCGGTGGGCGTGGGCATGGTGCGCGGCAGGTGCACGGTGGCCTGCCAGGGCGCGTCCCCGGGCTCGCCGCCCGGCGGGGTGGAGACGCAGACGGGCTGGTTGCGGGCGGGCTGCTCGGCGCTCGGCAGGGCGTCCGGCCAGGCCCGGTCGCCGGGCGCCGCCTCATCGGCGCGCGGGGCGCGGGCCGCGTCGGCGGCGGTGAGCACATGGTCGGTGCCGGCTCCCGGCAGCAGCAGGGTGTGCACCAGCTCCGAGACGGACACCAGGCCACCGGGACGGACCACGTAGAACTGCGGGGCGCCACCGGACTCGGTGTGCGCCAGGTCGCCGACGACGGCGTCGACCGGCAGCGCCGCCTCCGGCGTGTCGCCGGCACCCGCCCCGGCCTCCGGGATGGTGAGCGCCGGCCCCTCGGGCAGCGTCGCGATGATCTCCGCCGGGAGATCGACGGGCTCGGTCCGGCGCAGCTCCAGGATGTCGCGGATCGACTCGCTCAGCGCGTAGCGCCGTCCCTCGGTCAGCAGCCACAGCTCCTCGTCCTGCCGGACCAGGACGGTGGCACCCTCGCTCTCCCCGCCGGCCGGCGCGATGCCGGGCACCGAGACGTACAGCGCGGTGTCGGCGGGTGCGCCGCCGCTCTCGGCCGGTACCGAGCACAGGGTCCACGGGTCGTCCACCAGGTCGTCGGCGCCCGGCAGCGCGTCCGGCGCGCCCGGGATACCGACCGGCAGCCCGCGGCGCGCCTCGTCCAGGGTCGCCTGCCGCACCCGGGTGACCTCGCCCCCGCCGACGAGCAGCGCGGACGCCAGGTTCAGCGCCGGGTGCACGACGTTGTCGCTCACCACGTAGCGGTCGCCGTCGTCACCGACCACCACGGCTCCCGAGGCGGGCAGTTGGGGGCCGCGTCCGCCACCGAGCCAGCCGGCGATCCCGAAGCCGGCCATGATCAGGACGCCGAAGGCGATGCCGCCGCCCAGGGCGCGGTTCAGGCGGCGGCGGGGGTCGTGCTGGGCCTCGTCGGCGCCGCGCAGCAGGCCGGTGACGCGGCGGCGGTTCTCGTAGGCGTAGGCCTCGGCCTGTTCGCGTGTGGTGGCCATCTCTCAGGTCCGGTTCTGGGGTGCGTAGCCGGCGCGTGCGGCTACGCACCCCAGAACCGGACCTGAGAG
>NZ_BHZI01000106.1 GCF_004305975.1 Streptomyces otsuchiensis
TCTCGGCTCAGTAGCCGTCGATGACCCTGATCCGCGCGCTGAACAGGTTCGGGGCCTCGTCCGGCGGGATGTGGGCGACGACCTCGCCCACGAAGGTGGCGTTGACCGCGGTACGAGGCGTCATGTCCCAGGCGATCATCGCGTCCCCGGGGGTGACTTCCACACCCGCGCGGTCCGCCGTCTGCCGCATCCCGTGCGCGACCGGCGCCACCGTGAGGGAGCCGCCGTCCGCGGTGCGCAGTGAGTACAGTCCGGGCTCCTCCGTGTGGGACATGAAGTCCCGCTTGAGCAGGCTCTCCCGGTCGGCCGTGATGTCGAGGGCCTCCTGGTGCTCCTCCAGGGCGATCTCCTTCGGTTCGGAGTCCGCGAGATGCCCGCCCCAGCCCTCACCTGCGGTGAGCCGCAGGTCCGAGTAGGCCCGGGCGATCTGGTCCGGCTGGAGGTTGCCGTGGTCGCTGTCGTCGGGAACCGCCTCCGCGAAGCCGTCGGCGTCCAAGGCGATCTCCGGGAACTCCACGTCCTCCGGGATGGCCAACGCGGAGACCATCTTCCACTTCTCGCCGTCGTCCTCCCCGTCCCCCTCCTCCTGGGCGGCGAAGGTGAGCAGCCGGTCCAGGGGGTCGTCCCAGTCGGGAGTGGCCACGGCCATGAACCACGGTTCGCCGTCGACCGGTATGTAGAACCGCGCGTTCTCGTAGGCGAACGACTCGTAGTCCTCGCGCTCGTCCTCCGGCTGGGCGGTGACGTACTCGAAGGTGGCGTTGCTGCGCAGGTAGAGCGAGCCGCCCTCGATGGTGGCGATCAGGTCGCTGTCCAGGTCGTGGTTGGCCTGGTTGTTGATCTCTATGTAGTGGTCGAGCACGGCCTGCGCCTCGTCGGCGTCCAGAGCGGCCGTCGGCTCGGGCTCCACGGCCTCGATCTCCTCGTCGGCCGAGGCAGTGGCGGCGTCACCTCCGCACCCCGCCACCAGAAGCAGGCCGGCGGCGCCGAGAGACGCCGCGAGACGGCGTGAAGTAGAGCGCATGACAGAATCCCCCACCCTCGTGTATGTACTGGTACATCCGGCCAGGCAG
The DNA here is from genome assembly GCF_004305975.1 of Streptomyces otsuchiensis. Classification (GTDB taxonomy): domain Bacteria; phylum Actinomycetota; class Actinomycetes; order Streptomycetales; family Streptomycetaceae; genus Streptomyces; species Streptomyces otsuchiensis. The sequence goes on from NZ_BHZI01000106.1 coordinate 1,074, forward strand.
GCGCACCCGTCTCGCGCGGTGCGCGAGGGCTGACGCGGGGCGACCGGCGACGGCACGGGCCGCCGGGCGGCCGGCCCACAGAAGGGCCCGCCCGATCCCGGCAGGCATCCCCGGCATTCTGCCCCACCCCGCCGAAACAGCCACGGGCGGGGTTCTCTTCGCTACTCTCCGCTTGTGGGCGGGAGTTGACCGACGGGCGGTGGGGGCGTGGTGTCGCGGGGACCCTTCGTCCGGGCTGGAAAGGCAGGCCATCCCGTGCTTACGCAGTGTGAGGCGCCGCCTCCGCCCAGAAGCGGAGAGGCTGGCGACACCTGAGACATCACTACTGGACTTTTCAAATGCCGCTCCTCGAAGGGGCGATGAGGACCCCACAACACACCCAGGGGCCCCGCCGTGATCATCACGGTTGCTACCCCTCGAAGGGGCGATGAGGACACGCCGCCACCCTCATGGAGAACCGCGCCCGCGCCGGTTGCTACCCCTCGAAGGGGCGATGAGGACCGGGAGCCGCTGCCCCGCCGGACGCCCCGGACCGTCTAGTTGCTACCCCTCGAAGGGGCGATGAGGACTATCTGCGCGCACATGCAGCGCAAGGGTTTCGTACTGTTGCTACCCCTCGAAGGGGCGATGAGGACTCCACACCGGGGGAGAGGTCGCGCTCGTCCTGGCCGTGTTGCTACCCCTCGAAGGGGCGATGAGGACCCCATTGTGAAGGTCCAGGTCGTGGTGGGTGCGGTGACCCAGGTGTGGGGGTGGTTTTTCAGCGGACCTCCGGTAGTGCGGGAAACCCCGGAGAGTTGCTGAAATTCCGGTGTTCCAGGCTACGGCGGATCGGCCTGTCCGGTGGGCGGGGCGGGTGGTTCGTGTCGGTCGTCAGCGTAGCGGCGGGCCGGTGGGCGGGTCAGCGGTGTGCGGTGATGATGGCGAGGGCGGCGCGTTCGAGGGCGTTGGCGACGGTGGTGGGGTCGCCGAGGTAGCCGGCGATGGCGGCGCCGTCGCGCAGCATCATCAGTTCCTGTGCGGCCGGCTCGGGGTGGGCGACCCCGGCGGCCGTGAGGAGTTCGCGGAGTTGGCCGATGAACCATTCCCGGTGGGTGGTGACGAGTCGGCGGACGGGGTGGTCGGGGTCGGCGTACTCGGCTGCGGCGTTGATGAACGGGCAGCCACGGAAGCCGGGTCGGCAGATCTCGGTGCCCATGCCGTGGGCGAGGCGGGCGACGGCCCGTTCGATGTCGTCGCTCGCGGCCGCGCGCACCTCCTCCATCGCCTGGTGTTCCCAGGCGGTGCGGCGTTCCAGATAGGCGACGATCAGCTCGTCCTTGGTGCGGAAGTGGCGGTAGAAGGTGACCTTGGTGATGCCGACGCGTTCGATGATCCGGTCAGCGCTGACGGCCCGCAGTCCGTTTGCGTAGAAGAGTTCGGCGGCGGTGTCGAGGATGCGCGCGCGGGTGGCGGCGCCGCTGCGCCGTGGTGTGCCGTCGTCCGGCCGGGGCTCGCGCTCCCGTACCTGAGCAGCGGTGTTGCCCGGCGTCGCGTTGTGCGCGCCCGTCGCGGTGGTGCGCCGCGTGCTCATCGACTGTCCTCTCCTCGGTTCCGCCGCCCGGCCTGCGCCGCGCCCGTGGGGAGGGCGGGTCGGGCTTGCGGTTCGTCGATACCACTGTAGGGTCATCTCAGTAGAGTTACTAGTTCGTCTACATGTGCCGTGACGGTACCGCCTGCCACGCGGGGCGCCGGACGCGGCACGCCAGAACCCGCGCTACCCACCAGGGAGAATCACGTGTCCGACACCAGCAAGACGCTCTACACCGCCGTCGCCACCTCCACCGGTGAGGGTCGTCGCGGCGGCCGCGTCAGCACCACCGACGGTCAGCTCCACGCGACGCTCGCCGTCCCCACCGAGATGGGCGGCACCGGCGAGGGCACCAACCCCGAGGCGCTGTTCGCCTCCGGGTACGCCGCCTGCTTCCACTCGGCGCTGAAGCTCGTCGCCTCCAAGGAGAAGGTCGACATCTCGGACTCGGCCGTCGTCGCCGAGGTGAGCCTGCACCCGAACGACCAGGGCGGGTTCCAGCTCTCCGTCGCGCTGCACGCCGAGTGCTCCGGCATCGACCAGGAGACGGCCGACCGCCTGGTGGCGGCCGCGCACACCGTCTGCCCGTACTCCAACGCCACGCGCGGGAACATCGAGGTCACGGTCGACGCGACCGTCGACTGACGGTCCCCCGGCGCCCCGGCCCCTCCCTGATCCTCGCGGCGACCCGCACGTCCCGGCTCCCGCCCCCGGCCCGGCCGCCAGGCCGGGCAGGGGTGGGGTGGGGCGGGCGACGTCGCGCGCGTCGAGGCGCCGCGCGCCGCGTCACGGCTGGCCGGTTCCGGACCGAACGTCGGCGGCCGGAGGGCTGACCGGCGCTCAGGTGGGCATGTGCACCCCAACGCACATGATCGGGAGGTCGCATCATGAAGAAGCGCACCAGACAGAGCCTCGCCGCGGCGGCCGGAGTCGTCGTCGTTCTCGTCTCTGGTCTGCTGCTCGCCGGTGGCGTGCCGGATGTCGTCGCGATCCTGGTGGCCACCGTGCTCGGACTGGCCGCCGCCTGGGGGACAAACGTGGCGCTGCGCGGTCGTACCGCCTCCACCTGACCGTCGTCCGCCGGGTCGGCCCCTGGCCCGCACCTCGGGCCGTTCGGGTCGCGCCCGCGCCGCCCGTGCCATCCCGCCGCAGCCCCGCCGAACCCCACCCGCATCACCGGTCACCGGGCCGACGCGACCCGCGGCCGGCTTCCGGCGCGCCCGGACGCGCCGTTCCGGCCACGTTCACCCCGTGCCGCAACCGTGTCGACTCGTGCCGCCCAGTGACGACGCGCGTCACCGCCCGCCTCGCGAGGGACGTGAACCGGACGAGCCGACGGCCACCGGTGCCCGCGCGCCGTCGCCGCCCGCGCCGCCCCACCGAACCCTGGCCGGACCCGCGCACGACCCCCACCAGCGGTCCCGCCTCACGCGCCCCGTCGGGCGCCGCGCACACCGCGCGAACGGGCACCACCCGGCAGCCGCGACCCCCACACCCGGGCGCCCCGACGGTGGCCGAATCGGCGCCGGGCGTGCGCCGTTGCCCGGACGGCGCGTGACCCTGCGGCATACCGTGGCCGCGCCCGCCGGGCCCGGCGCGGCGTCATGGCCCGAGGAGCAGCATGATCACCGAAGAGACCCACGCCGCACGTCAGAAGCTGGTCCTGGACCACTTCGAGGACGAGGTCCGCCAGGAGTGGGACGACGTGCTGTCGACCTTCCCGCACCCGCACTACGAACTGATAGCCACCATGACCGTCCACGACGGCGACGGCGCGGTCCGCGACTACTACGACGAGACGCGGGTCGCCTTCCCCGACCAGCATCACGAGATCATCGCGCTCCGCCACAGCGACGACGCCGTGATCGTCGAGTTCTGGCTGAAGGGCACCCACACCGGCCCGCTCGGCTCGATCCCGCCGACCGGCAACAGCTTCCGGGTGCGGATGACCGCCTTCTTCGTCTTCGACGAGCAGGAGAACCTGGTCTGCGAACGGGTCTACTTCGACACCCTCACCATGCTCAAGCAGCTCGTCGGCGGCCTCAACATGAAGAACCCCCGGAACTGGCTGCTGGCCGTCCGGTGCCTGCGCGGCCTGCTGAAGATGTCGGGCGGCGAGCCCCACCCCTCGCTGGTCGACACCAAGGAGCCCACGCTCCGCTGAAGCGTTCCCGCAGCGAGCGGGAGCGTCGGCGCGGCGGCTACGGGCGGGGCGCGGGCGCCGCGCACGGCGCCCGGCGTAGCGTCTTGACCCTCTCACCGTGTCAGACGGTCAGCTGGGAGGCGTCATGTTGACCATCGGAGACTTCGCCCGCCACGGCCGCGTCTCGGTCCGGATGCTGCGCCACTACGACGCCACCGGACTGCTGCGGCCCGCCCACGTCGACCCCGCCACCGGCTACCGCCACTACACCGCCTCCCAACTCGCCCGCCTCAACCGGATCATCGCGCTCAAGGACCTCGGCTTCACCCTCCAGCAGGTGCACGACATCGTGGAGGAGAAGGTCAGCACCGAGGAACTGCGCGGCATGCTGCGGATGCGACGGGCCGAACTGGAGGCGGTGATGGCCGAGGCGGCGGACCGGCTGACGCGGGTCGAGGCGAGGCTCCGTTCGATCGAGAGCGAGGGGCACATGCCCACCATCGACGTCGTCCTCAAGTCCCTCCCCGCAGTGCGCGTCGCCGAGCTGACCGCCACCGCCGCCAGCTACGCCCCGGAGGACATCAGCCCCGTCATCGGGGCCCTGTACGAGGAGCTGTTCCCGCGACTGGAGGCCGCGGGCATCCGCTGCACCGGCCCCGGCATCGCCCGCTACGAGGATGCGCCGGAGGGCGGCGGAGCCGTCACCGTCCACGCGGGCGTGCAGGTCTCGGCGGAACTCCGGGACGACGATGACCTGCGTGTCCTGGACCTCCCCGCGGTGGAGCGGGCCGCGACCATCGTCCACCGAGGCTCCATGGACACCGTCCTGCCCACCGCCCAGGCCCTCGACCGCTGGATCGACGCCCACGGCCACCGCGCGGCCGGCTACGCGCGCGAGGTCAACCTGGAATGCCCGGCTAACCGGGACGACTGGGTCACCGAACTCCAGACCCCCGTCACCCCGTCCTGACCGCACGGCCCCGGCCAGGCCCTGCGGCCTGGCCGAGGCCGGGCCGCAGGTGGTGAAATGGCCTGCCGGGGTGGCCGGCACGCTCAGGATGGGGGGAGAACATGCGGGTGACGACCGGCGCCGCTCCGCCGCGGACCCTCCGTCTCGCCCTCTGCGCCACCTTGCCGATCGCGGGCTGCACCACCGTCGGCGACTCTTCGAGCGAATCCGACGGTGCTCCCGTCCCCGCCGGGTCGCCGAGCCACGCGACGGACGGGATTGATGCACCTGAACTGCGTTCGGGAGCGGTCGAGTTCCTGTCCGAGGGGCCGAGCCGGGGATACCACCTCTTCGGGCAGATCCCGCTGGTCGAGGGCGAATCCTGGCTCAGCGTGAACTGCCGCGCGGACAGCGGGGCCCGCGACGTCCTGCTCACCGTCGCCGAGGTCGGCGAGTTCGGGATCGTCTGCGTCGACGGCGACGTCACTCGCTCCCTCAACCAGCTCGACCTCGACCTCGACGCCGACACCGCCCGTGCCGGACGCGTCCAGTTCGAGATAGACGCCCCCGAGACCGTCGAGTGGTTCGTGAGCTACCAGCTTCCTGAGGGCGCCGAACTCCCCGACTGATCGGGACGCCGTGGGAGGCCGGATCAGTTCGCCTCGTACGTCCCGATGACACGGCCCGCGTCCTCCATGCGGCCACCTTCGAGGTCAATGCCTTACGTACGTACGGGCGTTCGTACGCGACCCGTCCGTCCCGTGGTGAGCGCTCAGGACCGGTCGCTGTCTCCGTCGGGCGGGTCGGTGCCCAGCACTCTGGCGGTGAAGTCCGCCAACTGCGCCCGCATGCGCTCGCGCGGCACGTGCTCGCGATCGGCCAGGTGCTCGACGAGGTCGGCCCGGACCGCCGCGAGCAGGGCGTGGGCGGTGAACTCGCTGTCGGTCAGGCCGGGAACCTGCTCCAGCACGCCTCGCAGCAGGCCGTGCCAGCGCTCGTAGTGCGCCGCCTGGTACGGGCTGGTGCCGCCGCTCTCCTCGAAGGCCAGCGCGAGGCGGCGGTTGTCGAGTTTGAAGCGCAGCGCGGCATCGAGGAGGGCGGGCACGCGCAGCAGCGGGGGAGTGGCCGGTCCCAGGGGTGGCGGACCGGATTCGACCGCTTCCCTGAGCGGTTGGAGCCGCGCTTCGTACAGCGCGCGGAGCAGCCCGGGGCGGTCGCCGAAGGCCCTGAAGAGGGTGCCCTTGCCGACTCCGGCCGCTGCCGCGACGTCGGCCATGGTGACGTCCTCGGGGTTGTCGCGGCTGGTGAAGAGGCGGTCGGCGGCGGCGAGAACGGCCTCCCGGTTGCGGGCGGCGTCCTTCCGGGGCTTGCGCTCGGTCATGCGGCTCCTCCCTTGCAAAGCGGACCGGCGGTCCGTATCGTCAACCGGACCCAGGGTCCGTTTTCCATGGACGGAGGATACCCCTGCCCACGCCGACCTCTCCGGCGAACCTCCGCCGCCACACCCCGTGGCCGGGCGGGAGCAGCGCCGCCGGACCACGTAGCGACACCACCGACACCACCGGGAGCAGCAGATGACAACCACCGGAACCACACTGGTCATCGGAGCGACCGGAACCACCGGCAGCCGCACCGCTGCACAACTGACCGCCGCCGGCCACCGCGTCAAAGCCGCCAGCCGCCGGGCCACCCCAGTCCGCGACGCCGAACCGGTCGCCTTCGACTGGTACACGCCCAGCACGCACGCAGCCGCCCTCGACGGAGCCGACCGCGTCTACCTGACGCCGCCCCCGGGCGACCCCGACCCGGCCGCGGTCATGCTGCCGTTCCTCCGGCAGGCCCGCGCCGCCGGAGTGCGCCGCGCGGTGCTCCTCAGCGCCTCCGTCCTCCCCGAAGGCGGACCCGGCGTCGGCCTCGTCCACCGCGATCTGCCCCAACTCTTCGACGAATGGGCGGTACTGCGCCCCTCGTGGTTCATGCAGAACTTCACCGGCGCCCACATGCACGCCGCGAGCATCCGCGACGAGGGCGTCATCCGGACCGCCACCGGGAACGGCCGGGTCGGCTTCGTCGACGCCGAGGACATCGCGGCCGTCGCCGTCCACGCCCTGACCGCCGAACACGCCCTCAACACCGACCTCGTCCTCACCGGACCGCAGGCCCTCAGCTACGACGAGATCGCCACCATCGTCGCCGAGACCACCGGCCGGCCCGTGACCCACCTCCGCCTCACCAACGCACAGGTCCGTGAACGCCTCGCGGAACACCTGCCCGCGGAGTTCGCCGCGCTGCTGGCCGACCTCGACACCGCCATCGCCGAAGGGGCCGAGGACCGCGTCACCGACACCGTCCAGCGCATCACCGGCCGCCCCGCCCGCACCTTCCGCACCTGCCTCGAATCCGAACTGCCCCGCGCCGTCCCTGCCCGCCCGTGAGGTGACCCGCGTGCCGCCACCGGGTCCGTCACTGATCGGGCTGGCGGACACCCGGCTTCCGGCCCCTCGCGGGGGCGATGAGGACCGTCCAACCCCCAGCCGGTCTGCCGAGCGTTCGCCGGTTGCTACCCCTCGCAGGGGCGATGAGGACCACCGCGTCCCGGGGGCGTCCACCCACATCCCCTCTACGCCGTGCTCAGCTGGCCCTCGAAGATGCTGCGCTGCACGTGGTGCAAGTACTTGCGACAGGTGCGCAGGATCGCCGCGTTGTGATCAGCGTCCGTGTCGTAGACGACGACAACGTGCGTCCGCCGCTCACCACCAGATTCGGAACGGCTTGTACGGGGTGCCCTCCAGGCAGTGCCGGGCGAGTGAGAGGGCGACCAGGTGGAGCAGTTCACCGTAGGCCACGGACCGCTTGATTGTGCGGTGGGCGACGGTGGTGGCGGACTCGTCGCGAACCGTCTGCACGACCAGCTTGCGGCCGGCTTCGTTCGGCACGGCCCGGCAGTTCGGCGGCGCTCATGCGGTGATCCACCCGAATCCGGCGGAGTTGGCTTGCCCGAGGCCCCAACTCCACAGCGCTCCCAGCAGTTCCGGATCGCCTGATACCGCGACCTCGACCGCGCAGCCCGGCTTCTTGCCCTGGCCGACTGCGAACGACCGCTTCGGGCCCACCCAACCCACCGACTCGACCCGCACGTCCGGCTTGAGGCCGAGGGTCTCCGCCTTGCGTTCCAGATTGCGCTGCACGTAGACGGGCCAGCTCGGGTCGTCCGGCAGCAGCCACTCCTGCCGCGTTACACGCTCGCCGTTCTCATCGCGCCCGGAGCCCTTCACCACGACGGGTGTCGTGGTGCGGAATACTGCCCGCCCGGAGCCGAACGACGGTGGCTCCAGCGCCCGTAGGCCGGTAAGACGCAGGGCGACCCCGCCCCAGTCCAGGAGTTCGCGTCCGGCCAGCCCCTGCGCCAGCGGCTCCACGATCTCCATCAGCGGGCTGCCGAACTCGATCGCTCCCGGTCCTCCGGCCGTGTAGCTGCCCCGGGTCTTCCGCGCGTGCGGGAAGACGGGGGCCGAGTGCCCGAACGGCATCATCCCGTGAGGGCCCCAGCCGTCACCGTGTAGCTTGCGCCCCAACTCGGGCGCATTCCGCCCGAGGACGTCGTAGACCAGCGACCGGCCAGGGGCCAGTACACCGGACCAGGGAATCGCCCTCGCCGTCGTGGACACGGACAACATCAACCGCACCGCGCGTCACCCCCACCTCTTCTTCGAGGGATGGGCGCTCCGCCCTCCCCGGTGATAGGCACATCAAATCACCTAATCGGCGGTTAGATGCTGATAACCAATGAGTTGGGAAAGCCCCGTCCGGCCGCCTGCGGGAGGGGGTACTGGCAGAGGTTTGCAGATCTGTGCGACAGCTTGTCGTCTGCTTCCATCAACCACGTGGGCCGGGGAGCTATCCCGGTGAGCGAGATTATTGCCCGCGCGGGGCGTACGCCGGTGCCCGGACGACTGTGGTCGCACGTCTCCGCGCGCCAGTGGACGCCCTGCGCGGCTACTCATGGCCCGAACGCACCATGAGTGCGCTGTTTCCGCAGCTTAGGAAGGTAGTCAGCGCTCAGCCGGGGCCTTTGCCGCGCGGCGGGGGGCACGGAGAGCTGCCCACGCTGAGGCAAAGAGGCAACGGGCAACCCCTCCCGTCGGTCACTTCTCGGGCTTGCACCGTGGAAGACTCAGCCTCGGAACCGCACCTGGTGTTCTGTCTCCCCGATCTTCATTGTCGATAGCCCTAAGGGGTGTATGTGACATGCGCGTATCCCGGTCGTTCGGACTGGAGCTGCGGCGTCTCCGGCAAGAAGCAGGCGTGTCGTTGAGCGATTTCGCCGCTGCGGTCAACTACGACAAGGGCCATCTCAGCAAGGTTGAACGAGGTCTCAAGCGTCCCTCGATTGCTCTCGCACGACGCTGCGACGCTGAGCTCAAGGCTGCCGGAAGCCTCTGGCGCCTGATTGACTCGACGGCCACGAACGCAACTCCCGGGCGCCCGACAGTTACAGAGCAGACAGCCGTTGGGCGGAGGCAAGTACTGGCCACGATGGGCACGCTCGTGGGGGGCCGGGCACTGGCCGGCGCCGGCGACTCGTCAACGACAGGCATATCTGGCGTGGCATACAGCGCGGGCGTGGCATCGGAGAGCCTGTTCGATTCCCTTCGGGGTCAGTTCGACCAGATGCGGCTACTCGGCCAGGCAGGTCCCCCGACAGCTCTCTTGCCTGTGCTCCGATTTCAGACCAGTTCCGTGATCCAGGCCGCTTCGCGTGTCTCTTCCAGCGAGCGCGGCGCGCTCATCCATCTTGCTTCCCGCTACGCGGAGTTCTCGGGCTGGATGGCACAAGAAGCAGGGGACGACGCTGACGCCGACCAGTGGCTCGACAACGCCGCCGCCCTCGCGGAGGTAGCAGGCGATCACTCGATGCGTGCCTTTGTTCACGTGCGGCGTTCTCTGACGAGGGTCTACAAGCGAGAGGCACAAGAGACCGTCAGTCTTGCGGCCATGGCTCAGCACAGCCAGCTACCTCCGCGAGTTCGGGGTTTGGCGGCCCAGCACGAAGCCCTCGGGCACGCGGTGGCGGGTGATGAAGGTCCGTGTATGCGGCGGCTGGAGGAGTCCCGCGATCTGCTGGCTCGCGCTGCCGAGGAGGCGGGGGAAGGGCCGGTCCTTGGCACTTCACACGTGCCCGACCCCGCAGCGATGAGCACCGGGTGGTGCCTCTACGACCTGGGGCGGCCGCGGGCGGCCGCTGCTGTCCTCGATGTGGAGTGCGCTCGTCTCGCACCGAACGCGACTCGCAACCGACTGCGCTACGGGGTGCGGAGGGCGCTCGCGCACGCTGCGTCCGGCGAGGTGGAGCACGCATGTCATATCGCCGGTGACCTGCTTGGGCTCGCCCCGCAGGTGTCTTCCGCGACCATCGCGTGTGACCTCCGCGCTCTCGATCGAGAACTTTCCCGTTTCCGGAGCTGTGACGCGGTTGCCGCGCTGCAGCCTTCGCTCAACCTTGCCCTGACCGGCTCCTCTCGGAGCTAGCGGCTTGAACGCGCTGAAGGTCCAACGGCGTCCCCGGAACTAATTCACAAGAGTCCAACACGGGACCAGGTCGTCAGCTGACGGCCGATTCGCCCACGCCATCACGGAGATCAGTCATGCCCGAAATTTTCATCAACTACCGCACCGGATACGGCGATGAGACAGCAAACCTCATCGAGCGTGAGCTGTCGCGCAGGTTCGGTGACGAGCGCGTGTTCAAAGACAGCAAGTCCATCGGAGCCGGCACTGCCTTCCCGAAAGAGTTGGTGCGCGCTGTCAGGGAATGCGAAGTCATGATTGTTGTCATCGGTCATGGCTGGTGCGAAGCAACGGTTGCGAACGGGTCGACCCCTGCTCTGATGGACCCCAACGACTGGACCCGGCGGGAGATCATCCAAGCGAACGAGGACGGTGCGATCATCATTCCCGTGCTTGTCGGCTACGGAACGCGCCTTGAGCGGCAGTCGTTGCCGCCGGAGCTGGCCTTCATCGCTGACTACCAGTATCGGTGCCTCGATCACAGTGCCGCGCAACCGGCGCTTTCGCAGATCGGCAATGATGTTGTCAAATGCGTGAGGCACTTGGCCGAAGTCGATCGCGGCAGTGAGCTGGCCGAATCTGTCGAATCACAGGTGAACGACCACTCGGCGGACTCCACGAACGTCCACACCGACGTCACGACGTACAACCAGCGCGGCGGCGTCGGCACGATCGGAAGGGACTTCGGCGGGACCGTCGTCAGCGACTCCCGCGGGCCCGTGAACACCGGTCGCGGAGCGCAGAACAACGGTCCGCAGTTCATCGGCGAGAACACGGGAATCAACTACGCGGAGCGCGGTGACTTCCGCGGCGTCGAGCAGAATTTCGGGACGTCCCGCGACAAGCGTGACAGCGGATGACGGCCGCCGGGGACCGCGCCTTCGTGTATGACACGCATGGGGCTGTCAACACGGGCAAGGGTACCCAGAACGTCTATATCGCGGCGCCTTCGTACACGCCTCCCCGCGAGGGTCTCCGGATGGCGCGGGAAGAGCGTGAACGGCTTGTCGCGCTGTTCGTTCCTCCGGCTCGATTCGGGGTTGCCGTCGAGCGGATCGCCAAGCCGGGTTCAACCGTTCTGCTGGACGGCCCGCCCGGCGCTGGCCGGCATGCGGCGGCCACGGTCATGTTGTGCCGGATTCGTGGCACGTCGGGCGTGATCAGTGAGCTCACGCTGGACCGAGCGGAGGAGGACGATCGTCTCCCCCTCTCGCCCGGCCAGCGGTACACGATCGACCTGTCCCGTCACGGGGCGGATCAGTACACCGCGGTTGAGCGGTCCGTGCGAGCGTACCGAGCGGAGTGCGAAGAGGTCGGCGCCCACCTCGTGGTGGTTCTTCCCCACGGTCTGCGCCGACACCTCGATGCCCAGCTTCAGCCGCTTGTCGTCTCGGTGGGCAGGCCCAACGCCCTGGGCGTTCTGCGTTCCCATTTGCGGGCGCACGGTCTGCGCACCACGGCCGCGGACCTTACCGTTTCCGAGAAGCTCGTGTCGTTCATCGCGACTGCCTCCATGCGGGACATCGCCTGGCTGGCCGTGCGCATCGACCACGGCAGGACGACGAAGCCGTCGGCCGGCTGGTCCGCGTGGTGTGAGGACGCGGTCAAGGAGATGGGTGACCAGAGTTCGGACGTCGCCAAGCTCCTCAACAAGCACTCCGAGTGCCGGCCGAGGGCTCTTCTGCTCGCGGCAGCCATGTACTCCGGGACATCGGTGGACGTGGTGCACCATGCGGCCCAGCGGCTTCTGAAGCGGCTCGAATGCGAGGACCCAGAGGCACATCCACTTGTCCGGCCCGACTTCTCCCGCCAGCTGGCAGACGTGGGTGGAGTCTCTGAATCCGGCGGAGTCGTGAGATTCGACCGCTGGGCCCAGGACGAGGCGGTCCGGCTTCACTTCTGGCGGTACTTTCCCGATTTGCGAGGGGAGTTCATCACCTGGGCAGCAGAAGTGGGCGACACCCTTCTGAGCCCGGAGCAGCGCCTTCGCGTCGTGGAGCGTCTGGCCGAGCTGTGCTTGCGCACGGACGGGCAGGACGAACTTCTCGCCGTGGTCGAGTCATGGACGGGGCCCAACCAGAGCGGCCTCGTAGCGGAATCGATCGCAGCGCTCGGACGCGGCGCGTGCGATGAGCGGCATGGTCGCGCTGTCCGTGCCCGCCTGTACCACTGGGCGCGGGAAGGCACTCTCACCCCGGACCGGGCCCAGGTGGTGGTGCAGGTCTGTGAGCGTGTCCTGGTGGCCTCGTACCCCAACGAGGCGCTGGTCCGACTGCACAACCTGGCCGTGCGCGGCGGGGTGAACGGTTCGGACCACGCACGTGAGTCCATGCTCCAGCTTGCCGCGCGTGAACGTGCTTTGTACGACCAGGTTATCGGCCGTCTGTGTGAGGCGTTGCCAAAAAGAGCGGACGCCAACCTCGTCATGTTGGCGGAACTCCTGGGCCCTGAGCGCTCCAGGGACGCGCTCAGGCGACGTGCGTGGCGGCGGGGTTGGTGTCACCTGATGAGCCGGGGCGATCCCACTCGCTGGAAGCCAGCGGTCCACCTATGGCTGAACGCACTGATGCGGGGCTCTCACGCACCAGGGGTGCTGGATGACTTCGTCGCGGCAGCCCGGCGTGCTGACTGTCTCACAGCCCTCTACCGCACATCCTACGAGTGGTCACGGCAGTCCTCCACGGCCAAGGGGGCGCCCCAGGAAGCGCGTCAGACAGCGGCGCGGCTTTGGCAGAAGATCGATGACGCGCAGGGGCTGAGCATCTCGGTCCCCGGCGCCGCTAGTTCTCGGGAGACCGTGTGACAACCACCGTCAGGTACTCGCTGATCGTCCTCGCGGGCGCGGTGCCCGCCGCCCTTGGGGTGGGGCTCGAGTGGCAGACGCTGCTCACCGTGCTTGTCGCCGCCACGGCGATGTCAGGCACAGCACTGATTCTGCTCTGGTCGGAGGTCTCGGCACCTCGGGGCGTGCAGCGGTACGACGCCGAACCGGATCAGTTGCCGCCGACCTACAAGGACGTCCCGACGGAGCGCCCGGCCCGTAGAGCCCAGATCGACTCCGTCGCGGTCGCGAGTTCCGCGCCCGGTTTCGATTTCGTCGTATCGGCGACGGTGTGGTGGCGTGCTGCGGAACGCGTCTCGGAAATCACTCAGTTCAACCGCGACGCCGCCAACCAGAACATCGCGGTCTCATCGGTGCTGAGCAGAATCCAGGCCGTGACGCGACGGGAACACCCCAGCAGGCTCGACCTCACACGGCATCTCCTCGAAGCCGCCCTCGCGGCCCCCTCCGAGGATGTGTCCGGTGTGGTGGCCGCCTGGGCGCAGGACATCAAGGTGACTGTCGACGCCGAAGGACTGGACCAGCTGCGGCGCATGGAGGAGGAGGTACGCGAAACCGAACTGTGGCACCGCGAGGTCAAGCGCGAGCGGGAGCGGCGTGCCTACCTTGCCGACGACGTGCTGGCCAGTGCGGGCAGCGCGGTCGTCTGGTGGCTCGCGCGGCACAACAACGATGTCGAGAACGCCGTGTCCATGATCGGCCCACTCGCGAGGATCTCCGCTGCGGCGAACAACTCCGACGTGGCTGAGCCGTTCCATCGGCTGGTGACACCAACCGGGCAGCCCGCGCACGACGACGATCTGCTGGCCTCCATGGTTTCTGAAGAGGTGATCCGGCGCCTCCATGAGAACGAACGAACGGACCCTGGCCATGGCCGACAAGACAGCTCTCCGTCGGATGTGCTCGTGGACCTTCTGGACAGTCTTGGCTTCCAGAAGGACGACGACGACCGGGACCTCGTTGTTCAGCGATTCGTCCGGCTCCTGCGTGCGCACGGCAAGCCGGTTGAGGCCGACGAGATGGAGGCTGACCTGGCTGGGCACGCGACGGTGAGAGGGCGACCGTGGGAGGAAGCGGGTGGAGATACGTCCGCAACGGAGTCCGTCGACTCCCGTGTTCGCCAGCGGCCGGAGCAGCGGGCCTGGTCGGTGGACCCGTCCGGTGATGTGTCGGCACCTGGAAGTCACCCCGAGCCTGGCGCCGAGCCGCCTGCCGGTGAGGACGACGGGATGGCAGGCATCCCTCGCCAGGACGGATGGCGGGCCGACGGCCCGGTCGATCCCGGCCGTTCGTGAACCTATACGCCCGCCGGGCCCGGCCGTCGTCAAGACGGTCGGGCCCGGCGGGCGTTGTGGTGGTCGGGCCGTGGAGGGCGCGGCCTGGGCGTCAGTCCTCGGAGGAGGTGGCGCCGGCGTCGGTGTGGGGGACCGGGGCGGGGACGCGGCCGAGGCGGCCGGCCTGGAAGTCGTCGAACGCCTGCTTGAGTTCGGCCTGGCTGTTCATGACGAACGGGCCGTAGTGCGCCATCGGCTCCCGGATCGGCTGTCCGCCGAGCAGGATGACCTCCAGGTTGGGGGTGTTGGCGTCCTGCTTCTCGTCGGCGCGCACCGTGATGGAGTCTCCGTCGCCGAAGACGGCGGTCTGTCCCAGTTCCACCGGGCGGTGGTCGGTGCCGACGCTGCCGCTGCCGGCGAGGACGTACGCGAGGCCGTTGAAGTCGCTGCGCCAGGGCAGCGTGATCTCGGCGCCCGGCGAGACGGTGGCGTGGACCAGGGTGATCGGGGTGTGGGTGATCCCGGGGCCGCTGTGGCCGTCGAGGTCGCCCGCGATCAGGCGGAGCAGGCCGCCGCCGTCGGGCGTCGTCAGCAGCTTGACGTTGCTGCCGCCGATGTCCTGGTAGCGGGGGCTGGTCATCTTGTCCTTGGCGGGCAGGTTGACCCACAGCTGGATTCCGTGGAACAGGCCGCCGGTCATGACCAGTTGCTCCGGCGGTGCCTCGATGTGGAGCAGGCCGGAGCCGGCGGTCATCCACTGGGTGTCGCCGTCGTTGATGACGCCGCCGCCGCCCTCGCTGTCCTGGTGGACGAAGGTTCCGTCCATCAGGTAGGTGACGGTCTCGAAGCCGCGGTGCGGGTGCCAGGGCGTGCCCTTGGGCTCTCCGGGCGCGTACTCCACCTCGCCCATCTGGTCCATCATGATGAACGGGTCGAGGTGGCGGTACTTGATGCCCGCGAATGCGCGGCGCACCGGGAAGCCCTCGCCCTCGAAGCCGGTCGGGGCCGTGACGACGCCGAGCACCGGTCGGGTGCGGGCCTCCGGGGACGCGGGCGGGGCGACGGTGGGCAGAGTCAGCGGGTTCTCGACGGTGATCGCGGGCATGGTGGACCTCCTTGGCCTACGGCCTCACTTTAGTTGAACTCTCAACGTTCTGCAGGTTCGGCGCTATTCCCCGCCGCCTCCGCCCATCCGGTTCGGACGTACCTACTCGGTATGAATCGCTGTGCGCCGGGCACGCGGGATGACATGGATCACGAGACCGAAGCCACGAACCAGGACGAAACCATCCCCAACACCCACGCCAACACGGTCGCCGCGATCGCCGCAACCCCGGGACGCCCCGGCCGCCCCGGACGGTCCACCGCCCGTCGGCGTCCCCGCGGTGCCCTGTCCATCGCCCTCGTCGCCGCCTTCGCCCTCGCCGCCTCGGCCTGCGGCTCCGGCGATGACGACGACGGCGCGGCGGCCGGGCAGGAGACCTCGGCCACCGACGAAGACCCTGACACCACCGACGACCCGGACGAGACGGACGACACCGACGACACCGACGACCTCGGTGCGGACGGCGGCGACCCGGCGGGCGGCACCGTCGAACCCTGCCGGGGCGAGGTCATGGAACCGGCGCTCACCGGACCGGAGGACAACGGCGCGGGCGGGCAGGTCCACACGCTCGAACTGATCAACATGGGCGCCGAGAACTGCGAGATCAACGGCTTCCCCGCCGTCACCCCGCTCAACGCCGACGGCGACGCGGTCGGCGAAGCCGCGACCGAGGAGGCTGCGCCGATCGGCCCGCTGACCTTCGAGCCGGACGAGCGCATGGTGCTCGAACTGCGCACCGTGAGCGAGGCCTCGGCGAACGCCGAGTGCTGGGAGCCCGCGACGCAGCTCGACGTGGTCCTCCCGGGTGAGAGTGAGGGCTACACCATCGCCGCGGACGAAGTCGGCAGCGAGGCGATCGTCGTCTGCGACGACCTCTTCGAGGTCGGCATCGCGGAGCGCTGAGGAGCTCCCGCCGTCAGGCGCCGGGCCGGCCGGACTCCGTCGCCGTGTCAGCCGTGGCGGTTCGGCTCGGGGCCGGGCGGCGTCCGGTCCGTTCCGCGACGGAGACGGTCTCGTCCGACGTGTACGCGCTGCGGGTTCCCGAGATCGACATCCCCGCCGCCGCCGCGAGCGCCTTGAGGGGGTACGGCTGCGGCGTGATGAACTCGCGGCCGTAGGCGATCAGCATGCGCATGCGGTCCTCGGCCTCCCGCATCTCCGTACGCGCGCGATCGATCTCGTTCAGCAGGACGTCGCCGTGCGGCGGTTCCGCTCCGGCTCCGTCAGCCACGCGGAGGTAGCGCTCGAAAACCTCCCTCTGGCTGCTGATCTCAGCCTTCACGGCTTCCTGTGCCGCCCGCGCCGGCTCGTCCGCGTCCTCGGGGGCGGACGCGGGGAGCGGGAGGACGATGTCGATGATGTCGTCGATCTTGTCTCGCTTGTTCATGCTTTCACTCTACGCCATTTTTTGCGCTCATCGTAAAGAATAGCGATGGTCGCTCAGTCGATGCGCGGCGCACGCGCGGAGAAGAGGACAGATCCTGTCCGCATTCCCTGTCATGCTCCTCGTGTGGCCGCGCCGGTGGGGCACGTACCGGCGGCACCAGAGCGAGAGGCAGGGACCGGATGAGCGAGAGTGGCAAGGCGAGCCGGACGATCCGTACGAGCCGGACGGTCCACGCGGCCCGGATGATCCACGCGGCCCGGACGATCCGCACGAGCCGGTCCGGCCGCACGAGCGGGGCCGCCGCGTGAGCGCCGCCCCCGTCCTCAGCTCCCGCGCGCTCAACCGCGCCACCCTCGCCCGGCAGCTCCTCCTGGAGCGGGCGGACCTCTCCGCCCGCGACGCCGTCGCCCGGCTCTGCGGCATCCAGGCGCAGGAACCGCAGGAGCCGTTCGTGGGGCTCGCCTCGCGGCTGCGCGACTTCGACCCGGCGGAGCTCTCCGAGCTGCTGACCGGGCGCGGCGTGGTCCGCACCCATCTGATGCGCCGCACCGTCCACCTGGTGACCGCCGACGACGTCCTCGCGTGGCGCGGGCGGCACAACGCCATGCTGCGCCAGCGAGTACTGGGGGTCTACCGCCGCGAACTCGACGGGATCGATCTGGACGAGCTGGCCGCCGCCGGCCGCGCCGTGATGGCCGACGGCGAACCGCGGTCCATGGGCGAACTGGCGCGTGCGGTGGCCGGGCGCTGGCCGGAGGCGGGGACGCGCGCACTGGGGGAGATGCTGGTCGCCGCGCTCATCCCGATGGTGCAGCTGCCGCCGCGCGGCCTGTGGCGGCAGCGGGCCGGGGTGCGCAACCTGCCGGTCTCCACCTGGCTCGGGCGGGAGGTGGACCCGCTGCCGCAGGACGACTCCGACCCGGTCGGCCGGGCGATGGTCCGCCGCTACCTGGCCGCGTTCGGCCCTGCGGCCTCGGCCGACGTGCGGTCCTGGTGCGGTGTCGCCGGACTCCCGGCCGC
>NZ_BHZI01000107.1 GCF_004305975.1 Streptomyces otsuchiensis
AACTCGCCGCATAACCCAGCAACCCCGAACCACCCCAAACCCGACACGGGCGCCTTGACGAAAGACATAGAGGCACCTCCCCCGGACGCCTCGGGGTGGGGCGACCTAGTATTCGCGCCATGACGACGCCGGTTGACGCTGGAAACGCGCCGGGCGACACCACCGCCACGGCCCCGACCGAGACCGCACCATCAGCACCGCCCCCGGAGACCCCGCCACCCTGGCAGGTGCTGCTGGGGTACATCCGCCCCCACCGGCGGCTGCTCGCCCTCGGTGCCCTCCTCTCGCTGACCACCGGCGCGGCCGGGCTCGCCCTCCCGCTCGTGGCCCGCCAGCTCATCGACGACCTCTCCGCCGACCGGGGCGTCGCCGGACTCCTCGCACTGATGACCCTGCTGGTCCTCGTCAACGCCTGCCTCGGCGCGCTCGGCGGGTACGTGCTCCAGCGGGCCGCCGAGTCGGTGGTGCTCCAGGCGCGCCGCTCCCTCACCTCCCACCTGTTGCGCCTGCGTATATCCGCCGTCGACCGCAGCGAACCCGGCGACCTGATCTCCCGTGCCACCGCCGATCCCACCCTGCTCAGCGCGATGACCACCGAAGCCCTGATCGGGATGGGCACCGGCGGGCTGCTGCTCGTCGCCACCCTGGTGATGATGGCCGTGCTGGACGTGGTGCTGCTCGCGGTCACCCTCGGCGTGATCGGCCTGACGTCCCTGGTCATCGCCGTGGTCTCGCCCCGGATCAGAGCGGCCACCAAGCAGGCGCAGGAGTCGGTCGGCCTGATCGGGGCGACGCTGGAGCGGTCGCTGGGCGCGTTGCGCACCGTGAAGGCGGCCGGAGCCGAACCGCGCGAGGAGCGGGCGGTCCACGCGGCGACCGACGAGTCCTGGCGCCAGCGGGTGCGCGCCGCGCTCTGGCAGGCGATCGCCTCCAACGCGGCCGGCCTCTCCACCCAGGTCGCCTTCCTCACCGTGCTCGGCGTCGGCGGGGCCCGGGTGGCGGGTGGGCAGATCGACATCGGCACCCTGGTCGCCTTCCTGCTCTACGTCTTCTACCTGATGCTCCCGGTCTCCCAGTTCGTCCGGGCCATCGCCCAGTACAACGTCGGCTCCGCCGCGGTCAGCCGCATCCAGGAGGCCCACGCGCTGCCCGCCGAACCCGTGGAGGCCGCGGCGGCGCCGCTCCCCGCCCCGGCCGGCGAGCCCGCCTCCGTCACCTTCCGTGAGGTGCGGTTCCGCTACGGCCCCGAGCTGCCCGAGATCCACCACGGCGTCAGCTTCACCGTCCCGCCCCGGGGGATGACGGCCTTCGTCGGCCCCTCGGGCGCGGGCAAGTCGACCCTCTTCTCCCTGATCGAGCGCTTCTACGACCCGACGGACGGCGAGATCCTGGTCGACGGCCGCGAGATCCGCTCCTGGGACCTGCACGGGCTGCGGGCCGCCATCGGCTACGTGGAGCAGGACGCCCCGGTGCTCTCCGGCAGCCTCCGTGACAACCTCCTGCTCGGCGCGCCCGACGTCACCGGGGAGCGGCTCCACGAGGCGCTGCGCACCGCGCGGCTGGACGGGCTGGTCGACCGGCTGCCGGAGGGCCTGGACACCCCGGTGGGCCACCGCGGGACCAGGCTGTCGGGAGGCGAGCGCCAGCGGGTCGCCATCGCGCGGGCGCTGCTGCGCAACCCGCGGCTGCTGCTGCTCGACGAGGCGACCTCCCAGCTCGACGCCGTCAACGAGGCCGCCCTGCGCGACACCGTCGCCGAGGTGGCGCGCGAGACCACCGTCCTGGTCGTCGCCCACCGCCTGTCGACCGTGGTGCTCGCCGACCGGATCATCGTGGTCGACGCGGGGCG
The DNA here is from genome assembly GCF_004305975.1 of Streptomyces otsuchiensis. Lineage (GTDB taxonomy): Bacteria > Actinomycetota > Actinomycetes > Streptomycetales > Streptomycetaceae > Streptomyces > Streptomyces otsuchiensis. Next base: position 1,850 of record NZ_BHZI01000107.1, read on the forward strand.
CGTACGGGCGGTCGGGACCCACGCCGAACTGGTCCGCGAGGACCGGCTCTACGCCGAACTGGCCGCCACCCAGTTCCTGTCGGGCCAGGACTGACCGCCGCCCGCGGACCGCGCGGCGCGGGGGCGGCCGGTCTCGAACACGCGCTCAGGACGGGACGGGGCGTTCCTCGCGGCGCGGCGCCGAGCGGGCCAGCAGTTCGGCGGCGCCCCGGCGGTTGCGGAACGGCCGCAGCGCCGAGCGCATGTCGCGCAGCGCCCGCTCCGCGTCGCCGGAACGCAGCCGTTCCTGCCCCGCGAGGAACGACCTCCAGGCCACGCACGCCTCCTCCAGATGACCGGTGCGCAGCAGAAGCTGACCGAATCGCGCCTGCGTGAGGGTGCGCCCGCGCACATCACTCGCGGGACGCTCGGTGGCGGAGCGGCGCAGCGCGGCCAGGGCACCCGGAAGGTCGTCCATCGCCTCCAGCGCCACGGAGGTCTGGAACGCGAGGGCGGCGCTGGGGTAGGAGTCGAACGGTGACCCGCCCCGGGGTGAACGTGCCGCCGCCCGTTCGGCCGCGGACAGCGCCCCGAAAGCGGCGCGGCGGTCCCCGCTGCGCGCCAGCACCACGGCCAACTGGGAGCGGACATAGGCCTGCTGAGCGGGCGGCACCCCGTGAGCGGCGCGCCCCGCCGCCTCCGCCAGGTGCAGCGCCGACGGCAGGTGACCCAGCCGGTCCGCCTGCGCGCTCATCGCCCGCACCGCCAGACACCAGGAGACCCTGTCGCCCGACTCCACGGCCAGCCGGTAGGCGAAGGAGTAGTACCGCTGCGCCAGCCCGTGCAGCCTGCCGTCCTCGTACATCCGGGCCAGCAGGAACGCCAGCCGGGAGGCGGCGGTGAGGATCTCGGCGCGCGCCCGCTCCGGGCGGGGGGCGGTCAGCATGGGGGTCACGTCGTCGGCGAGGTAACAGGCGAGGGCGCTGCGGGCGTGCAGCCCTCCGTGGGAGTCGATCGAGCCGGCGAAGAACGCCGCCGCGTCCCGCAGCGCGGTGGTCTGCTCGGCGTGTGTGCCGGACGGCCGGGCCGGGGCGGGGACGGTCACCGGAAACTCGGCGACCACCGACTCCGCGACCCGGTAGGGCCGCTGCCGCAGCGGCCCCCGGCGGTCGCTGTCGGCGTCGTCCCGGCACAGGTCGGCGAAGCCGGTCACCGGGTCGAGGGCGGGAGGCTCCTGGGACACCGCCGTGAACCCCGCCGCCTGGGGCGTCACCGGGCGTCCGGTCCGCCGCGACAGGGCCTCGGCGGCGAGCTGCGGCGCCGGGTTCCTGGGCTGCGTGCCCGACAGCCAGTGGGCCACGGCGGTGCGGTCGTAGCGCAACGGGCAACCGATCTCCGCGCCCAGCGCGTTGACGGCGCGGGCCAGCGCCTCCTGGGTCCAGTCGGCCTCGCGGAGCAGCGCGCGCAGCCGGTCGTTGGGGTGGCGCCGAGTCGTCATGGCTCTTTGATCCCACAGCACTTCGGGCGGACGGCAGCGGCGCACGGTGGCACGCTCCGCACGGGCCTGCCCCGTGATCACACCTTTGGGTAGCTTTCCGGGCGATCCGCCGCTCTGGGGTGGTATCCGTACTCGAATGGGCGGACGGTAAGCGCATGAACGATCCCAGTCTGTACGCATCCCTGTTCCCCCGCACCGCGGCGCCGGACGCCGCTCCGCCCGGCGGTGAGCCCCGGGGCACCGTCCGTGGCGGACCCGCCGGGGCGGCCGGCGGCGCCGCCGCTGCCCTGCCCGTGACACGCTCCCTCGCGCCCGCCGGGGCGCGGGAGGGTTCCCGTCCCCGTCATCGTGGCGCTCCCGGCCTGCTGACACCGGAGGGAGGTGTCGCTAGGTTGACGGCATGGAGCCTCACCCGCCCGCCGTGCACCCTGCCGCCGCTCGCGCCACCGAGCCGGTCCGAGCGGCGGTCCTCACCGCCGTCGGAGAACCGCCCCGGCTGACCCGCGTCCATCTGCCGCCACCCGGACCCGGTCAGGTCCGGGTGCGGCTGGCCGCCGCCGGTGTCTGCCACTCCGACCTCTCCCTGGCCAACGGCACACTCGCCCAGCCGGTGCCGGCCGTCCTCGGTCACGAGGGCGCCGGCACCGTGGTCGCGGTCGGCGAGGGCGTCACCGCCGTCGCGCCGGGACAGCGGGTCGTCCTCAACTGGGCGCCGTCCTGCGGGCGGTGCCGTTTCTGCGACGTGCTGGACGAGCCGTGGCTCTGCGAGGCCGCCAACGCCGGCACCACCGTCGCTTACGCCACCGACGAGGACGGCCGCGACCTCTACCCGGGGCTGACGGTCGCCGCCTTCGCGGAGGAGACCGTGGTTCCCGAGCGCTGCGTGCTGCCGCTGCCGGACGGGCTGCCGCTCACCGAGGCGGCGCTGCTGGGCTGCGCCGTGCTCACCGGATACGGCGCGATCCACCACAGCGCCCGGGTCCGTCCCGGCGAGACGGTCCTGGTCGTCGGGATCGGGGGAGTGGGCATGTCGGTGCTCCAGGCGGCCCGGATCGCGGGAGCCGGGCGGATCATCGCGGTCGACGTCTCGACGGACAAGGAACCACTGGCCCGCGCCTGCGGAGCCACCGACTTCCTGCTCGCCTCCGACCGCACCGCACGCGAGGTGCGGCAACTGACCGGAGGAGGCGTGGACGTGGCCGTCGAGTGCGCCGGTCGTGCCGAGACCATCCGTGCGGCGTGGAGCGCCACGCGGCGCGGCGGGCGGGCGACCGTGGTGGGGATCGGTGGCAAGGACCAGCAGGTCGCGTTCTCGGCGCTGGAGCTCTTCCTGACCGCCCGCTCCCTCACGGGCTGCGTCTACGGTGACAGCGTCCCGGAGCGGGACCTGCCGGTGCTGGCCGAGCATGTGCGGGCCGGCCGGCTGGATCTCTCCGCGCTGGTCACCGACCGGATCACCCTGGACCAGGTCCCCGAGGCGTTCGCCGCGATGTCGCGGGGGCGCGGCGGCCGGGCGCTCGTCGTCTTCGACCAGCGGCCGCAGGCGGTGCCGGGCGGCTGAGCGGCCGGCCGGCTGAGGGCGGCCGGGGCGGTCCGCGCGTGCTGAGCCGGGCGCCGTGCTAAGCGATCGCTCACCCCTCGGTGTACGCTCTGCCGCACCGGTTCCCGGCCGGGAACCGGTGACCACCGCACCGCCCCGGAGGCACCATGCCAGCGCACGTGGACGGCGAGCAGCCCCCGTCACCCGAGCCCGACAGCTCCCGTGACGGCCTCGTGGCGTCGGCCGGACACGAGACCGCCGGCCGGCTGCTGCTCGCCGCCGTCGCGGCCTTCGCCGAACGGGGCTTCCACGCCACCACCACCCGCGACATCGCCGCCCGGGCCGGGATGAGCCCGGCCGCCCTCTACATCCACTACCGCACCAAGGAGGAGCTGCTCCACCAGATCAGCGCCTACGGCCACCGGCGCGCGGTGCGCATCCTCGGCGACGCCTCCGCGGCGGGCGGCACGGCGGCCCAGCGACTGGCCCGCTCCGTCACCGCCTTCGTCCGCTGGCACGCCGAACACCACACCCGCGCCCGCGTGGTGCAGTACGAGCTGACCGCGCTGGAGCCCGGCCACTACGCGGAGATCCAGGCGCTGCGCCGCCGCTCCGGCGAGATCCTGCGCACCGTCCTGGAGGACGGCGTGGCCGCCGGTGAGTTCACCGTGCCCGACCTGCGCGGCACGACCCGGGCGGTGCTCTCGCTGTGCATCGACATCGCCCGCTGGTACGACCCCGCGGGCCCCGACTCCCCGGAGGCGCTGGGCGAGCTGTACGCCCAGCTGGCGCTGCGGATGGTCGGCGCCCGCCACAGCACCGGGTGACCGGCCGCTGCCCGTCCGTCGACCCGGAGCCCGCCGCGGGCGTCGCGGTGCCGCCGCAGCCGGCCGCTCCGGTCACGTGCCGGTGACGATTTGCCGGAACCGTACCGATGAGTGGCGCGTCGCAATCCCCGGTTGGTCTGATGGCCGGACCACAGCAATTCCGAACTGAGGGGGAGGTTGCCTGTGTCCCTGACACAGAACGTCCGACAGGCGGCACGGTCCGTCGCGCAGGGGGGAGACCCTCGCGAGGCGGTCACCGGCCTGCTGCGGGACCAGGGCGGTGAGACCGGGGCCCGGGCCGAGGACGCCGCGGCCGCCGTCGCCAACCCGGACGACTTCCTGGCCGCCCGCGAGCAGGGCGGCTCGGTGGGCACCCGGATCGAGCAGCAGACCGCGTCGCTGAACAACGCCGGCGAGGTGCTCAACCGCACCGAGCTGAAGCGGGGCCGGGGCGGGCCCGTCCACGTCATCTGCCCCATGGTGATCCCGCGCGGCCGCACCTTCGTCACGATGCTGCCCGCGCTGGTGCTGATCGCCGCGGGAGTCGTCGCGTGGCTGGTCCTCTCAGCGGTCTCCGACGACGGTCCCGTGCTCAACCCGTTCTTCGGCGTCCACTACTGGGTGATGACGCTGCTGGCCACGGTCTTCATGTGGTGGCGGCAGGGCATGGTCATGGTCCCGGACGGCTGCCAGGCGCTGATCACGCGGTTCGGCAAGCTGGAGCAGGTCGTCGGCCCCGGCCGGATCACCCTGTTCAACCCGTGGAAGCGGGTGTCGTACATCGTCAACACCACGCGCGAGTACCCGTTCAACGCCCCGATCCGTGAGGCACCGACCAAGAGCGGCGTGCAGGCGTCGATCGACCTCTTCGTGCAGTTCCGCATCAACGACCCGGTGGAGTTCATCTACACCCTCGGCGCGGTCCGCGGCTTCGAGGAGAAGCTGAACAACGCGATCAGCGAGACCACCCGGAGCCTCATCTACGACCAGGAGGCCTCCGCGATCTACGACATGGTCGGCGAGAACACCAACCGGCTGCTGGACCAGCTGAACCAGCAGTTCAGACCCGCCGTCGAGCTGACCAACGCCAACATCACCCACGCCGAGCCGTCCAGCAAGGAATACCGGATGGACCTCGCCGCGCCGGAGATGGTGCGGGTGGCGAAGGCGGCCTACACCCACGAGTACGAGCTCCAGCTCCGCAAGGAGAACAACGAGGGCGACCTCACCAAGGAACTCGCCACGCTCAACGAGACGCTCTCCGCGATCCAGGCCGACATCGCCCAGTACCAGGCGCAGATGGACACCGCACTGGAACGCGAGACCAACCGGGCCCGCGCCGTCGCCCGCCAGCGGTTCGTCGAGGCCGAGTCCGAGGCGCACGCCAACGCCGCGCTGCTGGACGCCCAGGCGCTGGACATCCGCGCGGTCTCCGCCGCCGAGGCGCCCGAGATCCTCAACTACCGCTACCAGCAGCAGGTCCTGGACCGCCTGGAGAAGGTCGCCGACCGCCTCCCGCAGGTCCTGAAGATCGGCTCCGGCGACGCCGCGACCGTCGACTTCCTGCGCATCGCGCGCGGCATCATCGGCGAGGCCGGCGAGGAGCTGTTCTCCGACGAGGACATGTCCGTCATCCGCGGCCGCCTCACGGAGATCTCCGCGCGCATCGTCGAGCGCGAGGAGGAGATCAGCGCGCTGCGCAGCGCCGAGCAGGCCACCACCGTGGCCGCCGTCGAGCCCGAGTCGGACGAACTCCCCGGCGCCGAGGCGGTGGAGGAGATCCGCGCCTCGGTGCAGGGCGGCGACGACACGCCGCTCCCGGACGGAACGGACGGGGAACCGCCGGCCACGCCCGGCCCGGAGTCCGGTGCCGAACACATCACGCGGGAGGGCGAGTAAATGAGCCAGTCGACAGGGGCCGACCGCCGTGGCTCGGTGATCCAGGAGAACGTGGCCGGCTGGGGCGACATCGCCCGGCTGCTGCGTGGCGGCGACAACGGCGCGCTGGTACCGGTGGTGATGCCGCGCAACAGCCGGCGCAACACGTGGACGGTGCTGCTGTGGTTCGGGCTGCTCGCCCTGCTGGCGGGCGTCATGATGACCGTCAGCGGCTCGCAGTCGGACAACGTGGTCGGTGAGACCGCCTGGAGCGCGCTGGCCGTCCCCACCTACGCCCTCGGGGCCATCACCCTGCTCCTCGGCGCGCTGTGGTGGTGGCGCTCCTCGATCGTGGAGATCGAGCAGGGCACCACCGGCGTGCTGACCAAGTACGGCGCCGTCGTCGGAGAGCTCGACCCGGGCCGCCACTACCTGTGGCACCCCTGGTCGCGGGTGGAGTTCGTGGTGGACACCTCCACCGAGATCCCGTACTCGGCGCCGGTCGTGGCCTGCCCGACGCGGGAGAACGTGCCGCTCACCTCGATCGAGTTCTTCCTGAAGTTCCGGATCACCGACGCGGTGCTGTTCGTCCGCACCATCGGCGCCAGCAACTTCGACCTGGTGCTCTCCAACTCGGTGCAGGACGCCATCCGGCAGCGCAGCCGGCAGATCTCCACCGAGCGCGCCTACGACCTGCGCGGTTCGGATGTCGCCGACATGCAGGAGCTGCTCAACCGGCAGCTCGCCCGGTACGGAGTGCGGCTCACGGGATGCAACATCCCCGATGTGCAGCTTCCCGTGCAGTACCGCCAGCACCTGGCGACCCGGGAGCGGGTGGCCAAGGAGAAGGTGGCCTACGAGCAGGAGTGGGAGCTGACCCGCAAGCGCCGCATCGACAACCTGCTGATGGACATCGAGCGGTCGAAGAAGACCCGCGACGCCAAGATCGTCGAGGTCAACGCGGCGCTCAACCAGGCGCGCAAGGACGTCGCGCAGATGCTGGAGGAGCAGGAGACCGAGGCTCAGCGCGTCCGGTTCGAGATCGAGACCCGCGGCCGTGCCGGGCTCACCGCGGCGGAGAACGAGGCCAAGGCGCAGCGGCGGCTGGCCACCTCCTACCGGGACAACCGGGCGGTGCTCCAGTACGAGCTGGCGCAGCGCCGGCTGGACGTCGGTGCCGCGCTGGCGCAGGGCGCGCCGCGGCCGTTCGTCGTCGACACCGAGGGAAGCTCCGGCGACACCTCCGCGCTCACGACGCTGCTCACCGCGCAGCTGCTGCCCCGGCTGGGCGCGGGCGGCGGTCAGAGCGCGGACGCGGTGCGGGCGCTCTCCGGCCGCGCCTCCCGGGCACGTCAGCAGGGCGGCGAACTCCTCGGCGAGGACGAGGAGTAGCGGCCACCACGGGTGGGCGCCGGCTGCTGGCGCCCACCCGTGGAAGACGGCCCCGGCCGCCGGACCTCGCGGTCCGGGCCGGGGCCGTCTGTGTGCGAGGCCGCCGCCGGCGGTTGTCACCAGTGGTAGCGGGTGACCGTCTCCGCCGCGCAGACCGGTTTGGTGCCGCCCTCACGCTCGATGGTGACGGCCGCCGTCACCTGGGTGCCGCCACCGGAGACGTCGTCCACGCCGGTGAGCCGGACCGTGGCCCGCACCCGGGAGCCGACCGGGACCGGTGCGGGGAAACGCACTTTCTGCGTCCCGTAGTTGACCGCCATCGCCACCCCCTCCACCCGCAGCACCTGCGGGGTGAGGACCGGGATGAGCGCGAGCGTCAGATAGCCGTGGGCGATGGTGGTGCCGAACGGGCCGTCGGCCGCGCGCACGGGATCGGTGTGGATCCACTGGTGGTCACCGGTCGCCTCCGCGAAGAGGTCGACGCGCCGCTGGTCGACCTCCAGCCAGTCGCTGTGGCCGAGTTCCTCCCCGAGCGCGGCCCGCAGGCCGTCCGCCGAGGTGAGGACGCGGGGATCTGCCATGGTCGGTTCCTCCCGGGGTGGGCGCCGGTGAACGGCCGCGCGGGTGCGGCCGGCGGGCCGTACACGCCCGCCGCTGAGCGCCCGCTCAGCATCACGGTGCGCCCGTCCGCTGTCAACGGGGGCACAGGGGATTCCCGCAGACCCTACCGACTGGTTAGTATGCGGACCCGACCGCCGACCGGAAGGCCGCGTGATGGACTCCGAACAGGCACAGAACGTCGTCGTGACCGGGGCGGGCGGCGGGATCGGCGCCGCTCTCGCCCGCGCCTTCGCCGCCCGGGGCGACCGCGTGGTGGTCAACGACCTCGACCCCGAACGCGCCCGGCGCGTCGCCGAGGAGATCGGCGGCCTCACCGTCGCGGGCGACGCCTCCGACGTGGTGCCCGCCGCCCTTGAGGCGCTCGGCGGCACCGTCGACGTCTTCTGCGCCAACGCCGGCATCGCCCCGACCGGCGGACCCGAGGCCGGCGAGGAGGCGTGGGAGGCGGCCTGGGACGTCAACGTCATGTCCCATGTCCGGGCCGCCCGCGCCCTGTTGCCCGACTGGCTGGAACGCGGCGAGGGGCGCTTCGTCGCCACCGTCTCCGCCGCGGGCCTGCTCTCCGCCCTCGGCTCCGCCCCGTACAGCGTCTCCAAGCACGCCGCGCTGGCCTTCGCCGAATGGCTCTCGCTCACCTACCGCCACCGGGGCGTCGCCGTCCACGCGGTCTGCCCGCAGGGCGTGCGCACCGACATGCTGCGCGCCACCGGCCGCACCGGCGAACTGGTGCTGGTGCCGACGGCGATCGAACCGGAGGACGTCGCCGACGCGGTGCTGGCCGGGATCGCCGAGGACCGCTTCCTGATACTGCCCCACCCCGAGGTCGCCGGCTACGCGGTGGCCCGCGCCACCGACCCCGACCGCTGGCTCGGCTCCATGAACCGCATGCAGCGCAAGCTGGAGGAGTGAGGCCACCGTGCCCAACAGAACCGGCAAGGCACCCGGCGGCCGGGGTGCCGTCGAGACCCGCCTGCTCTCCGCCGCGACCCGGCTGTTCGCCGAGCACGGCTTCGAACGGACCAGCGTCCAGGAGATCGTGGACGCCGCCGGCGTCACCAAGGGCGCGCTCTACCACTACTTCGGCTCCAAGGACGACCTGCTGCACGAGGTCTACGCCCGGGTGCTGCGCATCCAGCAGGAGAGGCTCGACGCCTTCGCCGACGCCGACGCACCCGTCGCGCGCCGACTGCGCGACGCCGCCGCCGACGTGGTCGTCACCACCATCGACCACTTCGACGACACCACCATCTTCTTCCGCTCCCTGCACCAGCTCGGCGAGGAGCAGCGCCGTGAGGTGCGCGCCGCGCGCCGCCGCTACCACGAGCGGTTCCGCGCCCTGATCGAGGAGGGCCAGGCCACCGGGGAGTTCAGCGACGCCGTCCCGGCCGACCTGGTGGTCGACTACCACTTCGGGTCGGTCCACCACCTGGGCAGCTGGTACCGGCCGGACGGCCGGCTCACCCCGCGGGAGATCGCCGACCACCTCGCCGACCTGCTGCTGCGCGCGCTGCGGCCCTGACCCCCGGGCAGTCCGCCCGGGTCGGTCGCGTCCGTTCCCAACGCCCCGTCCGCCGGAGTCTGTTCCGCGCCGTCCGCACCGCGCCGTCCGCACCGCACCGTCCGCACCGCACCGTCCGCACCGCACCGTCCGCCCCGCACCGTCCGACGAGCACCGGAGGCCCCTTCGTGAAGGCATGGCAGGTCCACCACAACGGCGAGCCGAGCGACGTGATGCGGCTGGAAGACATCGCCGAACCCGAGCCGGGGCCGGGTGAGTTGCTGCTCACCGTCCGGGCGGCCGGCGTCAACTTCCCCGACGCGCTGCTGTGCCGCGGGCAGTACCAGGTCCGACCGCCCCTGCCCTTCACCCCCGGCGTCGAACTCTGCGGCGAGGTGGTGGCGGCCGGTGACGGCGCCGAGGTCGCCCCCGGCGAACGGGTCCTCGCCCAGCCGAAACCACCGCACGGCGCCTTCGCCGAACGGGTCGTCGTCCCGGCGACCGAGGTGCTGCCCGCCCCGCCGAGTCTGGACGACGCCGAGGCCGCCGCGCTGCACATCGGCTACCAGACCGGCTGGTTCGGCCTGCACCGCCGTGCCCGCCTCCAGCCCGGCGAGACGCTGCTGGTGCACGCCGCCGCGGGAGGGGTCGGCAGTGCGGCGGTCCAGCTGGGCAAGGCGGCCGGAGCCACCGTCGTCGGCGTCGCCGGCGGACCGGAGAAGGCCGCGACCGCCCGGACCCTCGGCTGCGACCTGGTCATCGACCGGCGCGCGGAGGACGTGGTGGCCGCCGTCAAGGAGTTCACCGGAGGGCGCGGCGCCGATGTCGTGTACGACCCGGTGGGCGGCGACGCCTACACCCAGTCCACCAAGTGCGTCGCCTTCGAGGGCCGCATCGTCGTGGTCGGCTTCGCCGGCGGCACCGTCCCCACCCCCGCCCTCAGCCACGCGCTGGTCAAGAACTACTCCATCCTCGGCCTGCACTGGGGGCTCTACAACCGCCACGACCCGGTCGCCGTCCGCGCCTGCCACCAGTCGCTCACCGCGCTGGCGGCCGAAGGCGCCATCCGCCCGCTGGTCGGGGAACGGCTGCCGCTCGCCGAGGCCGCCGACGCCGTGCAGCGCCTGGCTGACGGCACCACCACCGGACGGCTGGTGATCCTGCCCTGACCGGCCCCTCAGGGCTCTCCGGACTGCCCGGACGCCTGCGGCCGCCCGGACCCTGCGAGCCGTCCGGCCCGGGCCGCACCGCCCGGATGCCGCACCGCCCCGGCCGCACCACCCGGGCCGGGGCGCCGCAGCCGACTACCCGGCGTGCCGCCGGAGTTCGCGGCGGGCGAGGGAGCGCTGGTGGACCTCGTCGGGGCCGTCCGCCAGCCGGAGGGTCCGGGCGGCGGCGTACAGCTCCGCCAGCGGCACGTCCTGGCTGACGCCCGCGGCGCCGTGCAACTGGATGGCGCGGTCCAGCACCCCCACCACGGCACGCGGCACGGCGATCTTGATCGCCTGGATCTCGGTGTGCGCCCCCCGGTTGCCCACCGTGTCCATCAGCCAGGCCGTCTTGAGCACCAGCAGCCGCAACTGCTCGACCTGCACCCGGGCGTCGGCGATCCACTCCCGGACCTGCCCCTGGTCGGCCAGTGGCCGGCCGAACGCCGTCCGCTCCAGGGCGCGGCGGCACATCAGCGCGATCGCCCGCTCGGCCATGCCGATCAGCCGCATGCAGTGGTGGATACGGCCCGGCCCCAACCGGGCCTGGGCGATGGCGAAACCGCCGCCCTCCTCGCCGATCAGGTTGGCCGCCGGGACCCGGACGTCGGTGAACCGGATCTCGGCGTGCCCGCCGTGCCACGCGTCGTCGTAGCCGAAGACCCGCATCCCCCGGCGGATCTCGACGCCGGGGGTGTCGCGCGGCACCAGCACCATCGACTGACGGCGGCGCACGTCCGCGCCGTCGGGGTCGGTCCTGCCCATGACGATCAGGACGGCGCAGTCCGGGTTCATCGCCCCGGAGATGTACCACTTGTGACCGTTGACCACCCAGTGGTCGCCGTCGCGTTCGATGGAGGTGGTGATGTTGGTGGCGTCCGAGGAGGCGACATCCGGTTCGGTCATCGCGAACGCCGAGCGGATCTCGCCCTCCAGCAGCGGCTCCAGCCATCGCCGCCGCTGCTCGGCGCTGCCGAACTCCGCCAGCAGCTCCATGTTCCCGGTGTCGGGGGCCCCGCAGTTCAGTGCCGCCGGGGCCAACTGCGGGCTGTGGCCGGTGATCTCGGCCAGCGGCGCGTACTGGAGGTTGGTCAGCCCGGCGCCGTGCCGCTCGTCCGGGAGGAAGAGGTTCCACAGACCGCGCCGCCGCGCCTCGGCCCGCAGCTCCGCCACCACCGGCGCCGGCCGCCACTCACCGGCCGCGTCGGCGAGCTGCCGGGCCGCCGTCGCCTCGGCGGGAAGAACCCGCTCCTCCATGAACTCCCATAGCCGCGCCCGCAGTTCCTCGGTGCGCCGGTCGAAGGCGAAGTCCATGGTCAGCCCTTCCGCAGAGTGGTGAGCCCGGCCTCGACGAAGCCGGGAACGAGATCGCCGATCCGGTCGAACCCGGGACCGACGGTCTGCCCGATGGTGTACCGGTAGTGGATGCCCTCGATGATCACGGCCAGCTTGAAATGGGCGAACGCCGTGTACCAGGCGATCCGCGAGACGTCCCGGCCCGAGCGTGCGGCGTAGCGCTCCACCAGCTCCGCCGGGTCCGGGCGGCCCGGCGCCGCGCCGGTGGCCGGCACCCCGCCGCTCTCCAGCGGCCGGAGCCCGCTGTACATCACCAGCAGACCCAGGTCGGTCAGCGGGTCGCCCAGTGTCGACATCTCCCAGTCGAGGACGGCCGCGATCCGCTCGCCGTCGACCAGGACGTTGTCCAGGCGGTAGTCGCCGTGGACGACGGTCGCCGCACCCGAGGCCGGCACATCGGACGCCAGCGCCGCCGCCAGCTCGTCGATACCGGGCAGATCACGGCTGCGGGAGGCGTCCAGCTGCTTCCCCCAGCGCCGCAGCTGGCGGGCCAGGAAGCCCTCCGGGCGGCCGAAGTCCTCCAGCCCGGCCGTCTCCGGAGCCACCGCGTGCAGCGTGACGAGCGTGTCCAGCAGACCCAGCACCACGCGGCGGGTACGCTCCGGGCCGATCGCCGTCAGCTCGGCGGCCGTCCGGTACGGCACACCGGTGACGTGTTCCATCACGTAGAACGGCGCGCCCAGCACGTCGGGGTCGGAGCACAGCGCGAGGGTGGCGGGCACCGGCACACCGGTCGGTGCGAGCGCCGAGATCACCCGGTGTTCACGCGCCATGTCGTGGGCGGTGGAGAGCACATGACCGAGCGGCGGGCGGCGGACCACCCAGGTGCCGGCGCCGTCGGTGACCCGGTAGGTGAGGTTCGAACGCCCGCCCTCGATCAACTCCGCCCGCAGCGGGCCCTCGACCAGGCCGGGGCGCTCGCGGTGCAGGTACGCGGCCAGCCGCGCGGTGTCCAGACCCGGCGGACCGGGTTCCGGGGACGGCTCGGTCATCGGCCCTCTCCTTCTGCGTCCCACCGCGCGCGGCGCGGTGGCGCTGGTGCGGTGGGACGGCCCGGGGGCCGCGCCCGAGGTGGTGGTGACGGGCGTACCGTGGGCGCCCCGGGCGGACGCGACCGGCCCGGGCGCTGAACGTGCAGGCATGCTACCGACCGGTCGGTATGGGGTCCAGGGTGCACGCGGCGCCGGGTTACATCGGCGGGCCCTCGCCGGCGCCACGGCCCACAGCGGGAGCCCTCAGCCGAGCAGCACCAGCAGCAGCCCGCCCGCCGCCGTCGCCAACACGGCGCCCGCCGCGACCAGTACGCGGCCACCGGCCACCGCCGCAGGCTGCCGGGCCCGAAGGAGGCGCAGCCTGCCCCTCGCCGCGAGCAGGAAGACCACCCACGCCGCGGTGCAGAGCGCGGCGGCCGTCAGTGACACGGCGGTGGCGCCGCCGGAGACGGTGGGCGCGCGCCACGCGAACAGGGCGACCGCGGCGAAGGCGAGCGCCGTCCGGCGCCAGGCGAGGTCGGTGCGCTCGGGCTGGGCCGCCGGATCCCGGGGCGGAACCGTCCCCGTCACCGGCAGGCGCCCGTCACCGGAACGCGCCCGTCGCCACCACCGCCACGGCGATCAGCAGCGCGGCGAGGGCCGTTCCCACCGCCAGCACCGCCGGGAACCTGCTCTCCGGCAGATCCTGCCGCCGCCGCATCGCCAGCTCGCAGCGCACCCAGTGGTTGACGGCCCGGACCGCGCACAGCCCCCCGCCCGCCAGCAGCACCACCGCGATGGCGGTACGCACCGGCCAGTCCAGCCCGGTGGCGAACTGGTCGACCGCGATGCCCCCGGCGACCAGGGCGAGCCCGGTCCGCACCCAGGCGAGGAAGGTCCGTTCGTTGGCCAGGGAGAAGCGGTAGTCCGGGGTCTCGCCCTCGTCGCGCACCCGGCCCGGCGAGAACCACAGCCCCACCGCGCGCAGCAGTCCGATCACGCGGGCGACCCTACCCGGACCCGGTCAGCCCGTCCGGGAGGCGGACAGCCGCCGGTACGCCGCGAGCCCGTCCGGTGTCCAGCGCCGCCGCGGCAGCCACTCCTCCAGCTCGGCCGCGGTGAGGAACGTGTGCCAGTCGATTTCCTGAGACCGCGGCCGCACCGGCAGCGTGCAGCGCACCCGGTAGACGGCCGTCCACCACGACCGGTCGGCCTCCTCGTAGAGGAAACGCAGCACCGGCTCCGGGCGCGGCAGCCCGCGCACGCCCAACTCCTCCTCGGCCTCCCGCAACGCGGCGTCGTCGTAGCTCTCGCCGCTGCCGACCACACCGCCGACGAACATGTCGTAGTGGGAAGGAAAGATGAGCTTTCGGGCGGTCCGCCGGTGGACGAAGATCCGGTCGTGTCCGTCCGTCACCAGCACCGCCGTGCAGCGGTGGCGCAAGCCGTCGCGGTAGACGGCTCCGCGCCGCGCGCGGCCGGTCACCCGGTCCGACTCGTCCACGACATCGAGCAGTTCGTCCTCGTCCATGCTCCCATCCAACCAGGGCCCCGCACCGCCCCACGGTCCGCCGGACCGTCCGCGGTTCGCGGTCGCCCAGGGGCCGGCGCGGTACCAGGGGCCTCCGCCCGCGCGTACGCTCGGCACGCGTTCACCACTGACCGCACAGGTCCACGACCCGTCTTCTGTGAGGCTATGCGGCTGTGTCCGTCGAGTTCGATTCCTGCACCTACCGGTACCGGAGAGGCCCCGTCGTCCTCGACGGGTTCAGCTTCCGCTTCCCCCCAGGCCGGACGGTTCTGCTCGGGCCCAACGGCGCGGGCAAGACCACACTCCTGACGCTCGGTTCGTCCTCGCTCAAGCCGCGTTCGGGAGTGGTCACCTTCGCGGGCCTTCGCACGGGACGGCGGTCCGAACTGCGCGACTACCGACGGCAGGTGGGCTGGCTGCCGCAGCAGGTGACGCCGGTCGCGGGGATGTCGTGCCGGGAGCAGGTCGCCTACGCGGGGTGGCTCAAGGGGATGCCGCGTGCGGCGGCGTGGGCGGCGGCCGTACCGGCGCTGGACCGGGTGGGTCTGGCCAAGAAGGCGGACCAGCAGACGGGTTCGCTCTCCGGGGGCCAGCTGCGCCGGGTCGGGGTGGCCCAGACGCTGGTGCACTCCTCCCGGCTGGTCCTGATGGACGAGCCGACCGCCGGGCTCGACCCAGCGCAGCGCACCACGTTCCGCCGGGTCGTCGAGCAGCTGGCGGAGGTGGCGGATGTGATCGTCTCCACCCACCAGACCGAGGACCTGTGGGAGGTGTACGACCACGTCGTCGTACTGGCCGACGGGCGGGTCCATTTCACCGGCACGGTGGCCGAGTTCCACGCCGTCGCGCCGGTGGACGCCGCACCCGGCCGTGTGGCGGAGGCCGCCTACGCGGCCGTGCTCGGGGGCGGCGAGGACTGGTGATCTTCCGTCTGCGGCTGCGCGCCAACGCCGCGGTGGCGGCGACCGTCCCGCTTCTCGGGCTCGTCCTGCTGTACGTCCTGGCCGAGGAGGCCGGGGGTGGGCCGGACGGCTACTGGACCGCCGCCACCGCCAAGGCCGCTTCGGCGCTGATGTTCATCGCCCCGGTGGTCGCCGCCTGCGCCGCCTGGGAGGCGGGACGGTTGCGGCGCGCGGGCGTCGGCGGTGGTGCCCCGGTCCGGGGCGGGGTGCGGATCGCCGCCGCGTCGCTGATGCCGGTGCTGCTGCTCGGTCTGCTCGCGCTGGCCGTCGCACTCGCCGGCGTCCGGGCGCAGATGGGCGCCGCGCCCGGCTGGCCCGATCCGCCGATCCTGGGCGCGGCCGTGGCGACGCTGGGCGGCTACCTGCTCGTCGGGTACGCGCTCGGGCTGTGGCTGCTTCCTGCCGCCTCCCTGCCGGTGGCCCTGGTCGGCGGCTACCTGTGGCAGGTGTACCCGCCCGCGCTGGAGCCGCTGTGGCTGCGGCACCTCACCCAGCCCGCGCGCGGCTGCTGCGTGAGCGTGGACACCGTGGCCGCGGGCGGTGTGGCCGGCCCCGTCCTCACGGCGGTCGCGCTGGCGGCCGTCGCCCTCGCGGCGACGACGGTGTCCCGGCACGCGCCCCGGCGGGGGGCACCGGCCCCGGCGGGGCTCGCCCTCGTCGTCGTCCCGGCGCTGCTCGTGGCGACGGCGGCCGGTGCCGGGGCCGTGCGGGCCGTCTCGGACCTCGGCCCGGACGCCGTGGTGGCGCGACCGCCCGCGGAACTGGTGTGCACCGACGCGGCCGCCGTCCGGGTGTGCGTGTGGCCGGAGCACGAGGCGCGACTGGAGGAGACGGCCCAGGTGGTGAGAGAGGCGGTCACGGGGCTGACACCGGTGGGGGTGAAGCCACCGGACCTGGTGACCGAACACCTCGGACCCTCCGGGGAGCCCGCGTCGGACACCCGGTGGACGGTCACCGTGCGCGGTTCGGCGGGCTTCACCACGGACGACATCCGCGCGGGCCTCGCGGCGGACCTCGCCATGTCCCTGCTGGACCGTCACGAGTCGCCGCGCGCGGGGGACTGCCCGGCCGACGAGGTGAAGGCCGCCGATGAGGGCTTCGAGGCGGCCGATCAGCTGCTCGCCTGGCTCGCCGTCCGGGCCGGGATGGACCCGGGCCAGGCGCACGCGCGGTTCGACCCTCAGCTGTGGACTGCTGTCGGCCCCGTCCTGGACGGCGACGACGCCGCACAGGCCGCGTGGTACCGGAGCGCGCTCGACCGCGCGGGGTGCGCGCCCTGGTGATCTGGTGGCTCCGAACCCGGCGGCTGCCGGTGCTCGCCCTCGCCCTCGGCGGCTACTGGCTGCTCGTGCTGCCGTTCGGCCACGCGGCCCTGCCCGTACCGCAGTTGGGCGGTGCGACATCGGCCGACGTCCCACTGCTGCTCTTCGCCCCACTGCTGCCGGTCGTCGCACTGATCGTCTGCTGCGGCGGGGCGACCGCGTCCGAGACGGCGGCGGTGCGACGCGTCGGCGCCTTCGACGCCCTGCTGGCGGTCGCGCTACCGGCGGCGACGGCGGTCGCGGTGGCCGCGGTGGCCGGGGCGGCCGGGGTGGCCGGCGGGTGGTTCGACGGGGGCGATCCGGCAC
>NZ_BHZI01000108.1 GCF_004305975.1 Streptomyces otsuchiensis
GTGCGGCGCGGGGTCGGGGTGCGCGGGCGGTGCGGGGCGGTTGCGGGAACCAGTACGCTGAACGGCCAGTCCTGTGTCAGCGGCCGTCGCACGCCACCACGCGGCGCGGCCCGCACGTACAGCGCGACAACCCCCGGAGACGTCACCCATGCCTGTCGAATCGGTCTTCCCGCGCCTGGAGGCACTCCTCCCGCACGTCCAGAAGCCGATCCAGTACGTCGGCGGTGAGCTCAACTCCACCGTCAAGGACTGGGACTCCTGCGACGTGCGCTGGGCCCTGATGTACCCGGACGCCTACGAGGTCGGCCTGCCCAACCAGGGCGTCATGATCCTCTACGAGGTGCTCAACGAGCGCGACGGCGTCCTCGCCGAGCGCACCTACAGCGTCTGGCCGGACCTGGAGAAGCTGATGCGGGAGAACGGCGTCCCGCAGTTCACGGTCGACGCCCACCGGCCCGTCGGCGCCTTCGACGTCCTGGGTGTCTCCTTCTCCACCGAACTCGGCTACACCAACCTCCTGACCGCGCTGGAACTGTCCGGCATCCCGCTGGAGGCCCGCGACCGGACCGAGGAGCACCCGCTGATCGTGGCGGGCGGGCACGCCGCCTTCAACCCGGAGCCGATCGCCGACTTCATCGACTGCGCCGTCATCGGCGACGGCGAGCAGGCCGTCCTGGAGATGACCGAGATCATCCGCGGCTGGAAGGCGGAAGGGCAGCCCGGGGGCCGGGAGGAGCTGCTCTTCCGCCTCGCCCGGACCGGAGGCGTCTACGTCCCGCGCTTCTACGACGTCGAGTACCTGCCCGACGGCCGCATCTCCCGGGTGGTCCCCAACCGGTCCGGCGTGCCGTGGCGTGTCTCCAAGCACACCGTGATGGATCTCGACGAGTGGCCCTACCCCAAGCAGCCGCTGGTGCCGCTGGCGGAGACCGTGCACGAG
The DNA here is from genome assembly GCF_004305975.1 of Streptomyces otsuchiensis. GTDB lineage: Bacteria > Actinomycetota > Actinomycetes > Streptomycetales > Streptomycetaceae > Streptomyces > Streptomyces otsuchiensis. Next base: position 941 of record NZ_BHZI01000108.1, read on the forward strand.
CGCATGTCGGTGGAGATCTTCCGCGGCTGCACCCGGGGCTGCCGCTTCTGCCAGGCGGGCATGATCACCCGCCCGGTCCGGGAGCGGTCCATCACCGGCATCGGCGAGATGGTCGACAAGGGACTCAAGAGCACCGGTTTCGAGGAGGTCGGACTGCTCTCGCTCTCCTCCGCCGACCACAGCGAGATCGCCGATGTCGCGAAGGGGCTGGCCGACCGGTACGAGGAGGACAAGATCGGCCTCTCGCTGCCCTCCACCCGGGTCGACGCCTTCAACATCGACCTCGCCAACGAGCTGACCCGTAACGGCCGTCGCTCCGGTCTGACCTTCGCGCCCGAGGGCGGCAGCGAGCGCATCCGGAAGGTCATCAACAAGATGGTCTCCGAGGAGGACCTGATCCGCACGGTCTCCACCGCCTACGGCAACGGGTGGCGGCAGGTGAAGCTGTACTTCATGTGCGGGCTGCCCACCGAGACCGACGAGGACGTCCTCCAGATCGGCGAGATGGCCACCCGTGTCATCGCCAAGGGCCGCGAGGTCACGGGCTCGAACGACATCCGCTGCACCGTCTCCATCGGCGGGTTCGTGCCCAAGCCGCACACCCCGTTCCAGTGGGCGCCGCAGCTCTCGGCCGAGGACACCGACGCCCGGCTGGAGAAGCTGCGCGAGCGCATCCGCGGCGACAAGAAGTACGGCCGCAACATCGGCTTCCGCTACCACGACGGCAAGCCCGGCACGGTCGAGGGCATGCTCTCCCGGGGTGACCGTCGCACCGGCGCGGTGATCCGCGCGGTCTTCGAGGCCGGCGGCCGGTTCGACGGCTGGCGCGAGTACTTCTCCTACGACCTGTGGATGGAGTGCGCTGCCAAGACGCTGCCGCCGCAGGGCGTGGACGTGGCCTGGTACACCACCCGCGAGCGCTCCTACGAGGAGGTCCTGCCCTGGGACCACCTGGACTCCGGCCTGGACAAGGACTGGCTGTGGGAGGACTGGCAGGACGCGCTGGACGAGACCGAGGTCGAGGACTGCCGCTGGACCCCGTGCTTCGATTGTGGCGTCTGCCCCCAGATGGACACCGAGATCCAGGTCGGGCCGACCGGGCGCAAGCTGCTGCCGCTGACGGTCACGAAGCCGTGAACCACGGCGCCGTCGCACGGGGATGACCGAGGTGCGATCCGGTGGGACCGAGCCGGAGTGCTGTCGACTTCCTCTTTGTGGTGCCGGCGCGATCACTGCGTGAGCGATACATGTCGCTCTGCGGTGCGGCTCGACCTGTGCGCTTCCGGGTCCGGGCGTCGTCGGGTGCGTGCTCCTGACGAGCGGGTGCCCGGGCTGTCCGGGCCCGGGCACCATGAGGACGCCGAGGACCAGGCGAGTCCGGTGCATCACGCGGTACATGCCCCCTCAGCGCCTGGGTACTGACAGGGTGAGGTTGTGCTGACAGGCATGATGCCCACAACGGGAGAGGGAGACGCGATGGCCTGACGTTTCGTCGGGAAAGATCCCGAGTCCGGAGATCACGGATCACCTGCGGTGTGGGTGGACCAGGAGTCGAGGGACTAGTCGTCCAGGGGTGGACGGCAGATGAGGAGACCGCGAGTGAAAGCTCCCGGGATGTTCCGATTCCCGGGGGTGAGTCCGTGATCAGGATTCCCCATCGGATGATCCCGCTTCTCAGGGAGGCGCTCCGTGTCGCAGAGTCTGACTGACTTCTCCGATCTCATCAGGTCAGTGCGGGAGTCGGCCGTGCATCTTGAGATGCGCGACGGGTACGGCGTGGACAACGAGATCGAAGGCTTCACCGCGTGGCGGCAGGGGCACAGGCTCGACCCTGCGGACCGAGGTTCCTGGTGGCGCCCCTGGCTCGACCTCGTGGAGGAGGTCACGGGCAAGGGCGTCGTCATCCGGCGGGCCCGCATCGTGTCGGAGCCCGTCAGCGAATACATCGCCTTCGAGCACTCGGGCACCTTCACGAACGTGGCGGCCGGAGAGCAGATCCGTTGGCTGCCGCGGCGCCGTGCCTCGGACCTCGCCCTGCCGGGCAACGACTTCTGGCTGTTCGACAGCCGGCTTGTCCAGTTCAACGTCTTCGACGGGGTCGGCCGGTGGGTCCACACCGATCAGACGCAGGACAGTGCCGTGGCCAAACTGTGCTCGGAGGCATTCGAAGCCGTGTGGGAACGTGCCATCCCGCACCAGAAGTACGTCGTCTGATTCCTGACCGGTCAGCTCATGCCTGTCTCTCCGCTCTCCAGCGCCCATGCGGCGCGTGCCGCTGTGGCCGCACGCTTGCAGGGCCTCATGAAGGACGCTGGTCTCACAGGGCATGAGCTCGCCGTTCGATGCGGCTGGCACAAGTCGAAATCATCGCGGATCGCACGCGGCAGGACGCCGCCATCGGACGCTGATATCCGGGCGTGGTGCGCTGCATGCGGGGCCGACGAGCACGTGGCCGATCTGATCGCCGCGTCCCGCAACGCGGAGTCGATGTACACCGAGTGGCGGCAGATCCACCGGGACGGGATGCGTCGGGTTCATGAGCAGACTGTCCCCCTCTACCAGCGGACTCGTTCTTTTCGGGTGTACGCCTCGAATGTGATGCCGGGGATGCTCCAGACCTCCGGTTACGCGACGGGCCTTCTGCGGTCCATCACCGCTTTTCAGGGAACCCCCGACGATGTGGCCGATGCTGTGCGGGCTCGGACTCGGCGGTCCCGCGTGATCCGGGAGGGGGATCACCGGTTCGCCATGGTGCTCGAAGAGACCGTTCTCCACTACCGGGTGAGCGACGACGACGCCATGGCGGGTCAGCTCAGGCACTTGCTCTCCGTGATGCGGCAGCCGAACGTGTCAGTCGGGATCATCCCCGCCTGCGCGCGTCGAACCGTCTGGCCGCTCGAAGCCTTCTACGCCTTCGACGATCAACGGGTGGCGGTGGAGACCCTCACCGCGGAGATCAACCTGACCACGCCCGGCGAGATCAGCACGTATTTGCGAGCCTTCTCTGAACTGTCCCGATCAGCTGTGCGCGGAGCCGAAGCCCGCGCACTGATATCGAGGGCCCTTGACACCCTCGGGTGAATCGGTGCAACCACGTGCAACAGCGTGGACCCCTTGCAACTGTCCTCCCTGCGGTCTGTCCATCGGCATCAGAAGCGTGGTGGGAGGGGTTCCATCGTGAGCGGGGGAAGCAGCGCCGGTCTCGGTGGTTCACGGCCCCCCAAATCCCGACTGATCACGGGGGTGTCGATACAAGGCAAGTTCCCCCACCGGTCAAGAAGTGGAAGGCCTCTCGTGACAGTGATCATCGAGTCCCCCAGTACCACCGGTATCCGTGACCCGCGACAGATCCTCAACGACGTGCAGCCCCACCTGGAACATCTCACCGTGAACGTTCTCGACGGTGGCATGTCCCTGTGGGACCGCGAGGTAGCTCTGCTGCTCCGCGACCACACGATGGTGCGCGACATGGCCGAACGCGTCCTCGGCAACGCGGTCATGTACGTGATCGCGTCCATCGAGCACCCTGAAGTGCACCTGGGTGTAGGCAAGATCGTGGACATCGGCGTACATCAGCTCATTCTCGACACACCCGTCTGGTTCGCCATCTGCGCTGCCCACAACGGCGGCAAGTACAAGCACCACGCGCCGTTCATCGAGCGACGACGAGACGGTCTGTGCCTCCGGACAGAGGAGTTCATTCGGTCCATCGGCTTCACGCCCGACGAGGAACTGTGGGCGACCGACGGGGCCGAGTCCTCCCCGTGCGACAGCAAGGTCCCGGACTCCCACTGAATCTACGCGCACTGCCCCGGTCCACTGGGCACTCAGGTGGACCGGGTCACGCACGTCCGCCTCTACGAGAAGGGCCACCGTGCCGGCACGCCACAACCAAGACGACGAGCGGGATCTCTGGGACAGCTACGCGTCCAGCGTGACCAGGGAGATCGGCGCTCCGGTGATGAACTGGACGCAGTACGCGGGACACGGTCCCGGCGCCGACCTGTTGGGGAGCCCGGCCCGCGTCCTGGAGATCGGGTGCGGGACCGGCCGGACCCTGGCCTACCTCGGGGACCGGGGAGTGAGGGCGACGGGGGTGGACATGTCGCCCGTCATGGTGGACGCGGTGCGGGAACGGTGGGGCGAGCGGGTCACCGTCCACTGCGCGGAAGTGCTGGACTTTCTGCGCGGCCACGACGATCAGTACGACGCGGTGTACTCGATCTTCGGGGCGGTCTGGTTCTGCGACCCGGGCAAGCTCCTGCCGCTTGTGGTCAAGACGCTCGGTCCGGGCGGGCGTCTGGTCTTCTCGCACCCGCCCGCCATCCCCGGGGCGTATGGTCCGCAGGGCATGTACAAGGGTGGGTTCGCGGGCCGGGCGCAGTTCACGTACCGCTACGGCTACACGCCCCGGAAGTGGGAGAGCCTGCTGCTGAGGGCCGGCTTCTCCGAGGCAGAGGTGCGGATTCTGGACGCCCCCGAGCCCGGGCATATCGGGACGCTGATCGCCCGTGCCGTGGTGAGCTGAGCCGGAGTCGCGCGGCGCCGCCAGCCGTGACGAGGGGGCAGCTGCCGCTGACGGTCTCTCCACGTCCCCCTTTCATCGAGGCGGGCGGCGTGGCGGCCGGTGGCTAGTCGCGCCTGGTGGTGCCGGACCGCCTGGCCCACAACTCCTGTGCCAGGAAGCACAGCGATCCCAGGACCACCACGGCGGCCAAGACCCTGAACCAGAGCGGGCCGTCGGCCGCGCCGCCGAGCCACGCGAGGGAGCAGGCGACCACCAGGCCGAGCAGGGCGGAGCGCACGCCGTCGCGCGCCCACCAGCGCGGCCGGGGGGTGGGTTCCTGGTCCGCGAGGTGCAGTGCGTACCGCTCCACCGGGCCGAACTCCTCCTCGGGGGTGCTCTCCGTCGCCGCCAGGTGCTCGGCGGCGTCGGCGGTGAGTTCCGCCGTGCGGGCGGCCGGCAGCCCGTGGGTGTCGCTGAGAAGCTGCGACAGCCGCCTGAGCCAGTCCTCGGCCGGGACCGTGCCGTCGGCGCCGGCCGGCAGCGGCCGGTCGTTCGTGTCCTTCGCGCCGGCCTCGGAGCCGTGCGCGAGTCCCCACACCAGCAGGGCGACGCCCAGGGCGAGGATCACCGGCGCGGGCAGCCGGGGGAGGCCGTCCGCGGGCAGCGCGGTGAAGGCGGCGACGGCGAGCGCTGTCAGGACGACGGTGGCGCCGGCCCATCGCCCGGCGACGCCGTTGCGGTAGCCCGAGAGGGTCACGGCGAGGCAGCCGGTGAGGAGCGCGAGTCCGACCAGCACCGTGCCGGTCAGCCCCGCCGTGGTCAGCGGGATCATGGTCCCCCGGGAAGCCCATAGGACGCCGCCGGTGAGCACCGTGAGCCAGCCGGTCAGCATGAGCGCGACGCCGGTGTGGTCGCGGCGGGTCAGCCCGTCCCACCGCCGTCCGGCGCGGGCCTCGGGCGGTACGCGCTCCCTGGCGACCGTGGTCGCGTACTCGTCGGCGGGGCCGAACGCCTCTTCGGGGCTCTCCCCGGTCTCGGTGCAGTGCTGGACGACTTCGTCGATGACGGCGCCGGCGGTGTCGTTGTCGACCGACCGGGTGACCAGGGCCAGCCGCAGCCTGCCGTACCAGCCGGTGTAGGTGTCCGTCTCGGTCATGACGACTCCTCCGTGTCCGTGGTGCCCGTGGTGTCTGTGGCGTTCGTGGTGTCGAGCTCCAGCAGACGGCTCATCGCTTGCGAGAACCGCTGCCAGTTCCCGGTCTCCTCGTCCAGCCGGGCCCGGCCCGCCTCGGTGAGCCGGTAGACCTTGCGGCCCGGGCCGCCGGTCCCCGGCTCCCAGCGGGCCTCCACCAGGCCGTCGTTCTCCATCCGGCCGAGGACCGGGTAGAGCGCGCCGCCGCGCACCGTGCCGAAGCCGCCCGCCGCGAGCTGCCGCACCAGCGCGTAGCCGTGCTGGTCGCCCCGGGCGAGGATCGCGGCGAGTGCCAGTGGCAGCACCCCGCGCAGCCAGCTCGCCGAGGGCCCCGTCGTGGGCATCCCGTAGCCTCCGTCTCTCACTACTCGCATCCGTCAACTAGTTCGGATTCAGACTAGCCCGCCGGGTCGTCGCCGTCCAAGGGGTGGCCGGCCCCTGGGGCGTCGGACCGGGGTGAACGGGTGTGCCGGCGGAGGTGTCCGCGTAGGATCGGGGGCGGTAGCACCTGTCACGGCCGAAGGAATGAACCACACTGGGTAAGCGACAGCCGACCGGACCGCCTCCTGCTCCCACCGTGCAGCGGGTCCGGCTCCGGTACGCCAAACGGGGGCGGCTGAGGTTCACCAGCCACCGGGACTTCCAGCGCGCCTTCGAGCGCGCGCTGCGCCGTTCCGAGGTGCCGATGGCGTACTCCGCCGGATTCACCCCACACCCCAAGGTCAGTTACGCCAACGCCGCTCCCACCGGCACGGCCAGCGAGGCCGAGTACCTGGAGATCGGTCTCGCCGACCGCCGGGACCCCGAGGAGTTGCGGGCCCGCCTGGACGACTCGATGCCGGCGGGCCTGGACATCACGGAGGCGGTGGAGGCGCACACCTCCGGTTTCGCCGAGCTGCTGGCCGCCTCCCACTGGGAGCTGCGGCTGAACGGAGTCGAACCGGCCGTCGCCGAGGCGGCGGTCCGCGCCTTCCTCGACGCGCCGTCCGTGGAGGTCCGGCGGCAGACCAAGAAGGGGCTGCGCGCCTTCGACGCGCGGGCCGCGGTGGTCTCGCTGGACGCCTCGGATGGCGGGGCGGATGGGCCGCTGGGCGGGCCCTGTGCGATACTGCGCCTGGTGGTCCGGCACCTTACACCTGCCGTACGACCCGACGACGTCCTGTCCGGCCTCCGCAGCACGGCCGACCTGGCGCCGCCGGTCGCCGTAGCGGTGACCAGGCTGGCGCAGGGGCCTCTCGATGAGGAGTCCGGCACGGTGACCGACCCGTTCGCGCCCGACCGCGACGCCGCCACGGCCCTTTCCACGGCTGCCGGACGGTAACCCGCGGCGGCGCCGTGAGGTTGCCGGTCAGGGACTGCGTCCACGTGCCGCCGGGCGGTGCGGGATCAGGGAAGCCACCCCGGTCCCGCCCGAACCGCCGACGCGCGACCCGACCAACAGACTTTCGCCGTAGCCGGACCACGGAGGTCCGGAACCGGCGAGCGACAACAGATCAGCTCCCGTGCGGCGCCCGCTGTCACTGACGCGGCGCCCGGGAGCGTGACGGGAGAACCCCCCGCATGCACGAGTCCCACGCGTCCGCCGGAGCGGACGCCGCTGAGCGCAGCGACACATCCTCCACCCCCAGCGACACCCTGCCGCCGCGCCGTCGTCGCGCCGCCTCACGGCCCGCGGGACCGCCCGCCGCCACCGGGGCGCCCGCCACCGCGGTCGAGCCCGCCGAGCGCCCGGCCCGCGCCGCGGTGACCGAGCCCGTGGCCGCTGCCGAGGCGCCGGCCGCGCCGGCCGCCGCAGTCGAGGAGAAGCCGGCCCGGACCCGTCGTCGCGCGACCCGTAAGGCCACCGCGCCCGCCGACGCAGCCGAGGCAGCGCCCGCCGAGGCCCCGGCCGTGGAGGCCGCCACCGCCACCGATGCGCCGGCCGCGCCGGCCGCCGCGGTCGAGGAGAAGCCGGCCCGGACCCGTCGTCGCGCGACCCGTAAGGCCACCGCCCCCGCTGACGCGCCCGAGCAGCCCGCGGTCTCCGCGGCGCCGGACGGCGCCGACCCGGTGTCCGTCGAGGACCCGGTCGCACCGGCGACGGAGCCCGTGACCGCCGAGGCGCCGGCCGCCGAGGCCGCCCCGGCCGAGGAGAAGCCGGCCCGCGGCCGTCGGCGTGCCACCCGCAAGAGCGCCGCCCCGTCCGAGGCTCCCGCGCCGCCGGCGTTCGTCGCCGCCGAGGTCCCGGCCGCCGCGCCCACCGCCGAGGCGCCCGCCGCGCCGGCCGAGGAGAAGTCGGCGCGGACCACCCGCCGCCGCGCCTCCCGGAAGGCGACCGCGCCCGCCGAGGCACCCGAGGCCACCACCGCCACCGGTGCCGGTGCCAAGAAGGGCGAGCGGCCCGCCGCCGGGGTCGTCTTCCAGCCGCCGGTCTTCCAGGCTCCGATGTTCCAGACACCGCAGCGCGCCGCCGAGGAGGCCGCCCGCGCCGCCGAGGAGCGCGCCGCCCTGCGGCACGCCGAGGAGATCGACGCCGAGGACGAGGACGAGGAGATCGAGGAGGAGGCCACCGATTCGGTCGAGGGCTTCGCCGACGACGCCACGGACTCCGGCGAGCGCACCGGCCGTCGCCGCCGCCGCGGCGGGCGCCGCCGTCGCCGCAGTGAGACGGCGCAGAAGGCCGCCGAGAGCGGTGACCGCGACGAGGACGAGGCCGTCCGCGACGACGCCGACAGCCAGGGCGCCGAGACCGAGACGGAGACCGGCTCCGAGACCGACGACTCCGACGGCGGCACCGGCTCCGGTTCCGGCGGGGGCCGCTCACGTGGCCGCAACCGCCGTGAGCGTCGCGCCGCCTCCCAGGAGGAGTCCGCCAACCGGGCCGACGACGACTCCCAGGACACCGACGCCGCCGACGACGAGAACGACAACGGCGACGACGCCGAGAACGGTGGCGACGGGGACGGTGGCCACTCCGGTGGCGGCTCCTCCCGCCGTCGCCGTCGCCGGCGCCGCCGCAGCGGTGACGGCGACGACAGCCAGCCCTCCGGTGGGGACGACCCGGAGCGGACCGTCGTCAAGGTCCGCGAGCCGCGGAAGAAGAAGTCCGGCGACGCCCAGGAGAGCGGCGACGGCGTCCAGTCGATCAAGGGCTCGACCCGCCTGGAGGCGAAGAAGCAGCGCCGCCGGGAGGGCCGCGAGCAGGGCCGTCGACGCGTGCCGATCATCACCGAGGCAGAGTTCCTGGCCCGGCGCGAGGCCGTCGAGCGGGTGATGGTCGTCCGTCAGAACGGCGACCGCACCCAGATCGGCGTGCTGGAGGACGACGTCCTCGTCGAGCACTACGTGAACAAGGAGCAGTCGGCGAGCTACGTCGGCAACGTGTACCTGGGCAAGGTGCAGAACGTCCTGCCGTCGATGGAGGCCGCCTTCGTCGACATCGGCAAGGGCCGCAACGCCGTCCTGTACGCCGGTGAGGTCAACTTCGAGGCGCTCGGCATGGGCCACGGCCCGCGCCGGATCGAGACGGCACTGAAGTCCGGGCAGCCGGTGCTGGTGCAGGTCACCAAGGACCCGATCGGCCACAAGGGCGCCCGCCTCACGAGCCAGATCTCGCTGCCGGGCCGGTACCTCGTCTACGTCCCCGAGGGGTCGATGACCGGTATCAGCCGCAAGCTGCCGGACACCGAGCGCTCCCGGCTCAAGCAGATCCTGAAGAAGATCGTCCCGGACGACGCCGGTGTGATCGTGCGCACCGCCGCCGAGGGCGCCACCGAGGAGGAGCTGACCCGCGACGTCGAGCGGCTCCAGTCCCAGTGGCAGGAGATCCAGAAGAAGGCCAAGAAGGGCAACGCGCCGACGCTGCTGTACGGCGAGCCTGACATGACCGTCCGCGTCGTCCGCGACATCTTCAACGAGGACTTCTCGCGGGTCGTCGTCAGTGGCGACGAGGCGTGGTCCACGATCCACGGCTATGTCTCGCATGTCGCGCCGGACCTCGCGGGCCGCCTGGAGAAGTGGACCTCCGAGGTCGACGTCTTCGCCGGGACCCGGATCGACGAGCAGCTGATGAAGGCGCTGGACCGCAAGGTCTGGCTGCCCAGCGGCGGCTCGCTGGTGATCGACCGGACCGAGGCCATGGTGGTCATCGACGTCAACACCGGCCGGTTCACCGGGCAGGGCGGCAACCTCGAGGAGACCGTCACCCGCAACAACCTGGAGGCGGCCGAGGAGATCGTCCGCCAGCTGCGGCTGCGTGACCTCGGCGGCATCATCGTCATCGACTTCATCGACATGGTGCTGGAGTCCAACCGGGACCTGGTACTGCGGCGGCTGCTGGAGTGCCTGGGCCGGGACCGGACCAAGCACCAGGTGGCCGAGGTGACGTCGCTCGGACTGGTCCAGATGACCCGCAAGCGGGTCGGTCAGGGCCTGCTGGAGTCCTTCTCCGAGCAGTGCGTCCACTGCAACGGCCGCGGCGTGATCGTGCACATGGAGCAGCCGCAGGGCACCGGTGGCGGCGGTGGCAAGAAGAGCAAGAAGCGGCAGAAGCAGGCGGAGGCCGAGGCGGAGCGGCGCCAGGAGGACCGGGCGGCGCACGACCACGACCACGCCCACGGCGCGGATCACGACCACGAGGACGACACCCGGGACGAGGAGCGGCCGGAGGGCCGCGGCGCGGCCCGGCAGACCGAGCCCGCGTTCGACGACGAGCTGTACAGCAGCGTCGCCGAGGCGGAGGAGGCGGCCAAGCGCGGTCGTGGCCGTCGTCGCGGCCGCAAGGCGTCGGCTCCGGCCGGACCGCCCGCGACCGGCGACGGTCAGCAGGCCGAGGCGGCCGAGGCGGCCGAGGCGGCCGAGCAGGCCGGGACGACCGCTGTCGCCGAGCCCGCTGAGCCTGCCGGGTCGGACATCCCGGAGGCGTCCGGCTCGCAGCAGTCCCGGCCCGAGCCCGAGCCGGCTCCCGCCGTCGAGGCGCCCGAGCCGCGCCGCCGGCGCCGTGCCTCCCGCAAGGCGTCCGCGCCCGCCGGGTCGCCCGCGTCCGCTTCCGAGGACACCGCCACGGTGACGGCGTCGCAGCCCGAGGAGGCGGTGGCGCCCGCGCCGGTGGCGAGCGAGCCGGAGGCCCCGGCCGAGGCCGCCGCCGAGGCGCCGGCCCCGCGTGCCAAGCGCACCCGCGCGGCGCGGAAGGCGTCGGCGCCGGCCGGGTCCCCGGCCGATGCCGAGGCGGCCGTCCTGGTCGTGGAGAGCGGAGCACCCACCGAGGCAGCCGTCGAGGTGCCGGCCGTGGCCGTGGAGTCCGCAGCGTCCGACGGCGGGGAGTCCTCCGCCCCGGCCCGCCCGCGTCGGCGCGCCGTGCGCCGGGCGTCCGCCCCCGCCGGCTCGCCCGGCAGCGTCTCGGACGCCGAGGTGGTCGTGGTGGCCGCCGACACCGAGCCGTCCGCCGCGGAGCCTTCCGGTGACGAGGCGACGGACGACGTCCCGGCGAAGAAGACGGCCCGCAAGGCGACGGAGAAGAAGACCGCCGCCAAGAAGGCGCCCGCGAAGAAGGCCGCGGCCAAGAAGACCGCGGAGAAGAAGACGGCGGCGGCGAAGAAGACCACCGCCAAGAAGGCCGCGGCCAAGAAGACCGCGGAGAAGAAGACCACCGAGAAGAAGGCCACGACCCGGAAGTCCGCCGCGAAGAAGACGGCCGCGGCGGCCGACGGGTCCGGCCCGGCGGAGGTCTCCGCTCCGGTCGCCGACTGACGCGTCGCCGCCGGTCCGCCGGCGTGGCGTGAGCCGGGAACGGCGGTGCGGGCGGAGGCGTGAGCCTCCGCCCGCACCGCCGTCGGTGTCCGTGGTCACCGGGCGGCCCCGGGGCGCCGTCCGGGTGTCGCCGTCCCCTCGACGGCCCCGGCAGGCCGGATTTGACCAGCTCGGGGCGGTCTCCGTATGGTTGACAGTCGGCGTGTCGTGTTGAAGTCACGCCGTGCTCCCGAGCACCCTTCCTCCCGTTCCGCGGGAGAGGGCGGGCTCATCCCGTTCCGCCGCCGGTTTTCGCGGCGCGACTGGTCCGTCTGGCATCGGGGGCTCCGTATCGAAAGAGAGAGAGTTCCGCGTGTACGCGATCGTGCGCACCGGCGGCCGGCAGCAGAAGGTTGCGGTCGGCGATGTCATCGAGGTCGACCGTCTGGCGACCAAGGAGGTCGGCGACACCGTCGAGCTCTCCACCGTCCTCATCGTGGATGGCGACTCCATCACCAGTGACCCGTGGGTCCTGGCCGGGGTGAAGGTCGAGGCAGAGGTGCTCGACCACCACAAGGGCGAGAAGATCCGGATCCAGAAGTACAAGAACAAGACCGGTTACAAGAAGCGGATCGGCCACCGTCAGCTGCACACGCAGCTGAAGGTCACCGGCATCCCCGCCCCGGCTGCGAAGTAAGGGACTGAGGAGAGATGGCACACAAGAAGGGCGCATCGTCCACCCGGAACGGGCGCGACTCCAACGCGCAGTTCCTGGGCGTCAAGCGCTTCGGCGGCCAGGTCGTCAACGCCGGTGAGATCATCGTTCGCCAGCGTGGTACCCACTTCCACCCGGGCACCGGCGTCGGCCGTGGCGGCGACGACACCCTGTTCGCCCTGCAGCCCGGCGCGGTGCAGTTCGGCCGCAGCCGCGACCGCAAGGTCGTCAACATCGTTCCGGTCGAGGGCTGAGCCGGCCGCTGGCTGACTCGTCCCACCGGGGACCGTTAACGAGGGCGGATGCGTCGGCGCATCCGCCCTCGGCGTTGCGGCACCCGTGCCGTGGCGCACCACCCCGGGGCCGCCCACGCCGCTGGTGCGGCGCGGTCCCCCCTTTCGTTCAGAGCAGTCCGTTCCGCCCCGCGTGAGAGTGGGGGCGGGACCGTCCCCCAGGCCGGAGGCCCACCATGACCACCTTCGTCGACCGCGTCGAGCTGCACGTCGCCGCGGGCAACGGAGGCCACGGCTGCGCCTCCGTCCACCGGGAGAAGTTCAAGCCGCTGGGCGGGCCCGACGGCGGCAACGGCGGCCGTGGCGGTGACGTGACCCTCCAGGTCAGCCGGGGCGTGACCACGCTGCTGGAGTACCACCACAGCCCGCACCGCAAGGCCACCAACGGCAAGCCGGGCGAGGGCGACAACCGGACCGGCAAGGACGGCGTCGACCTGGTGCTGCCGGTGCCGGACGGCACCGTCGTGCTGGACCGCGAGGGCAATGTGCTGGCCGACCTCGTCGGTGAGGGCACGGCGTTCGTCGCGGCGCGTGGCGGGCGCGGTGGTCTCGGCAACGCGGCGCTGGCGTCCGCGCGGCGCAAGGCGCCCGGTTTCGCGCTGCTCGGCGAGCCCGGTGACGCCGGTGACGTGGTGCTGGAGCTGAAGACCGTCGCGGATGTCGCGCTGGTCGGCTACCCGAGCGCGGGGAAGTCCTCGCTGATCTCGGTGCTGTCCGCGGCCCGCCCGAAGATCGCCGACTACCCGTTCACGACGCTGGTGCCCAACCTCGGTGTGATCACGGCCGGTTCGACCGTCTACACCATGGCGGACGTGCCCGGGCTGATCCCCGGGGCCAGCCAGGGCAAGGGGCTGGGGCTGGAGTTCCTGCGCCATGTCGAGCGCTGCTCGGTCCTGGTGCACGTGCTGGACTGCGCCACGCTGGAGTCGGACCGCGACCCGGTGAGCGATCTGGACGTGATCGAGGCGGAGCTGGCGGCGTACGGCGGTCTGCAGGACCGTCCCCGGGTGATCGCGCTGAACAAGACCGACATCCCCGACGGGCAGGACCTGGCCGACATCATCCGGCCCGACCTGGAGGCACGCGGCTACCGGGTCTTCGACGTGTCGGCGGTCTCCCGGAAGGGCCTGCGGGAGCTGTCCTTCGCGCTGGCGGAGCTGGTCGGCGAGGCCCGTTCGGCGGTGCCCGAGGCCGAGGCGACCCGCATCGTGATCCGGCCCAAGGCCGTCGACGACGCCGGGTTCACCGTCACGCCGGAGGGCGACGCGATGTTCCGGGTGCGCGGCGAGAAGCCGGAGCGCTGGGTGCGGCAGACCGACTTCAGCAACGACGAGGCCGTGGGCTACCTCGCCGACCGGCTGAACCGGCTCGGCGTCGAGGCTCAGCTGCTGAAGCTGGGTGCCCGTGAGGGCGACGGCGTGGCGATCGGGCCGGAGGACAACGCGGTCGTCTTCGACTGGGAGCCGACGGTCTCGGCCGGCGCGGAGATGCTCGGCCGGCGTGGCGAGGACCACCGGCTGGAGGCGCCCCGCCCGGCTGCGCAGCGCCGCCGGGACCGTGAGGCGGAGCGGGACGAGGCGGAGACGGAGTACCGCACGTTCGATCCGTTCGAGTGAGCGCGCGTTGAGGCGAACGGGCCCGTTCCCCCTCGGGGGAGCGGGCCCGTTCGTATGAGATTCGCCGACGCCGTCACTGGCGCGCGAGGCGTGTGCGGACCGCCACCTACCCTGCTGTCCGGTAGGCGTTCATATGTCCGTCATATCGTCAGGAGGACTCCGTGTCCGTCCGCAGTGATGACATCCGCAGCGACCACGGCGGCCCCGGCGACCGCCCCGACGGCGGGCGCCCCCGCACCACGGCCGTCGTCCTCGCCGGGGGAACGGGGCAGCGGGTGGGACTGTCCATCCCCAAGCAGCTGCTCAAGATCGCCGGCAAGGCGGTCATCGAGCACACCCTCGCCGTGTTCGAGAAGTCCGAGCTGGTCGACGACATCCTGGTGCTGATGGCCCCGGGCCATGTGCCCGACGTGGAGCGGATCGTGGCCCGGGCGGGACTGCGGAAGGTCAGCCGGGTGATCGAGGGCGGCGCCACCCGCAACGAGACGACGGAACGCGCCATCGCCGTCCTGGGGGAGGGGCTCACCGACGGCGAGGAGCGCCATGTGCTCTTCCACGACGCCGTGCGCCCCCTGCTCTCGCAGCGGGTGATCAGCGACTGCGTGCGGGCCCTCGCCCGCTACCGCGCCGTCGACGTGGCGATCCCGTCGGCCGACACCATCATCGTCACCCGCACCCACGGCGACGACGGCGAGTTCATCACCGAGGTGCCCGACCGCTCCCGGCTGCGGCGCGGCCAGACCCCGCAGGCCTTCCACCTGTCGACGATCAGGGAGGCGTACCGGCTGGCGGCCCGCGACCCCAACTTCCAGGCGACCGACGACTGTTCGGTGGTGCTGAGGTATCTCCCGGACGAGCCCGTCCATGTGGTCCGCGGCGACGAGTGGAACATGAAGGTCACCCAGCCGGTGGACGTCTTCGTCGCCGACAAGCTCTACCAGCTCGCCTCCACCGCCGCGCCGCCACCGCGCTCCGCGGAGGACGCGTACCGCCGGGCGCTGGCGGGCACGACCATGGTCGTCTTCGGCGGGTCCTACGGCATCGGCCGTGACCTGGCGCGGCTCGCCGAGAGCTACGGTGCCCGCGTCCACGCGCTGGGGCGCTCCACCACCGGGACCGATGTGCGCGACCCGCGCGCCATCGCGGAGGCGCTCAGCCGCGCCCACGCGGAGACCGGGCGGATCGACCATGTGGTGAACACCGCCGGGGTGCTGCGGATCGGGCCGCTGGCGGAGACCGACAGCGAGACGGTCGAGGAGGCGCTGCGGGTCAACTACCTCGCCCCCGTGGAGATCGCCCGCGCCTCCCACCGGTACCTGGCGAAGACCGGCGGCCAGCTGCTGCTGTACACATCCAGCAGCTACACGCGCGGACGCGCCGAGTACAGCCTCTACTCCTCCGCGAAGGCGGCCGTGGTCAACCTGACGCAGGCGCTGGCCGACGAGTGGGCCGTCGACCGGGTGCGCGTCAACTGCGTCAACCCGGAGCGGACGGCCACCCCCATGCGCGAACGGGCGTTCGGGACCGAGCCCGCGGGCACCCTGCTGTCCTCCGAGGCGGTGGCCCGCACCTCCCTGGACGTGTTGCTCTCCCCGTTGACCGGCCATGTGGTCGACGTCCGCCAGCAGGACCCGACCGCGGACGCCTCGGCCGCCGAGAGCTTCGAGCGCGCCCTCGCCGCGTCCCTCGACGCGGAGTCCGCCCGCGAGCGGACCACATGAGCGTGGACTGGCGGCGCGCGACGGGAGTCCACTCCCGCGGCCGCCTGGTGCCCGCCGTCGTCATGGCGGTGAGCTATCCGGTGGCGCTGGCCGCCGCCCTCGTGCCCAGCGTTCCGCTGTTCGTCACCGCGGTCGTGGCCGGCTATGTCGCGGACATCGCCCTGCACCAACACCGCAGCGCGCTGCTGAACCGGCTGAGCCGTGCCCGCGCCGGTGAGTCGATCCGTTTCCTCGTGCGGCAGTTGCTGGTGGCGCTGCTCTGCGTGCGGCTGGACGCGGGCGCCGCCGTGCTCACCACCGCGCTCACGGGCGCCGTGCTCTTCTACGCGGTGCGCGCGCCGCACGCCGTCCTGCTGGCCCTGTACCGCAGGGGCCGGCGGCTGCCGTTCGCCAGCCGCAACATCGACCTGACGACGCTCGGCGTCCCCGACGCGGCGCCGCGCGTCCTGACCCACCGGGCCTCGGAGCGCATCCTCCACACCGAACTGCCGCTCACCGCGGGTGTGGTGGGCGCCGCCGTGACCGGGCGTCCCGCCCTCGCCTACGCCGGCGCGGCGCTCGCCCTGCTCCTCGCCCTGGTCCTGCCTCTCGCGCTCGCCCCCTACCTGCGGGCCTCCCGCCGGGTGCCGCCGCCCGATGTGGCGCTGGGCTGGCTGGACGGCTGGCTGCGCGACCACCGGCCGACGGTGGCGTTGTACTTCTCGGGCTCGCCGCCGTCCGCGTACCAGCTCAACATGTGGCTGCCCACCCTGGAGCGGCTGGACGCCCGGCCGCTGGTGATCCTCCGCGAGCGCGCGCTGCTGCCGACGGTCGCCACGACCACCGTGCCGGTGCTGTGCGTGCCCCGGCCGGTCGACCTCATGAACCTCGACCTCTCCACCCTGCGGGTCGGGCTGTACCCGGCCAACGTGGGCAAGAACCTGCATCTGCTGCGGGTGCCGACGATGAAGCACGTCTTCATCGGCCACGGCGACAGCGACAAGATCGCCAGCGTCAACCCGTACGCCAAGGTCTACGACGAGGTGTGGACCGCCGGCCCCGCGGGCCGTGAGCGGTTCGCGCTGGCGGACGTCGGCGCCCGTGACGAGGACATCGTGGAGGTCGGCCGGCCGCAGCTGGCCCCCGTGGCGCGCTGCGGCGGCATCCCGGCCGGGCGCATCCCGACCGTGCTGTACGCGCCGACCTGGGAGGGATGGACAGACGACCCCGGCAACACCTCGCTGCTGTCCGCCGGTGAGGCCATCGTCCGCGGCCTGCTGGAGTCCGACCGGCCGGTGCGGCTGCTGTACAAGCCGCATCCGCTGACCGGGACACGCCTGCCGGAGGCGCTCGCCACCCACCGGCGGATCGTCGCGCTCATCGACGCCGCCAACGCCCGGCGGTCGGCCGAGCCGGTGTGGCGGCGGCTGACCGAGCGCGACGCGCCCCGCCACGCCCGCGCCGCCGCCGCGCTGCGCGCCGTCGAGGACGCGGAACCCCCGGCGGAGGCCGCCACAGCGGCCGAGTGGCAGGACGCCGCGGTCTCCCGGGACGCGCTGACCCCGCCGGACAGCGCGCGACAGGCGCAGCGCCGTGCGGACGAGTGGCACCGGGCGCACTGGGAGTCCTTCGGCTGGTGGGAGCACCGCGTGGTCACCGGGGCCCGGCCCCAGCTCTACGACTGCTTCAACCAGGCGCAGGCGCTGGTCTCGGACATCTCCAGCGTGGTGTCGGACTTCGTCGCCAGCGGCAAGCCGTACGCCGTGGTCGACGCCGCCGCACTCGGGGACGGGGAGTTCCGGCGGCAGAACACGGCGGTCCGCGCGGCGGTGATCCTGGACCTCGACGCCACGGGCCTCGACGCGCTGCTGGACGCGGTGTTCGACCCGGACGCGGACCCGCTGGCGCCCGCCCGGGAGGAGCTGCGGGAGAGCCTGCTCGGCCCGGCCGAACCCGCCTCGCAGAGCCGGTTCAACGACGCGGTCACCGCCCTGGCGGCGCGGGCGGAAGCCCGCAACCGGGCCCAGGACGGGCCGAGCAGGCTCTCCCGCAGCTCCTCCCGGG
>NZ_BHZI01000109.1 GCF_004305975.1 Streptomyces otsuchiensis
GGCAAGACCGTCAAACGCCCCAAGACCCTCAAGGCCATCGGCAAACCCGGAAGATCTTGGTAGATAAAAAACAAGCTCAGGCGACGCCCTCCCCGGACTCGTCCGACGGCCAGGGGTCGCGCAGATAGAGGTCGTCGCCCGGCGCCGGTGCCAGCAGGCACTCCAGCTCCTCGTCCAGACCGAGCCGCTCCCGCTCCGCGCCCGGCGGCACCGCCCGCAGCGTGCGCTCCAGCCAGGCCGACACCGGAACCGACGGCGCCTGGAGCAGCGCGTCACCGTCCGGCGAACTCAGCGCCAGGCAGACGACGGCGCTCCCCTCCGCCACGGTCGGCCACACCCGCACGTCGCCGTGGCCGGCGGGACGGAAGCAGCCCTCCACCATCAGCTCCCGGGCGAAGGTCCAGTGCACGGGTGCCTGGGAGCCCACATGGAAGGTCACATGGACGGCGTACGGGTCGTCGGACCGGTAGACCAGACGGGCCGGTACCGGGAGGGAGCGCTCCGGTGACAGCACCAGTTCGAGCTCCAGCTCTCGTTGGACAGTGGTGGTGTGCATAGCGCGCCCCTTCGGTCGGGTTGGGTGGCTCCTATGGGTGAGAGGCGGCGGAGCGCCGATCGTGACGCGGGTTAGCGAAGAAATTTCGGCGGCGAACGGGTGGGGGTGCGCCACACCGGGCACGGCCCGCTCGTTACCGTCCTGAAAGGCCCGCGCGAGCCCGATCCGCGATACCGGGCCGACGCACCGGCGACGTACGATGCGTAGCCAGGCGCCAAGCCAGCACACGCGGACAGCCCAGAGCACGGACGAGGAGAGTCGGACCCGCCCATGAGCTCCCCACCCGTAGGAGGCACCGGCGGCAGCCCGGAGCCCAACTGGTACCCGGACCCGTCGATTCCGGGCTACATCCGCTACTGGAACGGCTCCGGATGGGTGTCGGGCACCAGCCGCCCCGAGCCGCGGCCCGGCGAGGCGGTTCCCGAGCACCCGGTAGCGCGCGGCGTGACGCCGTCACCGGTCTCCGCCGCTTCCGCGTCGTCCTTGCCCTCGTCATCCTCGGCCTCCTCGGCCGAGCGTGCGGGGACGGCGGCCGAAGACCACACCCCGGCCCGCGCGGAACGTGACCCCGCGTCGGCGCGGCGCGACCCGGCGCCGGCCGACGACGGCGGCACACCGGGTGCCGACCCGGTCTCCGACGGCGGCGAGCGCGGTCGGACCGGCGAGGAGCACCCCGGTGGTTCCGGCCCGGACGCCGGGGCCTCCGAGAGCGGCCCGCGCTACTTCGACCAGGACCCGCAGCCGGCGGACGCGGAAGTGACCGGCGCGGCTGCCGACGAGGCCGCCGTACCGCGCCAGGCGGACGGCGACCGCACGGCTCCGGCCGCCGGAGCATCCGGCAGCGGCCCCGGCGCGCTGCCCGAACTGCGCAGCCGCGCGGGCGCGACGCGTCGAGAGAGCGCGCCCGTCTGGTCGCCCGACGACGATGTCTCCACCTCCCCGGTGGCGGCCATCGGCCGCGACGGCGCGGGCCGGACACCCGTCCCCGGCGCCCCGGCGGACCCCCGGACACCGTTCCGTCAGGCTCCGGCCGCTGCCTCCCCGGCGGCCGGACCCGACCCGGAGCACGACCCCGAGATGCGCGACCAGACGATGGGCATCCGGCGCGTCGACCTGCCCGGCGGTGGCTCCTGGGCGCGGCAGGTCCGCGACCTCGCCGGTCAGGAGCGGACCGGTGAGCCGGCGGACCGGGCGGCTGCGGTGCCCTCGCAGCAGGGGCCGGTGCGGCCGACACCGCAGGCACAGCCCGAACACCCCTCCCCTGCGCACCCGTTGCCGGCGGCAGGCCACCCGGCGCAACCGGCTTCGCAGCAGCCGCGTCCGTACGAGCAGCAGCAGCAGCAGCAGCAGCACGCCGCACCGCAGGCCCGGACCGCTCCGCACGTCCAGCAGCCGGCGCACGCCTCCCCGGCACACCCACTTCCGGAGCAGCCCGGGCACCCCTCGCCGGGCTACCCCTCCCCCGGATATCCGCTGCCCGGGCAGGGCCCGGTCCAGCCGCCCGCACAGCCCGCGCACTCCTCTCCGGCGCACCCGTTGCCCGGGCCTCTCCAGCCGCACGTCCCACAGCCGGCGCACGCCTCCCCGGCTCATCCGCTGCCCGGCCAGGGCCCGGTCGCCGGTGGGCCCGGACCGCAGGGCCAGTCCTCCCCGCTGACGCAGTCGGGGGTACTGGGCGCCCCGCAGATGTCCCCGCTGACCGAGGCGGGGCTGGTCCTGCGGCCGACCGCGCCGTGGGACACCGCGTTCGGCGGAGCGGGACAGGCGTATCCGGCCGGTCTCGGCCGGCGTCTGCTCGCCCGGCTGATCGACTCGCTGCTGCCGCTCGGCGCGGCGGTGGCGATGGCGCTGCCCCTGGTGGACCGGGCGCGTGACCACGTCCGCGGCAAGATCGAGGCCGTCGAACAGGCGGGGGTCACCGAGACGGTGTGGCTGCTCGACGGCACCACGGCGGTCTACCTCGGCCTGGTCGTGGGGGTGTTCCTGCTCGCCGGGCTGCTGTTCGAGGCGCTGCCCACGGTGCTGTGGGGACGCAGCCCGGGCAAGGCCGCGCTGGGGCTGCGGCTGGCGACCATGGCCAGTCACGACAAGCCGGGCGCCGGGGCGGCACTCAGCCGCTGGCTGCTGCACAGCCTGCTGTGGGTGGCGGTCGTCGGCGTGCTGAACGTGGTGTGGTGCCTGTGGGACCGCCCGTGGCGTCAGTGCTGGCACGACAAGGCCGCCGGCACCTTCGTCGCCTCGGTGAGCTCCGGGGACTGACGCCGGGTCCGGCGCGGCTGCCGTAGGCGTCCGCCGTGAGCGTCCGCCACTGACGGACGGGCCGGGCGCACGGCCGGGGCGCACTGGCCGTGCGACGAAGCTGCCGCGGCCGGTGTCCCGCCCGGTGCGTACCCCGTTCGGGCGCCTGCCGGATGCGGCGCCCGCCGCCCCGGGGTGCACTCGGGTCATGAGTAATCAGCAGCCGCAGCCCGGGTTCGGCGACGAGCGGCCGGGTTCAGACCTTCCGGGACAGCAGCCTCCCGCCGGCCCGCTCCCGGGCGGGGACCGGCCCGGGGGCCACGAAGGGCCGCCGCCGCCCGGTGGCGGCTACGGCAGTCCGCCGCCCGGCGGCGGCTACAACGCCCCGCCCCCGTCCGGCGGTGGCGGCTACCAGAACGCCCCGCCGCCCCCCGGCGGCTACGGGACCGGCGCGCAGGGGGGACCGTACGGTGCGCCCGACCCGCTGGCGGGCATGCCGCCGCTGGCCTCGCTGCCGCGACGGCTGCTGGCCCGCGTCATCGACTCGCTGCTGGTGGGAATCCCGGTCTTCGTCCTGCTCGGCATCCTCACGGGGACCTTCTCCTCCGGTTACGACGACGCCACGGACGGCCGTTCCTACCTCCAGCAGGCGGTCTTCCTCATCGTGTACTTCGTCTACGAGGGCATGATGCTGACGCGGCGCGGCCAGACCGTCGGCAAGATGGCGATGAAGATCCGGGTGGGGATGCTCGACAGCGGCAACACCCCGGCGGGGAACCCGGGGTGGACGCGCGCGGCGATCTACTCCCTGCCGCAGCTGGTGCCGTGCCTGGGCTTCCTGTTCTGGCTGGTCAACGTGCTCTTCTGCACCTGGGACAAGCCGTACCGGCAGTGTCTGCACGACAAGGGCGCCAAGACGGTGGTGGTCGCGGCCCGTTGAGGCCGCCCGCCCACCGGTTCCGGGTGAGGGCGAGGGTGTGGCCGTCCCCGGAACCGGGTGGCGCGCGCGGTCGCCGGGCGGGCCGGCGCGCTCACCCGGTCCGGGGCGCACTCCGCGTCCCGGCGGTCACTCCTTTTACCTCCGGCACCGTGAATACTCCGGTCACAGCCGCCCCATCCACCGCACGCCGCTTACGGATCGAGGTGGTGCCGAGTGCGCACCATATTCGATCATGAATCCGCAAAAGCGTTCATGAAGCGGAAGCAGCCCGGACGTTGCGGTAATACCGTTCGGACAGCGACGAGGCCGGAAGTCAGACTCTGACTTCCGGCCTCGAGGTGTGTGCCGAATGAACGCTGTGAGCGGGGTGGGGAGTGTGGATCGTGCCGAGCGGACTCGGCTCGGCGGCGCGCTGCGGGGGAACGGCGACGGGATCGGGGGGAGGCACCCGTCGCGGCCGGAACGCCACGGAGACGGCGACGCCCAGGGTCAGGGCGACGACGGCGAAGGCGGCCGTGAGAAGGGGCGATGCCTCGGGTTCGAGCAGCAGCAGTAACAGGGTCGCGGAGACGACGGTTGCCGAACCTGCGGCGATCTGTAGGGGGGTCGGATGCGGCATGGCGGAGTCCGTCCTCGGGGGAGAGTGCTCGACGACTGCCCCTGACTCACGGGAGCAGCCCTACCGGCGTCGATGCCCGGCCGCACTACAGGGTAAGCCCCGCCCGGTTCATATGCGGTTGCACGAGGGGGCGCACGGAATCATCCGCGAGCGGCGCACGGTGTGCGGGGGAGATATCGCAACGAAGGGGAGCCATCTTCTTCGTTTCCGTGCGTGCTCTGTCTTTTTATGGTCATGATGTGTCAGATTCCTTCCTGCAACGTGACTGCATGAGCAGGAGGACTGCCTCAAAGTGAACAGAAGTCTCAGATCCAAAAGATCGTCACGTGTCATCGCGGGCGCGGGAGTCATCGCGCTGGGCGCGACGCTGCTCGGTACCGCGGGCGCGGCGCACGCGGTACCCACGGTCGACGCCGAGGACGGCGCGCCCACGACGGCGGCGCCCCGCATGGCCGACCACGCGGACCACCTGGAGAATCCCCTCGGCGAGAAGCGGGTGGCTCTCAAGCAGGAGGCGCACTCCCAGCTCATCACCGGCCAGGCCCGGCCCCGCAGCCAGAACGGCTCCGAGGTCGTCGAGCTGAGCGACGGCCAGTTCGCCGAGGTGGCGACGACCGGCACCGACCGGATCTTCACCATCCTCGTGGAGTTCGGTGACGAGATCCACCCGGAGTACGGCGGGGACCCCGGGCCGCTCGCCAACCAGATCGAGGAGCCCGACCGGTCGGTCGACAACACCACCATCTGGCAGTCCGACTTCAGCCAGGCGCACTTCGAGGACCTCTACTTCGGTGACGACCCGGACCAGGAGTCGGTCAAGAAGTACTTCGAGAACCAGTCCTCCGGCCGGTACTCCATCGAGGGCCACGTCACCGACTGGGTCAAGGTCGACTACAACGAGGCCCGGTACGGCAACAGCGCCTGCGGCTCCAACGTCTGCCGCTCGGTGTGGGAGGTCGTCTCCGACGGCGTCGACGCCTGGTACGAGGACCAGCTCGCGCGCGGCCTGAGCCACGAGGAGGTCGAGGCGATCCTGTCGGAGTACGACATCAAGGACCGCTACGACTACAACGGCAACGGCGACTTCAACGAGCCCGACGGCTACATCGACCACTTCCAGATCGTGCACGCCGGCGAGGACGCCTCCGCCGGCGGAGGCGCCCAGGGCGACGACGCGATCTGGGCACACCGCTGGTTCGCCTTCTACGACCTCGCCGGCCAGGCCGGCCCCGAGGGCAACCTCGCCGGCGGAACCCGCATCGGTGAGACCGACTACTGGGTCGGCGACTACACCATCCAGCCGGAGAACGGCGGAGTGGGCGTCTTCGCGCACGAGTTCGCCCACGACCTGGGCCTGCCTGACCTCTACGACACGGCGGGTGGCGAGAACGGCACCACCTTCTGGTCGGCGATGTCCTCCGGCTCCTGGCTCGGCCTCGGCGACGGCACCATCGGCGCGCTGCCCAACGAGATGGGCGCCTGGGAGAAGCTGCAGCTCGGCTGGCTGGACTACACCACCGCGAAGGCCGCCAAGACCTCGGTCCACCGGATCGGCTCGGCGGGCCTGGAGTACCCCGAGGGCCGCAACAGCGCACTGAAGGGCCGTCAGGCGCTGATCGTCGAACTGCCGGAGAAGGAGGTCACCAACGAGATCGTCGCTCCGGCCCAGGGCGACCTCCAGTGGTACAGCGGCTCCGGCAACAGCCTGGAGAACACCCTCACCCGTGAGGTCGACCTCACCGGCGCCACCACCGCCTCGCTGGAACTCACGGGCTGGTGG
This sequence comes from Streptomyces otsuchiensis, assembly GCF_004305975.1. Lineage (GTDB taxonomy): Bacteria > Actinomycetota > Actinomycetes > Streptomycetales > Streptomycetaceae > Streptomyces > Streptomyces otsuchiensis. The sequence goes on from NZ_BHZI01000109.1 coordinate 6,134, forward strand.
CAGATCGAGGAGGACTACGACTTCCTCTACGTCGAGGCCCGCGCCGGGGGAGCCGGCCAGTGGACCGCGCTCGACGGCACCGCCGACGGCGACTCCGTGCCCCGCGACGGCGCCGACCGTCCCGCGCTGCACGGCGCGTCCGACGGCCACGCCGCCCTCGTCTACCCGCTGGACGAGTTCGCCGGCGACACCGTCGAACTGCGCTTCCGCTACCTCACCGACGTCGCCGTGGCCGACACCGGCTTCACCGCCGACGAGATCACCGTGACCGCCGACGGCGAGGCGGTGTTCGAGGACGACGCCGAGAACGGCGAGGGCGACTGGGCGGTCAAGGGCTTCAGCCTGATCGGCGAGTCCATCACCTCCTCGCACGAGCAGTTCTACATCGTCGAGAACCGCCAGTACACGGGCTACGACCGCACCCTGGAGCGCGGCCCGTACAACTTCGGCTTCCTCAACACCCGTCCGGACTGGGTCGAGCACTTCTCCTTCCAGACCGGCATGCTCGTGTGGCTGTGGGACACCTCGCAGACCGACAACAACACCAGCTCGCACCCCGGCCAGGGGCTGATCCTCCCGGTCGACGCCCACGCCAAGCCCGACCGTTGGGCCGACGGCACCGTGATGCGGAACCGCTTCCAGAGCCGGGACGCCACGTTCAGCTGGAAGCCGACCGAACGCCTCACCATCCACCAGAACGGCGTGCCGACGACGCTCCGCGCCAAGCCCGGCAACCCCGTCTTCGACGACCGCCGCGGCACGTACTGGTACGAGGAGAACCCGGGCAACAGCGTCCAGGTCCCCGACACCAACACCCGGATCACCGTGCTGACGGAGCTGCCGTTCGACGGCGCGATCTCCGTCCTGGTGTCGCCCTCCCGCTGACGCCGGAGTGTGACGCGCCCGGGGCGCTCCGTGAGGCTCCGGGAAAACCGCAGGTCAGAAGGTGAATCGGCCGCCGCCCCTAGCGGGCGGCGGCCGTTCGCGTCAGGATGGCCGGTGACCGGACACGCGACTCCCGCCAGGATCGCGTCCGTCCGGGCCGGGCCCTGAGTGCCCGGACGGGGCCACGCCGGAGCGGGTGCGGCCGGCCCCGGCAGGGTCCTGCGGGGAACCGGGCGGCCGCCCGGGTCAGGGCCCGACAGCGAGAGGCGTCGAAGAACGCAGGGACAGTGAAGGAGTACACAGGGTGAGTGCGGAACAGGTGCGTTCCCATGGCTGACGGGGGCTTCGTGCGGCTGCCGGACAGCAGCGTGGTGGTGGCGATGTCGCTGCCCAGGCCGGAGGGGCCGGGCCGGATGCGGGTGCTGGTACACGCCCAGAACCGGGCCCGGGCCCTGACCAGACTGCGCAACCTCGGGCTGCGCTCCGTCTACCTGCGGGGCAACGCGTCCCCGCCCACGCCGGACGAGATCACCGCCGTGCTGCACCACCCCGAGGGCGTGCTGTGGCGCATCAACCCGGACTGCGCGATCGAGCGCTGGCGGCCGATGACCGCGCTGCGTCGCCCGGGGCTGCGCTCGGCCTGAGCGTGCGGGACGGCGACTGACCGGGCGGGCTGACCGGGCGGGCTGGCTGACCGGCCGGGCTGACCGCCTCAGCCGGCGACCACCGGCCGCCCGGTAAGCTCCACCCCGGCCTCGCCCATCTCCTCCAGCGCCCGGTCGACCGTGGGCCGGGCGACGCCCGCCGTCAGCCCCAGCAGGACGCGGGTGGCGAAGCCCTCCCGGGCGGCGTCCAGCGCCGTGGCGCGCACGCAGTGGTCGGTCGCGATCCCGACCACGTCGACGGCGGTCACCGAGCGTGCGCGCAGCCAGTCGGTGAGCGTCACGCCGCTCTCGTCGGCGCCCTCGAAGCCGCTGTAGGCCGCGGAGTAGGCGCCCTTGTCGAAGCACGCCTCGACCGCGCCGGAGGTGACGGCGGGGGCGAAGTTCGGGTGGAACCCGACCCCCTCGGTCCCGGCCACGCAGTGGCGCGGCCAGGAGTCGACGAAGTCGGGGGTGTCGGAGAAGTGGGCGCCGGGGGATATGTGCATGTCCCGGGTGGCGACCACGTGGTCGTAACCGGTATCGGCGGCGCCGATCAGATCGGTGACGGCGGCGGCGATGTCGGCGCCGCCGGTGACGGCGAGGCTTCCGCCCTCGCAGAAGTCGTTCTGCACATCGACGACGATGAGTGCGCGACGCATCGGGAACACCCCTTCGGGCAGTGGTGACGGACGTTCCGGGCTGTGGGGGTTCCGGAGCGTGGGGCCTGGTTGTGCGGCACCGGCTGTGGGTCGCCGGCTGTGGGGGGTGGGGGCCGCCGGTTCTCGCGGGACGCCCGGGGTGCCCGCGTGTCTCCGAGCCTAGGCCCTGTCTGGCAGATGGCGCCGGCAAGGCCTGCGGTGTCTGGTGCGGTGGATCGCAAGGCGGAGCGTCGCAGCTTGTACCCGTCGTACTCGCGCGAGGCTCCAACGTGGCGAGATGCCGTGCCAGGCGCCGCGGGCCAGGTGGGATTTGTCAGACAGGGCCTCGGACGGCCGCGCCGGCGCCGGAAGGCCCGGTGGACCGCGCCCGGCACGGTGCGCCGGGGCACGTCGGTGTGCGCCCGTGCGCCCCTTCGGCGGTGGCCGACGGCGTCGGCGGCTCAGCGGTACTCGGTGGCCAGCACCGGTTCGCCCCGGGAGAGCTGGGTGGCGGACAGCGGCAGGCGCGCGCGGGCGGCCACATGGCGCTCGCGGGCGGCCGAGAGCGGTTCGCGGCCGACGACGTGGCCCCCGCGGACCAGTTCGGTCTGGAGCAGCCGCCCGGAGAGCTCGGCCGGGACGGGGCCGGTGCCGATCAGCTCGGCCTCCGGTACGCCGCTGCCGTCCAGGGGCCGGGCCGCCCACTTGGTGCCGCCGATGGAGGTCTTGCCTCCGGTGGACCGCTTGGCCACCGGCTCCAGCGGCGCCGCCGGGTCCTCGCCGGTGGCGCGGGCCACCAGCTTGTAGACCATCGAGCAGGTCGGGTGACCGCTGCCGGTGACCAGCTGGGTGCCGACGCCGTAGGCGTCCACCGGTGCCGCGGCGAGCGAGGCGATGGCGTACTCGTCCAGATCGCTGGTGACCACGATCCGGGTGCGGTGCGCCCCGAGCTCGTCGAGCTGGCGGCGGACGCGGTGGGCGACGAGCAGCAGGTCGCCGGAGTCGATCCGCACCGCCCCCAGCTCCGGGCCGGCGGTCTCCACCGCGATCCGTACCGCCTCGGTGACGTCGTAGGTGTCGACGAGCAGCGTGGTGCCGGTGCCCAGCGAGTCGACCTGGGCGCGGAAGGCGTCGGTCTCGGTGTCGTGCAGCAGGGTGAAGGCGTGGGCGCTGGTGCCGACGGTCGGGATGCCCCAGCGGTATCCGGCGGCCAGGTTGGAGGTGGAGTCGAACCCGCCGACGTAGGCGGCGCGGGAGGCGGCGACGGCGGCCAGCTCGTGGGTGCGGCGCGCGCCCATCTCGATCAGCGGGCGCTCCCCGGCGGCGACCGCCATCCGGGAGGCGGCGGCGGCCACCGCGGAGTCGTGGTTGAGGACGGACAGGATGACCGTCTCCAGCAGGACGCACTCGGCGAAGCCGCCCGCCACCCGCAGGACGGGGGAGCCGGGGAAGTACACCTCGCCCTCGGGGTAGCCGTGGACGTCGCCGGTGAAGCGGTAACCGGCCAGCCAGTCGACGGTCCGTTCGTCGACGACCCGGTTGGCGCGCAGGTACTCCAGCATGGCCGGCTCGAAACGGAAGTTCTCGATGGCGTCCAGGACGCGTCCGGTACCGGCGACGACGCCGTAGCGGCGGCCTTCCGGGAGCCGTCGGGTGAACGCCTCGAAGACCGAGCGGCGGTGTGCGGTGCCGGCCCGCAGCGCCGCCTGGATCATCGTGAGTTCGTAGTGGTCGGTGAAGAGCGCCGTCGAGGGCACGTCCACCTGGTGGGGATGGGGTGCGGCGCTGGTGCTGTCCATACGACGAGCATAGCTCAATATCGTCAATCTGACGATTAGTGGTTCCGGGTGTGGTGCCGTGCCCGGCCGGCGCCCGGCTTGCGCCTCCGTCGCTCCGCTGTCACCGGGGCCGGCCGTGCTCCGGGCGCTGCGGGGTGGGCGATGGCAGCATGGGACAGTGGGCAGCGGTCAGCCGAGCGAAAGTGAGCGTTGAAGACGCCGTGAGTGCCATCCCTCTGGAGATCGAGCGCACCGAGTCCGAACAGGCCCCCGTGGAGGTGCCGAACCCGGACGTCCCGTGGATCACCCTGGTCCACAACGACCCGGTGAACCTCATGAGCTATGTGACGTACGTGTTCCAGGCGTACTTCGGGTACTCCAAGGAGAAGGCGAAGAAGTTGATGCTCGACGTCCATCAGAAGGGCCGCGCCGTGGTCTCCAGTGGCAGTCGCGAGGAGATGGAACGCGACGTACAGGCGATGCACGGCTACGGCCTGTGGGCCACCCTCCAGCAGGACCGCTGATGTCGGGGTACTTCAGGCCTGCGGGCGGCGGGCGCGGCGGAGCGGTGATCACCCTGGACCGCGCCGAGATCTCCATCCTGCGTAGCCTCACCACGCAGCTGCTGGAGCTGATCGGCCCCGGTCCCGGCGAGGGTGAAGCGGCCGACCCCCTCGACGCGCTCTTCGCGGAGGGGCCCAGTGAGCCGCCCGCTGATCCGGTACTCGCCCGGCTCTTCCCCGACGCCTACGGCGGCCCCGGTGGTCCGGAGGGCGCGGAGGCGGCGGAGGCGGCGGAGCGGGCGGCGGAGTTCCGCCGCTTCACCGAGCATGACCTGCGGGCCCACAAGCGTGAGAACGGTGTCGCCGTCATCCGTGACCTGGATTCCCTCGCCGACCCGGCGGGTGGGGCGAGCGGCGTGGGCGACACCGCCGAGCTGCGGCTCGGACCCGAGGAGTCGCAGCGCTGGCTGGTGACGCTCAACGACCTGCGGCTGGCGATCGGCACCCGGCTGGCGATCGCGGACGACGATGCGACCGACCGGCTGTTCGCTCTCCCGGACGACGATCCGGTGAAGCCGATGGCGCTCGCGTATCTCTGGCTCGGTGGCCTTCAGGAGTCTTTGGTGGAAACACTCATGACCTAATCAGGGGTGTTATCGATTAACACTCCTGTACTGCACGTGGCGGCGGGTCTCGGTGTTCCGCGAGCTCTGCCGGTGTGAATGCGAGCGGTAGGGCCGTGCCCCGAGGTGGCCCGGGCCTGTCGTCGAGCCAGTCGCGTTCCGTATACATCGACCCGATCCCGGTCACCCAGTGTGTATCCATGCGTCGATCCTGCCTGTTTTCTGCCCGCTTCCTGCCCGTTTCAGGTGCGCCGCTGCCCGGACCGTTATCAGATTGTGTGATGCCAATCACATCTGCATATCCTGCTGCGTGATAGGAACGCACATCCGATGAATTCGCGCGTGACGGGATCGTCCTGCGCGAAGCTTCGTCGGATCGCCGGCCTGCCGAACGGTGCCGGTCCAGATGTCCCGTAGCGATCACGCAGAGGTTATTCATGGAAGAAGAGACCGAGACATGGGCCGACCGGTTCTCCGGTCAGGTGGACGAGATCGTTGAACCGGTCTCCACCACGCTCCAGGACATCGTGTTCTTCAGCTTCAACGTCGGCGGCGCCGACATCATGCCCATCGTCCTCTGGCTCGCCGTGGCGGGAGCGATCTTCACCGTCTACTTCGGGTTCGTACAGGTGCGGCACGTCCGCACCTCGCTGCGCCTGGTGCGGGGCAAGTACGAACAGAAGGACGCGCCGGGTGAGGTGTCGCACTTCCAGGCCCTCACCTCCGCGTTGTCGGGAACCGTGGGTCTGGGCAACATCGCCGGTGTCGCCATCGCCATCTCCATCGGTGGCCCCGGCGCCGTCTTCTGGATGATCGTCTGCGGCCTGCTCGGCATGGCGACCAAGTTCGCCGAGTGCACACTCGGTGTGAAGTACCGGGAGATCCACGAGGACGGCACCGTCTCCGGTGGCCCGATGCAGTACCTGCGCAAGGGCCTGGCCGAGATCGGCCGCCCCAAGCTGGGTATGGTTCTGGCCGCCCTCACGCCGGTGATGATCCTGGTCTTCGCCTTCTTCGGCGGCAACGTCTTCCAGTCCAACCAGTCGGCCAGCATCCTCGGTGCCGAACTCGGAGGCTTCTTCGACTCCAACGCGGGTGCGCTCGCCTACGGTCTGTTCTTCGCCGTGGTCGTCTTCTTCGTGCTCATGGGCGGCATCAAGTACATCGGCCGGCTCACCTCGGTCGTCGTGCCCGCCATGGGCGTCATGTACGTGGCGGCCTGTGCCGTGATCATCCTGATGAACATCACGTCCGTCCCGTCCGCGTTCTCCACCATCTTCACCGAGGCGTTCAACCCCAGCGGTGTGGCCGGCGGTATCCTCGGTGCGCTGATCGTCGGATTCCAGCGCGCGGCGTTCTCCAACGAGGCGGGCATCGGCTCCGCGCCGATCGCGCACTCGGCCGTCAAGACCAAGCGTCCCGCGACCGAGGGCCTGGTGGCTCTGCTCGAGCCGTTCTTCGACACGGTGATCGTCTGCACCATGACCGCCCTCACGATCATCGTGGTGAACGGCCCGATGTACCAGGAGGCCCGGGAGACGGTTGCCGAGGGCGGTTCCGTGTCCGGCACCGGCACCGGCATCCTGCTGACGCGGGACGCCTTCGAGACCGCCCTTCCGTGGTTCACCGGCTTCCTGGTCGCCGCGGTGATCCTGTTCGCCTTCTCCACGCTCATCACCTGGAGCTACTACGGGCAGAAGTCCTGGCAGTACCTGTTCGGGAAGAGCCAGATCAGCGACCTGATCTACAAGCTGATCTTCTGCTCCATGATCGTCATCGGAGCGGTCATGGCCCTCGACCAGGTCGTCGGCATGACGGACGCCTTCCTCTTCCTGGCGGCCCTGTTCAACATCATCGGCCTCTACTTCCTGATGCCGGTGATCAAGCGCGAGCTGAACAAGGTCCTGGAGTACGTCCGCCGCCGCGACGCGGGGGAGACCGAGGAGGAGATCGAGGCGGCCGAGGCCGCGGAGGGTGACGACTTCGGCCAGAAGGCCCGCGTCTCCGCCTGATATGTCCCACCCCGGCGGCGCTTCCTTGAGCGCCCCGTGAGGCCGGTGCGGCCCGCGTCCCCTCCGGGGGCGTGGGCCGCACGGCTGATGTCGGCGCCTTCTCGCCTATTCTGGCCGCCATGCTCACCATCACCCAGCAGCTGCACGACGAGATCGTGGCCCACGCCCGCCGGGACCACCCCGACGAGGCGTGCGGAGTCATCGCCGGCCCCGAGGGGTCGGGCCGTCCCGAGCGGTTCGTCCCGATGCTGAACGCGGCCCGCTCGCCCACGTTCTACGAGTTCGACTCCGCCGACCTGCTGCGGCTCTACCGGGAGATGGACGACCGGGACGAGGAGCCCGTGGTCGTCTACCACTCGCACACCGCCACCGAGGCCTACCCCTCGCGCACCGACATCTCCCTGGCGAGCGAGCCCGGCGCGCACTACGTGCTGGTCTCCACCGCCGAGTGCGGCAACGGCGACGGGCCCGTGTCGTTCCGCTCCTACCGGATCGTCGACGGCGAGGTCACCGAGGAGGAGGTCCGGGTCGTCCCCGCCTACGAGGACTGACCCCTCCGTGCCCCTCGGTTCGGATGGTGAGACGGAAGCGTCCGCATCCCGAAACAACCCTCGGGTTTCGGGGCCGGGAATCGATACGATGAGCCCATGGTTGACCACGACGTGAGTTCCGAGCCGCCGAGCACCCCGCTCGTCGCACGGCTGCACGTCGATCTGTGCCGCCTCGCGAGCGCCATGTGTACGCGCCGCGCCGCCGCGCGGGCATGACCTGCCCGCCGCGTCCGCACGCCCCGACCCGCCTGTCTCTCGTCACCCAGGAGCACACCCATGGCCATCGAGGTCCGCATCCCGACCATCCTCCGCACCTACACCGACGGCCAGAAGGCCGTCCCCGGGCAGGCCGACACCCTGGCCGGCCTCTTCGCCGACCTGGAGGCCCGCCACCCCGGCATCCGCGAGCGGCTGGTCGACGGCGGGGAACTGCGCCGATTCGTCAACGTCTACCTCAACGACGAGGATGTCCGCTTCCTGGACGGCATCGAGACGAAGCTGAGCGACGGCGACAGCGTCACCATCCTCCCGGCCGTCGCCGGGGGATCGCCGGACGCCACGGGCGGCCGGCGCTGATGCGCTTCGACTCGCCGCTGGCCGCGGTCGGCAACACCCCACTGGTGCGGCTGCCGCGGCTCTCGCCGTCCGAAGACGTGCGGATCTGGGCCAAGCTGGAGGACCGCAACCCCACCGGCTCCATCAAGGACCGCCCCGCGCTGCACATGATCGAGCAGGCGGAGAAGGACGGCCGGCTCACCCCCGGCTGCACCATCCTGGAGCCCACCAGCGGCAACACCGGCATCTCGCTGGCCATGGCCGCCAAGCTCAAGGGCTACCGCATCGTCTGCGTGATGCCGGAGAACACCTCCGCCGAACGGCGGCAACTCCTCGCCATGTGGGGCGCGGAGATCATCTCCTCCCCGGCCGCCGGCGGCTCCAACACCGCCGTCCGGGTGGCCAAGGAGCTGTCCGCGGAGCACCCGGACTGGGTGATGCTCTACCAGTACGGCAACCCGGACAACGCCGGCGCCCACTACGCCACCACCGGTCCCGAGATCCTCGCGGACCTGCCCTCGGTGACCCACTTCGTCGCCGGACTCGGCACCACCGGCACCCTCATGGGCGTCGGCCGCTACCTGCGCGAGCACCGCCCCGGCATCAGCGTGGTCGCCGCCGAACCGCGGTACGACGACCTGGTGTACGGACTGCGCAACCTCGACGAGGGCTTCGTGCCGGAGCTCTACGACGCCTCGGTGCTCACCACCCGCTACTCGGTGGGCTCCACCGACGCCGTCACCCGCACTCGCCAGCTCCTCGCGGAGGAGGGCGTCTTCGCGGGCGTCTCCACCGGCGCCGTGCTCCACGCCGCGCTCGGCGTCGGACGCAAGGCCCAACGGGCGGGCGAGAGCGCCGACATCGTCTTCGTCGTCGCCGACGGCGGCTGGAAGTACCTCTCGACCGGCATCTACACCGCCGCCACCACCGAGGAGGCCGTCGCCGCGCTCCAGGGCCAGCTCTGGGCGTGACGCCGCGCCGTCCGCCGCCGCCCGTGGGCCTGCGGGAGCGGAACCCCGCTCGCCGCCGGGCCGGCCGTCCCGCTCAACTCCCGCCATTCGTCCGGGTGCCGGGCCCCACCGGGCCCAGCACCCGGTCCAGGTAGGGATTGGACAGCCTTCCCTCCGGGTCGAGTTCGGCGCGCAGCCGGCAGAAGTCGTCCAGGCGCGGATGGAGTTCGCGCAACCGCTCGGCGTCCAGCCAGTGCAGCTTTCCCCAGTGCGGACGGCCACCCAGCGCGTCGGCGATGCCCGCCACGGCGCGGAAGTACCGCTCGTAGGGCAGCCGGTGGTACTGGTGCACCGCCACATAGGCGCTCTCACGGCCGTACGCGGTGGACAGCCAGACATCGTCGGCGGGAGTGAACCGCACCTCCACCGGGAACGGGATCCGCTCCCCGGAGCGGTCCACCCAGCTCCGCACCCCCGCCAGCAGTTCCGGGAGTGCCGCGCGCGGTACCGCGTACTCCGTCTCGCGGAAGACCACCCGCCGGGGCGCGGTGAACACCCGGTGCGACGGGGCGGTGTAGCCGCGGGAGGACAACGCCCGGCAGCTGACCGCGTTCAGCCCCGGTACCAGCGAAGGCCGGGCGGCGGCGACGCGGTTGACGCCCTCGAAGAGGGTGTTGGAGAGGAACTCGTCGTCCAGCCACGCCCGTACCCGGTGCAGCGGACGCGAACGGGCCCCGGCCGGCAGCCGGTTGTTGCGCTTGGTCAGCGTGCGGGTCGTGTGCGGAAACCAGTAGAACTCGAAGTGCTCGTTCTGCGACACCAGTTGGTCGAGGCCGTCGAGCACCCGGTCCAGCGGCATCGGTGTCTCCAGCGCGTGCAGCGTGAAGGCCGGTTCGCAGCGCAGCGTCACCCGGCTGATCAGGCCCAGCGCGCCGAGCCCGATCCGGGCCGCCGCGAACAGCTCGGGGCGTTCCTCCGCCGAGCAGCGCAGCAGCCGCCCGTCCGCGGTCACCAGCTCCAGCGCGTGCACCTGTTCGGCGAGGGAGCCCGAGGAACGGCCGGTGCCGTGGGTGCCGGTGGAGATCGCGCCGGAGACGGTCTGGACGTCGATGTCCCCGAGGTTGGTCAACGCCAGCCCGTGCGCGTCCAGTACCTGGTTGAGCCGGCTCAGCCGCATCCCGGCCTCCACCGTCACCAGCCCGCGCGCGGCGTCCACCCGGACCGGGGCGTCCAGGCCGTCCATCCGGACCAGCACGCCGTCGGTCGCGGCGATCGAGGTGAAGGAGTGCCCGGCGCCGACCGCCTTGACGGTCAGCCCCTCGTCCGCCGCGCCACGCACCACCGACACCAGTTCGTCGACATCGCGTGGCCGCGCGGTGCGGCGGGGAGACGCGCTCGCCGTACCGGCCCAGTTGCTCCACCCGGTCGTCTCCGCAGCCGTCATCGGCCCGCCCCTCCCGTCGCCCCGCTCCGAGGTTCGTCAGTGTCGGCGCGTCAGGGGAGTAAGTCAATCGTCTGGGACGACCGACCCAGTAGCTCGGACTTCCGGCCGGTCACCCGCCGTGCCCCGTGCCGCCCCGCACCGTCAGCCCTCACCGCCCGGTCCCCGCACGGCCGGACGGGCCAGGGCCGCCAGGCAGTCCGCCAGCGCCTCCACCTGCCGTCCCGCCTCGGAGTCGTCACGGTCGGCGAGCCACCCCAGCGTCAGGCCGTCCAGCATCCCGACCAGCGTCCGCGCCACCACCGGCGGCGGCACCCTCCACTCCACGCCGGACGCGGACGCCACCGACTCCACCACCCGCAGCGCCGCCGCACGGCAGGTCTCGTACTGCGACCGGGCGAGGCCCTCCTCGCCCGGGGTCCGCAGCGCGTACTGCGTCAGCTCCAGCAGCGCCTGCTGCTCGCCCGGACGCTCCCGGACCACCCGCAGGAACGCGTGCAGGGCCTCCGCCGCCGTCTCCCGCACGTCCCGTCCCGGCCGGACCTCCGCCAGCCCCGCGCCGACCTCCCGCTCCACCACCACCGCCGTCACCTCGCGCAGCAACTCCCGCTTGGAGGCGAAGCAGTAGTGGAAGGCCCCCAGCGTCATCCCGGCCTCTGCGACGACCGCCCGCGTCGTCACCGCGCCGACGCCGTCGCGCACCATCAGCCGTACCGTCGCCTCGACCAGCGCGCTCCGCCGGTCCACCGCCCTCATCCGGGACACCGCCCGCACCTCCTGTCGCCACCGGGCGCCGGCCCCCGCGCGGGAGCCGCCCGGACCGCGCGGCCCGGCAGCCCGGAGTGTAGGCGGGCGGAGAGCGGGCGGGCGGAGCCAGGGAGGGCGGACCGTGCCGTGCGGAGCACCGGCCGGTCGCGTTCGGTCACTTGACCTGGACGCCCGACCCACTAGCGTGGTCGCCACCACAGCCGGACCAGGGGGCCCCATGAGCCAGACCCGCACCGCCGCCCGTGCCCACATACCCGGCGACGACCGGTTCGGCCGGCTCGCCCGGGCCACCGCCGGCCTCGAACCGCCCTTCGCCGTCGTCGACCTCGACGCCTACCGCGCCAACGCCCGTTCGCTGGCACGCCGTTCCCTCGGCAAACCGATCCGCGTCGCCAGCAAGTCGCTGCGCTGCCGCCACCTCCTCGCCGACACGCTCCGCGGCGACGGCTTCCGGGGCGTCCTCGCGTTCACCCTCCCCGAGGCGCTCTGGCTCGCCGAGGACCACACCGACGTCGTCGTCGGCTACCCCACCACCGACCGCGCCGCGCTGCGCCGGCTCGCCACCGACCAGCGCCTTCGCGAACGCGTCACGCTGATGGTCGACTCGCCCGAGCAGCTGGAGTTCCTGCACGGCGCGGCCCGCCCCGACCTGGCCCGTCCGCTGCGGATCTGCCTCGAACTCGACGCCTCCTACCGGCTGCTGGGCGGACGGGTCCACCTCGGAGCCCGCCGCTCCCCGGTGCACAGCCCCGGCCAGGCCCTCGCCCTCGCCCGGCGGATCGCCGACCGACCCGGACTGCGCCTGGTCGGGATGATGGCCTACGAGTCACAGATCGCCGGGGTGGGCGACGCGCCGGCCGCCGCCCTGCGGGGCCTCGCCGTCCGGATGATGCAGCGGGCCTCCGCCGCCGAACTGCGGGAGAGACGCGCCACCGCCGTGGCCGCCGTGCGGTCCGTCGCCGACCTGGAGTTCGTCAACGGCGGCGGCACCGGCAGCGTCGAGGGCACCGCCGCCGAACCGGCCGTCACCGAGGTCGCCGCCGGCTCCGGCCTCTACGGACCGCTCCTCTTCGACACCTACCGCGCCTTCCGGCCCCGGCCCGCCGCGTTCTTCGCGCTGCCCGTCGTCCGTCGGCCCGCGCCCGGCATCGTCACCGTGCTCGGCGGGGGCCGACGGACGACGGGCAGCGCGAAGAACGCGGCGGGCCGGGGCCGGAAGGCGCGGTAGGGGTCGAAGA
>NZ_BHZI01000110.1 GCF_004305975.1 Streptomyces otsuchiensis
GCCATGGCCGTCAACCGGGTGATCGACAACGCCTCCGTCGCCGAACCCCACGACGAGGTACGGGACTTCTTCTACGCCCACCACAACCACTTCCCCGAACTGGACGACGCCGCCGAGCGGCAGGCGCGGGAGACCGGGCCGAACCCCGGCCGCTCCCCCGACGCGCTCGCCGCCCAGCTGCTCGACCGCCACGGGGTCCGCGTCGTCACCGCCGCCCCGGCCAGGGGTGGCGCCCCGGCGGACGCCCGCCGCTACGACCCCGACAGCGGGCTGCTGTTCCTCTCCCCCTGGCTCACCGACGGCCAGCGCGCCTTCCAGCTCGCCACCCAACTGGGCCTGCTGGAACAGCAGGAGACGCTGCGCGCGCTCGCCGGCTCCCCCGCGCTCACCTCGCCGCAGTCCCGTTCGCTGGCCCGCATCGGCCTGGCGACCTACTACGCGGGGGCGCTGCTGATGCCCTACACCGCGTTCCACCGCGACGCGGAGGAACTGCGCTACGACATCGAGCTGTTGCAGACCCGCTACGGCGTCGGCTTCGAGACCGTCTGCCACCGGCTCTCCACCCTGCAACGGCCGGGGCTGCGCGGGGTGCCGTTCTCGTTCCTGCGGGTGGACCGGGCCGGGAACATCTCCAAACGGCAGTCGGCCAGCGACTTCCACTTCTCCCGGCTGGGCGGCACCTGCCCCCTGTGGACCGTCTACGAGGCGTTCTCCACCCCGGGGCGGGTCCTGCCGCAGGTCGCCGAAATGCCGGACGGCAAGCGGCACTTCTGGATCGCCCGCACCGTGACCCGCGGCGGCTGGGGTCACCACGCCACCCGTGCGACCTTCGCCGTGACCCTCGGCTGCGAACTGCGCCACGCGCACCGGCTGATCTACTCCGACGGCATCGCCCTCGACGATCCCCGCGCCGCCACCCCCATCGGCCTGGGCTGCCGGATCTGCGAACGCCGCGACTGCGCCCAGCGTGCCCGCCCACCGGCCGCGGGCGCCCTCGCCATCGACCCCGACCGCCGCACCTTCGTGCCCTACCCGGTGACCGAGGGCGGCGCGGGCTGAACCGGCCCGCCGCCGGGACGGCTCACCGGGCAGGCCCGGTCACTCCGGGTCGGGCAGGTCACTCCGGGTCGGGCAGGTCGAAGACGGCCGCCGCCTCGCCCCAGAGCTGGACCTCGACGGTGTCCAGCCCCTCGTCGCAGTCCACCGAGAGCGCCGAGCGTCCCCCGGCCAGGACCGCGACGAAACCGTCCTCGTCCGCGCACGCCATCGGCAGCCCGCGCGCCAGCACGGTGCCCAGCCGGGCGACGGCGGCGCCCGTGTACCAGTAGTGGCGGAAGAGCAGGGTGACGGGCTGGTCCGGGTCGTGCCCGTCCCCGAGCAGCGCGACGCCGCCCTCTCCTCCGGAGGCCAGCCAGACGGAGGCGCCCGGCGGGCCGAGCGCCGTCAGGCTGAACTCACCGGCCGGTCCGGCGCCGTTCCAGCCGGCCAGCACCTCGTCGGTCTCCGGCAGGCTCAGCCAGCGGACGTCCAGCACGTCGCCGGTGAGCTTGCGGTAGCGCGCGGCCAGCCGCCGCCGCAGCTCGTGGGAGCGGGCCTCGCGCAGCCGTGCCCGGCGGCCGGGGTCCGCCCAGCGGTTCGCGACTCCCTCGCTCATCGAGTGGCGCTCCTCTCCCGGGTGCGCCCGGACCGACCCGGCCCGGATTGGCCTGGACCTCTCGGGATGCGCCCGCCTGCGGCCGCTACCCGGGGCCGGTGCGCACAAACGGCACAACCCCGCGTTCGGGACGAGATCTCGGTCTCTTTGCGCCGAAGTCACGTGATCCCGGACAGACGGCGGGGGCCGCCCGCACCAGCCGTGACCGGAACGGACGGCCCCCGCGTCACGCGCGCGTGTGGCCGCTGCTCGCTCAGCCCGCCGTGCGGGCCTCCGTCACCAGTTCGGCGACCCGCGCGGCCGCCTCCTCGACCGGGACCTCGACGCTCTCGCCCGAGGCCCGGGTGGCCAGCTCGACCACGCCGTTGGCCAGGCCGCGCCGGCCGACGGTGATCCGGTACGGGATGCCGACCAGCTCGATGTCGGAGAACTTCACGCCGGGCCGCTCGTCGCGGTCGTCCAGCACCGTCTCCACACCCGCCGCGCCCAGCGCGTCGTACAGGGACTCGGCGACCTTGCCGATCTCCTCGTCCTTGCCGATCGGCACCACCGCCGCCTCGAACGGGGCGACGGAGACCGGCCAGACGATGCCCTTGTCGTCGTGGTGCGCCTCGACGACGGCGGCGACCGCGCGCTCCACGCCGATGCCGTAGCTGCCCATGATCGGGCGGACGCTCTTGCCGTCGGGGCCCAGCACCGTCAGATCCAGGGCGTCGGCGTACTTGTAGCCCAGCTTGAAGATGTGGCCGACCTCGACGGTCTGGATGACCTCCAGCGCCGTGCCGCAGCTCGGGCAGGGCTCGCCCGCGGTGACCTCGCGCAGGTCCGCCCAGCGGCCGACGGTGATGTCCCGCTCGACGTCCACTCCGCGCAGGTGCACGCCGTCGCGGTTGGCGCCGGTGGCCATGTCGGACCGGCCGCGGAGCGACTCGTCGGCGATCACCGGCAGGTCGGTGACCCCGACCGCGCCGAGGCTGCCCGGCGAGGCGCCGAGCGCCGCGCGGATCTCCTCGGCCTGCGCCGGGCGGGCCTCCGTGGCACCGGTGACATCGGTCAGCTTCTGCTCGACCAGGCTGTGGTCACCGCGCAGCAGGACGAGCGTCAGCTCGCCGTCCAGGACGTACACCAAGGTCTTGACCTGCCGGTCGCCCGGCAGCTCGTAGTCACGCGCCAGGTCCTCGATGGTCCGCACGTCCGGGGTGTCGAACGGCTCGGGGGCGTCCGAGGCGGCCGGCCCGTCGGTGACGGCGGGCAGCGCGGAGGTCGCCTTCTCGACGTTGGCGGCGTAGCCACAGCCCTGGCAGTGGGCCACCAGGTCCTCACCCGCGCCGGTGGGGGTCATGAACTCCACGGAGGCCGAACCGCCCATGGCGCCACTCGACGCCTCCACGCCGATGGCCGGGATACCGAGCCGGGCGAAGATCCGCTCGTAGGCGGCACGGTGCGCCTCGAACGAGCGGTCCAGACCCGCCTCGTCCAGGTCGAAGCTGTAGGAGTCCTTCATGGTGAACTCGCGGACCCGCAGCAGACCGCTCTTGGGGCGCGGCTCGTCCCGGAACTTGGTCTGGAACTGGTACCACATCTGCGGCAGCTGCTTGTAGGAGGACAGCCCCTGTGCGAAGGTCGTGAAGATCTCCTCGTGGGTCATGCCCAGCGCCAGATCGGCGCCCTTGCGGTCCTTGAGCCGGAACATCTCCGCGCCCATGGTCTCCCAGCGGCCGGAGCGCTGCCAGATCTCCGCCGGGTGCAGCGCGGGCAGCACCCACTCCTGGGAGCCGATGCGGTTCATCTCCTCCCGCACCACCCGCACCACGCGCTCCCGCACGCGCACCGCCAGCGGCAGCAGCGCGTAGTGCCCGGCCATCAGCTGGCGGACGAACCCGGCGCGGACCAGCAGCCGGTGGCTGACGGCCTCCGCGTCGGCGGGGTCGTCACGCAGGGTGGGCACGTACAACTGGGACCAGCGCATGGGAACTCTCTTCGTCGAAGCAGTGGCGTGCGCGGCGGGGAACGGCCCGGAAGGAGCTGGGCGGCGTTCCGACGGGCGCCGGGACCGCGGTCACCGCCGCGGACGGTTCCCGTCGCGCGGGCAGGGCCGGGGCGGGTCCGGGCGGTGGCGATCCGCACCGATCGTACCGAGCGCGAGAGCCGGGGCCCGCCGCGTCACCCCTTGCGGGGGCAGGCGGAGGCGCCGGGTGCCGCGGGCGGCCGGGTCTCACGCTTTGCCCGGGCCGGGCCCGGACTCCGTCGCCGGGTCGGTTCCCCCGGGCTCCCCGGCCCACGGCGGCAGCCCGGGACCGTGCCGCAGGGCGTCCAGCACCACCCGGACCGCGGCGCGCGGCGGCCCGCCGCGACGCACGGCGGCGGTGATCGTGCGGTTGACGGGCGTCGTCAGCTCCCGCGTCTCCACCCGGTAGCGGCGGTCCACCGCCAGGCCCGGCAGCAGCGCCACCGACAGCCCGGCCTCCACGTGCTGCAGCGCCAGCAGGTAGTTCGCGAACCGGCACACCACCCGCGGCTCGAACCTGGCCTGACGGCAGAGCCGCAGCGCGAGGTTGGCCATATAGGTGTTCGGCATGTCGAAGGACCAGGCGTGGTCGGCGTAGGCGGCGAGGTCGGCGGGCCCCCGGCCCGTCCCGCCGTGGCCGGGCGGGACCACCAGCAGCACCGGGTCGGTGGCCAGCGGCACCAGGTCGAGATCCGGGCCCAGCGGCTGCTCGTCGAAGTCCGTCGTCGTGATGACGATGTCCGCGTCCCCGACGCGCAGCGCGGGCACGCTCTCGTGCGGCTCCAGCTGCACCACCTCGATGTCGAGCCTCGGATGGACGCCCGCCAGGTGGGCCACCGCCGGGACCGCCATGGTGTGGACGGCGCTCTGGAACGCGCCCAGCCGCACCAGCCCCGCCGGCTCCTCCCCGAAACCGTTGAGCTCCGCCTCGACGCTCGCCATGTGGTCCAGGAGCGCCCGCGCCCGCCGGGCGAGGATCACCCCCGCCGGGGTGAGCCGCACCCGCCGCCCGGTCCGCTCCAGCAGCCGGGTCCGGGTCTCGCTCTCCAGGGCGGACAGCTGCTGCGAGACGCTCGACGGGCTCAGATTGGCGGCCTGCGCGACCGCCCGGACCGTGCCGAGGGTCTCCAGCTGGGTCAGCAGACGGAGCCGCCAGGGATTCATCATCGCGCCATTGTGCGCGCCGCACTGTTCGGAACGGCCGAACAGCGTGGCGGGAAATGTGAGATGGACGTGCACGTCACACGCTCCTACCGTCGATGAGCATGACGACCACGGAGCCCGCCCCCACGGAGTCCACGACCGCCGACCCCGCCGCCGGTACCGGCGCCGGTACCGGCGCCGATCCGGCCACAGCTCCAGCAGCCGCCTTCTGGAGCGACGCCGACCGGCATCTGGTGCGCTACGGGAGCCCTTTCACCCGCGAGATCATCGAACGAGCCGAGGGCAGTTTCGTGTTCGCCGCCGACGGCCGGCGCATCCTCGACTTCACCTCCGGCCAGATGAGCGCGATCCTCGGCCACTCCCACCCGCGGATCGTCGAGACCGTGCAGCGGCAGGTCGCGACCCTCGACCACCTGTACAGCGGGATGCTGAGCCGCCCGGTGGTGGACCTCGCCCGGCGGCTCACCGAGAGCCTGCCCGCGCCGCTGGAGAAGGCGCTGCTGCTCACCACGGGCGCCGAGTCCAACGAGGCGGCCGTCCGGATGGCCAAGCTCGTCACCGGCCGGCACGAGATCGTCTCCTTCGCCCGGTCCTGGCACGGCATGACGCAGGCCGCCGCCTCCGCCACCTACAGCGCCGGACGCCGGGGGTACGGACCGGGCGCGCCGGGGAACTTCGCGATCCCGGTACCGAACGCGTACCGGCCCGACCTCACCCACGCCGACGGCTCACTCGACTGGCGTCGCCAACTCGACCTCGCATTCGACCTCATCGACGCCCAGTCGACCGGCAGCCTCGCGGCGTGCCTGGTCGAACCGATCCTCAGCTCCGGCGGCATCATCGAGCTGCCGCCCGGCTACCTCGCCGCGCTGCGGGACAAGTGCCGCGAGCGCGGGATGCTGCTGATCCTGGACGAGGCGCAGACCGGCCTGTGCCGCACCGGCACCTGGTACGCGTTCGAGCGGGACGGGGTCGTCCCCGACATCCTGACGCTGTCCAAGACACTGGGCGCCGGGCTCCCGCTGGCGGCGGTCGTCACCAGCACGGAGATCGAACAGCTGGCCTTCGAGCGGCAGTTCCTCTTCTTCACCACCCATGTCTCCGACCCGCTGGTGGCGGCGGTCGGCAACACCGTCCTCGACGTGCTCGCCGAGGAACGACTGGACGAACGCGCCCGCTCACTCGGGGAGTTCCTGCGGCGGGGCCTGTCAGAACTGGCCGACCGTCACGCGGTCATCGGCGACGTGCGCGGACGCGGGCTGCTGGTGGGACTCGAACTCGTCGCCGACCGCGAGACCAAGCAGGGTTCCGACCAGCTCGGCGCCCAGGTCACCGCCCGCTGCCTCGAACGCGGCCTGCACATGAACATCGTCCAACTGCCCGGCATGGGAGGCGTCCTGCGGATCGCACCACCGCTCACCGCCACCGAGGAGGAACTGTCCCTCGGCCTGGAGATCCTGGACGAGGCACTGGCCGGAGCCACGTCGTGACGGCGGCGCTCCTCTGACCGCGACGGGCCGGGGTCAGGAGCAGTAACCCGAGGACGCCGCCACCGAGGCGCCGTCGAAGCGGTCCACCTGCCACACACCGTCGTCGTTGAGCTTCATCGTCGCGGTGTACTGGCGTGGCTCGGCGTCGAACGGGCGCTCCTCCCCGGTCCCGAGGTCGACCGCGTGGGCTTTCGCGTAGTCGACGCAGTGATGCACGAAAGCCTTCTCGTCGTCGCTGAAGAACACCACCGCATAGCGCTTGTAATGGCGGATGGTACCGCCGTACCGGTAGCCCTCCTCCTGCCGGAACTCCACGTGCGAAGTCGCCCACTCATAGCCGTCGGCCGTGGTGTGGAACTCCAGCGCGGGGCCCGGCTCACCGGCGACGACCGCCTCGTCCAGGGCGAGCAGGAAGCGCTCGTGGTCCGCCAGGAGCGCGGCCGGCGGTGCCGAGTCATCGTCCTCCAGCTCCTCGAAGACGGTCTCCAGGTCGGCCGGAACCTCGATCGCCGGAACCTCGATCTCCGGGCGGTCGCCAGCATCACCGGGCGACTCACCACCCGGCGAACACGACGACAGCAACAGGGCCACAGCCGCCGTGGCGACAGCGGTCAGGACAAGGTGACGCTTCATACGAGTATTCCCCCCACAGGAACGACCACAGGTCTCACCGCACGCTACGCATCCAGACCACGCGGCCGACGACGACCGCGTACCGGACACGTCACGATCCACGACGTGTTCGACACGGAGGCGCGGTTCGTGAACCACTGCTCGCGGCACACCGGCTGGCCCCGGCCTCAGCGGACGACGGTCTGGACCTCCTGGACCCGGACCTCCTGCGTGGACGCGAACTCCCCGGCGGGCAGCTCACCGCCGCTGCCGTCCGAACCCGACCAGCTGACCTCCCACGTCACCGTCGCGCCCAAGGCGTAGGAACCACCGTCATGGGTGGCCCGCCCGTAGGTCACCCCGCACGGCGGTGTCAGGCCCGCCTTCGAGGAGTCCCACCGCTCACCGATCGCCCCCGACGACGACACCGCGCAGCCGCCGGAACCGGCGTGGACCGTCGCGTCGTCCGTCCCCGGATCGATCGTGAGCGACACCGGCGTCGCCGTCACCGTGGACGACAACGCCGCGTACCCGTCCAGCCGCGCCGTCACCGACACCGGCACCAACTCCGCCTCCGGCACCCACACCCACGTCGACAGATTGACCTTCTGCGCCGCCGCCTCCGGACTCAACCCGAACTCCAACTCCGGGATGTCCACATGCGCGTACGCCAGCTCCGCCAGCGTCAAAGCGTCCGGCACACCCGGCCCGGGATCGGGCGCCTCGCCGTGATCCACCCAGAAGATCGACCGCTCACACGCCTGACGATCCTCCGAGTCGGCGTCCGGATTGGTGTGCACCGTCCACCAGGAACCCTCGTCCTCACGCTCGATGTTGTGATCGTTGTACTCGCTGTCGACGCCGTACCGCGCCTTGTGATCCTCCACGATGGCCGATGCGTCGCCCCTGTCGTGCGTCCGGTGCGCTTCGGGCTCCGCGTAGCTCTCCCACCACGCCTTGAACTCGGAAGCCAGCCAGCGGGGCGCGTAGTAGCAGGCCGGTGGCTTCCACGGTGTACTGGAAGCCGGACTAAGGCTGTTGCTCCCATCGCTCGCCGGCGGATCGATGATGACGCCGGTGAAGGAACCTCCCGCGTAGATGCCGGTCTTCGTGGTGCCCCCGGTGGCCTTCTCTTTCCGATCGATCGGCGCCAGCGGCTGGGCGGCAGCACTCCCGATCGCCAGCACATACACCACCGCTGCCGCCAGCAGCGCGGAACCTCTCCTCATCAGCATTCGCCATCGGCGACGGAAACCGACTCCGAAACGGTCTGCCAGACCCCGTCGTCGTTCCGCTCAAGTCGCGAAGTCCCGTACCCCTGACGGTCGTCCAACGCGTGCTTCTCGTCCGAGGAGGTATCGACCATGAACGAATCGCGGTAGTCGATGCAGTAGGAGGTGGTGGCAACTCCGTCCTCCCGCAGGGTGACAGACCTGTCGTAATAGCGAACGCCACCGGAGATGGTGTAACCGTCGGCATGGAAGCTCGTCACGTAGTCCACAGCGGTGAGGTAGGCCTCACCGTCCGCGTAGAACTGCAACGCCGGTCGGTCGAGTTCACCGCTGGTGATGGCTTCGTCGACAGCATTGACGAAACGCTCCTGGTCAGCGAGAACAGCGCGCTCGTCGGGAACTGTCGTGTCGACCGGCTCGAACACGTTCTCCAGGTCCTCCGGCAGCTCGATCTCCGGGCGGTCGATGCCGTCGTCCGGCTCGTCGTCACCCGACTGCTCGTCGTCGTCCGCCGGTTCGTCCTCGTCGGCGTCGGCGGGTTCGCTGGTGTCCACGCCCGCGATGTCGTCGTCCGGCTCGGCATCGCCGCTGGAACAACCGGTGAGCAACAGTCCCACCGTCGCGACCGCGACGACGGGCACCAGAACGTGACGCTTCATGCTGAGGACTCCCCCACTGGAACAACGGGCAACTTGGGCAACGTCACGGCACGTTACCCATTCGCCACGGGACCGAGCCAGGGGGATTCCCTATCGGCCGCATCACAGGCCGCCTCCCGGCCCGGCGGCCGGACAGCACGAACGGGCCCGGCGCACGGTGGTGTTCCGCGTGCCTGGGCCCGTCGTGATCGGCGATGAGTGAACGGCGGCCGTCAGGCCAGCAGCGCCGGCAGGCCGTCGAGGGTCTTGCCGAGGTCGGCGGCGGGGATGCCGCCGCCCTGGGCCACGTCGGCGCTGCCGCCGCCCCGCCCGGACAGCAGGCCCTTCACCACGTCGGCGGCCGAGCGGCCGGCGTCCTTGGCGGCGCGGTTGACGGCCACCACGACGACGCCCTTGCCGCCGGACTCGGCGCCGACGACGGCGACGCCCGGGGTGCGCTCGGGCAGCCGGTCGCGGATGGCGAGGGCCAGTTCGCGGGCGGTGCCACCGTCACCGGGCATGGTGGTCGTGACGGCCAGCGTGCCGCCGATGTCCTTGGCTCCGGTGGCCAGTTCGGCGGCCCGGCCCATGGACTCCTTGCGGCGCAGCTCGGCGGTGGCGCGGTCGGCGGCCTTGAGCCGCTCCAGCAGTCCGGCGACCCGCTCGGGCAGCTGCTCGCGCGGGGCCTGGAGCTGCTCGGACAGCTGCGCGACCAGGTCGCGTTCACGGGCGAGGTAGGCGAACCCCTCGACGCCGACGGCGGCTTCGACGCGGCGCATGCCGGCGCCGACCGAGGCCTCACCGGTCAGGGCGACGACACCGACCTGGGAGGAGTGCTGGACGTGGGTGCCACCGCACAGCTCGCGCGACCAGGCGCCGCCGATCTCCACCACGCGCACGTCCTCGGCGTAGGTCTCGCCGAACAGGGCGAGCGCGCCGATCTCCTTGGCCTCGGCCAGCGGCATCCACCGCACGCCGACCGGGAGGTCCTGGCGCAGCGCGCGGTTGGCGGCCTCCTCGACCTCGGAGCGGACCGCCGGGGAGAGCGCCCCGCGCCAGGGGAAGTCCAGGCGCAGGTAGCCGGGGCGGTTGTAGGAGCCGGCCTGGAGGGCAGCCGGGCCGAGGATCTGCCGCAGGGCGGCGTGCAGCACGTGGGTGCCGGAGTGGGCCTGGCGGGCGCCGGTGCGCCATTCGGCGTCGACGGCGGCACGGACCTGGTCGCCGGTGGCCAGCTCCCCGGCGGTGACGCGCACCTGGTGGACGACGAGGCCGGGCAACGCGCGCTGGACGTCGAGGACTTCGGCCTCGGCGGAGGTTCCGGTCAGCCGTCCGGCGTCGCTGTCCTGGCCGCCGGACTCGGCGTAGAACGGGGTGCGGTCCAGGACGACGGTGACGATGTCGCCGGTGGTGGCGACGGGCAGCGGGCCTTCGGGGCCGAGGAGCGCCAGGACCTTCGACTCGGTCTCCAGGGTGTCCCAGGCCTGCCAGTCGGTGGGGCCGTTGGCGTCGAGGACGGTGCGCAGCGCGGCGGTGTCGGCGGCGCCGGACTTGCGGGCGCGGGCGTCGGCGCGGGCGCGTTCGCGCTGTTCGGTCATGAGGGCGGTGAAGCCCTCGCGGTCGACCTCGACGCCCTGTTCGGCGGCCATCTCCAGGGTGAGGTCGATGGGGAAGCCGTAGGTGTCGTGGAGCAGGAAGGCCTGGGCGCCGGCGAGGGTGCGGCCTCCGTCGGCCTTGGTCTTGTCGACGGCGGTGTCCAGGACGGTGGTGCCCTGCCGCAGTGTCTTGCGGAAGGCGTCCTCCTCGCCGTAGGCCTGCTGGGAGATCCGCTCGAACTCCTCGACCAGCTCGGGGTAGCTGGGCGACATGCAGTCGCGGGCGACGGGCAGCAGTTCGGGCAGCGCCGGGTCCTGGTAGCCGAGGAGGCGGGTGGCGCGGACCGCGCGGCGCAGGATGCGGCGCAGGACGTAGCCGCGGCCCTCGTTGCCGGGGGAGGTGCCGTCGGCGAGCAGCATCAGGCCGGTGCGGACGTGGTCGGCGATGACGCGGAGCCGGACGTCGGCCTCGTGGTCGGCGCCGTAGCGGACGCCGGTGAGCTGCGCGGCGTGGTCGAGGATGGGGCGGGTCTCGTCGATCTCGTAGAGGTTGTCGACGCCCTGGAGGAGGCTGGCCATGCGCTCCAGGCCCATGCCGGTGTCGATGTTGCGGCGGGGCAGCTCACCGAGGATGGGGTAGCCGGACTTGCCGGGGCCGGGGCCTCGCTCGTACTGCATGAAGACGAGGTTCCAGAACTCCATGTACCGGTCCTCGTCGACCTCCGGGCCGCCGGCCGGACCGTAGTTCGGGCCGCGGTCGTAGTACAGCTCGGAGCAGGGGCCGCAGGGGCCGGGGACGCCCATGGACCAGTAGTTGTCCTCGTCGCCGCGGGCGACGATGCGGTCCTCGGGGAGGCCGGAGATGCGGCGCCACAGCTCGCGGGACTCGTCGTCGCTGTGGTGGACGGTGGCCCAGATGCGGTCGGGGTCCAGGCCGTAGCCGCCGTCGTCCTGGGAGTTGGTGGACAGCTCCCAGGCGTAGCGGATGGCGTCTTCCTTGAAGTAGTCGCCGAAGGAGAAGTTGCCGTTCATCTGGAAGAACGACCCGTGCCGGGTGGTCTTGCCGACCTCTTCGATGTCCAGGGTCCGCACGCACTTCTGGACACTGGTGGCGCGCTGCCACGGCGCCTGGGACTCGCCCGTGAAGTAGGGCTTGAAGGGGACCATGCCCGCGTTGATGAACAGCAGGGTGGGGTCGGGCGTGGGCAGCGGCGCGCTCGCGACGCGGTGGTGGCCGCGATCGGCGAAGTAGTCCAGGAAACGGCGGCGGATCTCAGCGGTACGCAAGGGATGCTCCGAGGCGGTCTGCGGGTCGGGGGACGAGGTGGAGGCGGGTCAGGCCGCCGCGGATGCGGCCGCGCGTGCCGCGGGGGTGAGCGCCGCGTAGGTCAGGGGCGCGGAGGGGTCGATGGAGAGGTCGAGCGGTGCCGGGTCGGCGCCGGCGCGCACCAGCAGATCGCCGACGGCGGCGATCATGGCGCCGTTGTCGGTGCACAGGCTGAGCGGGGGGACGCGCAGTTCCAGCCCGGCGGAGCGGCAGCGCTGCTCGGCCAGCTCACGCACCCGGGAGTTGGCGGCGACTCCGCCGACGACCACGAGGGTGGAGACGCCGTGCTCCCGGCAGGCCGCGACGGCCTTGCGGGTGAGGACGTCGGCGACGGCCTCCTGGAGTGAGGCGGCCCCGTCGGCGACGGGGAGCTCGGTGCCGTCGGCGCGGTGCTGCTCGGCCCAGCGGGCGGCGGCCGTCTTGAGCCCGGAGAAGGAGAAGGCGAAGCGGTGGCGGTCGTCGCGGGTGCCGGTCAGCGGGCGCGGGAAGGCCACGGCCTTGCGGTCGCCGTCACGGGCGGCGCGGTCGATGGCCGGGCCGCCGGGGTAGGGCAGGCCGAAGACGCGGGCGACCTTGTCGAAGCACTCGCCGGCGGCGTCGTCGAGGGTGTCCCCGAGGTGGACGATCGGGTCGCGCACCAGGTCGCGGACGAGCAGCAGCGAGGTGTGGCCGCCGGAGACGATCAGCACCATGCACGGGTCGGGCAGCGGGCCGTGCTCCAGGGTGTCGGCGGCGACGTGCCCGGCGAGGTGGTGGACGCCGTAGAGCGGGACGTCCAGCGCGTAGGCCAGACCCTTGGCGCCGGCCAGGCCGACCTGGAGGGCACCGGAGAGCCCGGGACCGGTGGTCACGGCGACCGCGCCGATGTCCGACATCGACAGCCCCGCCTGGTCCAGCGCCTGCCGCACGACCGGGTTGAAGGCGTGCACGTGGGCGCGGGCGGCGATCTCGGGGACGACACCGCCGAACCGGGCGTGCTCGGCCATGCTGGAGGCGACGGCGTGCCCGAGCAGCTTCCCGTCCCGGACCAGCCCGGCGCCCGTCTCGTCGCAGGACGACTCGATCCCCAGCACCACGCGACCTTGCATGTCCATTCCTCCGTGCTTGCGTAAGGCATTCAGAGTAGAGCGCCGGGCACATCGATTGCACACCGATAGCCGGACCGGACCGGCGGCCCCGAGGGCCGGCGTGGGTCAGTCCCCGTGCGGGCGGCGGCCGGGGGTCGTGGGTTCGACGGGGAAGGGGACGAACGTGGTGCTGTTCTCGTCGACGGTCAGGGCGCGGCCGAAGGGAGGGGTGGCGCGCTGCGGGCAGTCGAGACGTTCGCAGATGCGGCAGCCCATGCCGATGGGGGTGGCGGCGGCCTCGTTGGTGAGGTCGAGGCCGTCGGAGTAGACGACGCGGTGCGCGTGCCGGATCTCGCAGCCGAGGCCGATGGCGAAGGTCTTGCGGGGCTCGCCCCAGCCGCCGCGGTGGCGGGTCACGGTGCGGGCGGTCCACAGGTGGCGCTGGCCGTCGGGCATGGCGGCGATCTGCACCTGGATGCGGCCCGGGGAGGCGAACGCCTCGTAGACGTTCCACAGCGGGCAGCTGCCGCCGGCCCGGGAGAAGTGGAAGCCGGTGGCGGACTGGCGTTTCGACATGTTGCCCGCGCGGTCGACGCGGACGAAGGAGAAGGGGACGCCGCGCAGCCGGGGGCGCTGGAGGGTGGACAGGCGGTGGCAGACGGCCTCGTAGCCCAGGCCGAACCGGTCGGTGAGCCGTTCGACGTCGTAGCGGACCTCCTCGGCGAAGGCGTGGAAGGTCCGGTAGGGCAGCACGAGGGCGGCGGCGAAGTAGTTGGCGACGCCCACCCGGGCCAGGGACCAGGTGGGCGAGGGCCCCTCGTACTCCTCGGAGGCGTGGCGGCTCAGCTCGTCGTCGTACTCCAGGAAGGCCAGCTGGGTCGCCATCCGGAACGCCTGCTGGCCGGGGCGCAGCCGTGGTGAGAGGTGCAGGACGCGGGTGTCTGGGTCGTAGCGGTGCAGCAGTTCGGCGGCGTCGGCGGCGATGTGCACTCCGTGCCGTTCTGTCAGGCGGGTGGCGAGGGCTTTACGGATTTCACCTGCGCGGATGCCGATCTCAGCGGACAGCTCCTCGGCGGCGAGATCGACGTCGTGGAGGTAGTTGCGGCGACGGTAGAAGAACTCGCGGATCTCCTCGTGCGGCGTCCGTTCCAGTCCCGCGGGAACGCCGCCGGCGCCGCGCCCCTCGGAGAGTTCGGCGAGCTGCTCGGTGAGCCGTTCGTTGCGGCGGCCGAGTTCCAGGAGGACCCCGGCCACGGCGGGCAGGCGGGAGGCCAGCTCGCCCAGGTCGGCGGCGGAGACCTCGGCGGCGGCCACCCGGTCGGCCAGCGCCTCCCGGAGGTCGGCCAGCAGGCGGCTGGTGTCGCGCTCGGAG
This sequence comes from Streptomyces otsuchiensis, assembly GCF_004305975.1. Taxonomy (GTDB): domain Bacteria; phylum Actinomycetota; class Actinomycetes; order Streptomycetales; family Streptomycetaceae; genus Streptomyces; species Streptomyces otsuchiensis. The sequence goes on from NZ_BHZI01000110.1 coordinate 14,157, forward strand.
AAGAAGCCGGGGTCGACGCCGAAAGCCTCGGTGAGCCGCAGCAGCACCGGGACGGTCAGGGGCCGGGAGTCGTGCTCCATCTGGTTGAGGTAGCTGGGCGAGATGGCGAGCGTGCGGGCCAGTTCGACCTGGCTCATCCGGCGCTCCTCGCGCAGCCGGCGCAGCCGGGCGCCCGCGTAGATCCGGCTCATGGCGGCTCCCTCCGCTTGCCGTCAGGCTAGTGGAGCCGGGGGCGGCGCGGGGTTGGCAATGTTGGCAAACGGCAGCCGGAAGATTGGCATGAATTGGCATGCCGCACCCCTTGATGGCACGCAGTGCCACTGTCACAGTTGAGATCGAAGCGCCACACATGAGCGCGACAGCGGGCGTCACACACCGCCCGCGCACCGCGCCCGCACCGCCGCGCACCGCACGAGAGCCGCCACCAGCGCGCACCGTCCGGCACCACGCACACCCGGTACCACTCACGACCGGCACCACCACCCTCACCACCATCGCGCGCCGCCCTCACCGCGGCGACGCGGTGAACCCGACCCCGGGAGACGTCATGGGACAGGCAGAGACGGCAGCCCAGCAGCTGGCCCAGCAGTGGGAGACCGACCCCCGCTGGTCCGGCATCGAGCGCAGTTACGGCGCCGAGGAGGTCGTGCGGCTCTCCGGCTCCGTCCGCGAGGAGCACACCCTCGCCAGGCGCGGCGCCGAACGACTGTGGCGGCAGCTCCACGAACGCGACTACGTCCACGCCCTCGGCGCCCTGACCGGCGGGCAGGCCGTCCAGCAGGTCAAGGCAGGGCTGCAGGCCATCTACCTCTCCGGCTGGCAGGTCGCCGCCGACGCCAACCAGGCCGGGCAGACCTACCCCGACCAGAGCCTCTACCCGGTCAACTCCGTTCCGCAGGTGGTGCGTCGGATCAACAACGCGCTGCTGCGCGCCGACCAGATCGCCGTCGCCGAAGGCGGCAAGGACACCACCGACTGGCTGGCGCCCATCGTCGCCGACGCCGAGGCCGGGTTCGGCGGCCCGCTCAACGCCTTCGAGCTGACCAAGGCGCTGATCGCCGCCGGTGCGGCCGGCATCCACTTCGAGGACCAGCTCGCCTCGGAGAAGAAGTGCGGCCATCTCGGCGGCAAGGTGCTGGTGCCCACCGCGCAGCACATCCGCACCCTCAACTCCGCCCGGCTCGCGGCCGACATCGCCGGCGTGCCCACGGTCGTCATCGCCCGCACCGACGCCCTGGCGGCGAACCTGCTCACCACCGACGTCGACGAGCGCGACGCCCGCTTCACCACCGGCGAGCGCACCGCGGAGGGCTTCTACCGCGTCGAGCCGGGCATGGGCCCGGTCATCTCCCGGGGACTGGCCTACGCCCCGCACGCCGACCTCATCTGGGTCGAGACCGGCACCCCGGACCTGGCACAGGCCAGGGAGTTCGCCGAGGCGATACACGCCGAGTACCCGGACCAGATGCTCGCCTACAACTGTTCGCCCTCGTTCAACTGGAAGGCCGCGCTGGACGACGACCAGATCGCCAAGTTCCAGCGCGAACTGGGCGCCATGGGCTACCGGTTCCAGTTCATTACCCTCGCCGGGTTCCACTCCCTCAACCACGGCATGTTCGACCTGGCACGCGGCTACGCCGACCACGGCATGACCGCCTATGTCGACCTCCAGGAGCGGGAGTTCGCCGCCCAGAAGCACGGATTCACCGCCGTGAAGCACCAGCGCGAGGTCGGCACCGGCTACTTCGACCTCGTCTCCACCGCGCTCAACCCGGCCGCCGAGACGCTGGCACTGCGCGGCTCCACCGAAGAGGAGCAGTTCCACTGAGCCCCCGGTGACCCGGGACCCGACCGCCGGCCGGTCCGTGAAGGCAGAGCACGGACCGGCCGGCCCCCGGCCCGGCCTCGCACGTTCCCGCACCACCCCGTCCGTCCCGCAACCGGCACCGCGGCACCTCCGGGAGACCACCATGACGACCACGGCCCTCGCACCCACCGCACAGCCCGGCACCGGCGCACGTTCCGCCGCGTCCCGCGTTCCCGTCGTCCAGGTAATCGGCGGCGCCGGTGAACGCCACGACGAGATCCTCACTCCGGCGGCCCTGGAGTTCCTCGCCCGCCTCGACGACGCCTTCGCTGGCCGGCGCACCGCCATGCTGGCCGAACGGCGGCACCGTGCGGGGCTGCTGGCCACCGGCGGCTCCCTGGACTTCGTGCCGGCCACCACCTCCGTGCGGCAGGACCCGAGCTGGCGCGTGGCCCCACCCGCGCCCGGGCTCGAACGCCGCCGGACGGAGATCGTCGCCCCGCCTGGACGGCGGGCCGCCGCGGCCGCGCTGGCCTCCGGAGCCGACGTCTGGATCGCGGACTTCGAGGACGGCACCGCCCCCACCTGGGCCAACCTGGTCGGCGGCCAGCTCACCCTGCTCGACGCCGCGCGCGCCGGACTGCGACAGTGCGGGTCGGCACCGTCCCCGACCGTCGTGGTCCGGCCGCGTGGCTGGCACCTCAACGAGCGGCATCTGCTGGTCGACGGACGGCCGATCGCCGCGCCGCTGGTCGACTTCGGCCTCTACCTCTTCCACTGCGCACGGCTGCGAATCGCCGGCGGCCACGGCCCCTACTTCTCACTGCCGAAGCTGGAGAACCACCTCGAAGCCCGCCTGTGGAACGACGTGTTCCTCCACGCACAGGAACTGCTCGGACTGGAACGCGGCACGATCCGTGCGGCCGTCCTCGTCGAGACGGTCACCGCAGCGTTCGAGATGGACGAGATCCTCCACGAACTGCGGGAGCACGCGGCCGGACTCACCGCAGGCCGCTGGGACTACCTGTTCAGCATGGCGAGGACCCTCGCGCACCGCAGCGACATGGTGCTGCCGGAACGCGAACGGCTCACCATGACCGCGCCGTTCCTGCGGGCGTTCACCGAACTCCTCGTGCGCACCTGCCACCGGCGCGGCGCCCACGCCCTCGGCGGCATGTCCGCGCACGTCCCCGACCACGACCCATCGGTCAACGCCGCCGCCCTGGCGAAAGTGCGGCTGGACAAGGAACGGGAAGCCGAGGACGGCTTCGACGGCTCCTGGGTCGCCCACCCGTCACTCGTCCCCCTCTGCCGCACCGCGTTCGACGGTGTGCTCGCCGGACGCCCGCACCAGCACGAACGCACCCGCGACGACGTGGAGGTCACCGCCGCCGAGCTGCTGTCCGTACACCGGAGTTCAGGCCCGCCCAGCACGGAGGGGGTGCGCACCACGGTGGCCCTCGCGCTGCGGTACTTCGACGCCTGGCTGCGCGGCCAGGGCACCGTGGTCATCGGCGGCCTGGCCGAGGACGCCGCCGGCGCCGAGATCGCCCGCTGCCAGATCTGGCAGTGGCTGCGCCACGGCGCGGTGTCCCGGGAGCGGGCGCTACGGCTCGTCGACCAGGAGAGCGCCGCCCTGCTCGCCGAGAACCCGGAGGCATCGGCCGCCCAGGCCCGGGACCTGCTGCTGCGCACCGCGTTCACCGGCGACCTGCCGGCCTTCTTCACCACCCGCGCCCAACCGCGCGACCAAGTCCACCGTGGCTGACGGCGCGCGCCTCGGCGCGCCGCAGCACCGGAGCCCCCGGACACCCACCGGCCGACCCACGCCCCGGCCCCGGGCGCCGGGGGCTCCGCGTCGACCACCATCCTCCGCTGGCTGCCAAGAAGAACACCGCAGCCGCGAAGGCTCTCGCCCGCCTCTGTTCCCTGGCCTGGAGTCATCACGAGTGAGGGCCCCCAGACAGCACACCGCAAGTGCCCGGGCTCACGAGGAGTCATCCCTGGTGAATTCAGCCAACCAGGCTGAGATGTCCTCTACTCCATGGAGATATTCTCCCGGCCCCTCAAGTAGATCGACGCCGGCCAATTCATCGAGCGCCGCCCAGATCTTATCATTCACCAAGTCAGGGTGATCACTCTCCATAACCCCAGCCGCCCAATCGGCAACATCACCTCGGTCAATTTCTCCACCCACGAGAAGAATCAAGTTCCGCTCAATAGAGTTACGAAGATTGCCAGTCAAACCTACCCCCTAGAAAGTTCCGGTCAAGCTTCCCTGCGTATCGAACTGGTAATGAACCTTCCGACCACCCGTCACATTGACATCTGGTCGAACGATTCTGACATTTCCTGCACCGTCGAGCGTCTCATGCCAGATACGGGTAGCGTCACTAGCGGGATCCCACTCGCGCACCAGGCGCCGACCGATCATCTCCCCGGGATTGCGAGCAGCAGAAACTTCACCGTAGAAACGGTACCGCCCATTCTCGAGCTGCCGAATTCCACCCCGGCCATATTTCTGCGCCTGCGAGTAATATCGCGTGTTCTTTGCGGCCAGCGCCGCATTCGCTGCCACCGCATGTGCCGCAAGCCCCAGTGGATCCAGCCAGGTGTGGGGGTTGTGGGGGTAGGCGTGTTG
>NZ_BHZI01000111.1 GCF_004305975.1 Streptomyces otsuchiensis
GGGTGGGGGTCGGGACGGCTGCGAGGTGGTAGACGACGGGGCAGCGTCGGCCGCGCAGGAGATCCCTGGCGGGCAGGGTGAGGGTCACGGGCTGCCCGTCCGTCAGGAGGGCCTGCTGTGCGGCCCGTGCGGGGCCGTGGCGGGCCCAGGCGAGCAGGACAGCCGCCGGTCCCGTGCGGGGGCCGCAGGTGGCCACTGGGGGCTGCTGGAGTGCGCGGGCGAGGGCCAGGGCCCGGCCGGACAGCCAGCCCAGGGCCGCCTCCGGCGTCTCAGCGGCCCGGGTGGCCAGCAGCCAGTCGCGGTCGCACGCGGGCGCGGTGGCGTGGACGGTGCAGACGATCACGGACCACCTCCATTGACTGTCAAGCGTAATCCGTCAGGTGCTGTCCGCACCTTGGAACCGCCTCCCGGGCGGTCTGGCCTGCACCGATCCGGCTAGCGTCAGGCCCGGCAGGCGGGGCGGACCAGGGAGCAGATGTGGGCGCGGCGGATCAGGGCGGCGCACGGATCAGCGCCGCCCGGCGACTGGACCTGGCCCGGCTGCTGCACCGGCTGCGCACCGAGGCCGGGATGACGCAGGCTGAACTGGCGCGGGCGGTCGGGGTCTCGCGGCCGACGGTGGCGCGGTACGAGACGTGGCGGGAGCCGGCGGGCGTGCTGTGGCGCACCGCGCGGGACCTGGCCGTGGCCGCCGGCGGAACCGACGCCGACGTCGACCAGGCGGTCGCCCTGGTCCGCGAGGACGAGGGCGGGTGGTGGGACGGGCACCCGGGTGTCCCCGGGTGGCTGGGGCCGCTGCTGGCGATCGAGGACCGCGCGGCGTGGACCTGGACGCACGCCACCACCTGGGTCCCGGGGCTCCTCCAGACCGAGGGCTACGCCCGTGCGACGCACCGCGCGCAGCAGCCGCCGGTGGCCCGGACGGTGGCGGAGGAACAGGTCGCCGCGCGGATGCGGCGGCAGCGGGTGCTGGAGCGGGAGAGCCGCCCGATGGTGGTGCACGCCGTGATCGACGAGGCGGTGCTCCACCGCCACGTCGGCGGCCCGGTGGTGATGCGGGACCAGCTCGCCTACCTCCTGGCGGTGGCGGAGCGGCCGACAGTCACGGTGCAGATCGCGCCGTACCGGGCGGGCGCGGCCACACTCGCGGTCGGACACCTGCTGCTCCTCGGCCGCGCACGCGACCCTGACATCGCCTACTACGAGCAGCGGGACGGCGGCCGGTACATCGACGCCGTCGACGAGCTGGGCGCGGCCGTGGCGGCGTACACCGCGATCCGGCGGCGGGCCGCGAGTGCGACCGAGAGCCGGGCACTGATCGAGTCCATATGGGAGGCAACGTGACCAACACCAGCGAACGGCGAGCGGCGAACGCGACGGCTGCGGGGCGGCCGGGGGCCAGCGACTTCACCGGCTGGCGCACCAGCTCGTACTCGGGCGGGGGGAACGAGTGCGTCGCCCTCGCCCTCGCCGTCGACGTCGGCGGCCGGGGCGGTTGGGTCGCGGTCCGCGACACCAAGCACCGCGACGGCGGCGGGCCGGTGGTCGTGGCGCGCGCCGGAGCGGTCGCCGCGCTGGTCGACTGGGTGCGCTGACCGCCCGCGAGGCGGCCGGACGCGCCTCAAAGGTGGGCCCGAATCTATAAGCGGGGTCAGATCGTTGCTGGTCAGCGGCGGCGCCACCATCCGCGGCGCGCGGCCGCCGCTGCGGCTTCCTCGGCTGCGCGGGCTTCCTCGGCCGCGCGCTCTGCGCGGTCGGCTTCCTCGGCCGCGCGCTCTGCGCGGTCGGCTTCCTCGGCCGCCCAGTCGGCCGTCTGGCGGGCGCGGGCGCAGGTGTAGCACCGCTGGTCGTGGCTGGGTCCGTCGTCGTGCTGCTCGCCGCAGTCGGGGCAGTAGGGGCGGGCGGCGCGCTTGCGACGGTCCTCCTCTGTGCGGTGGGCGGTGGTCTCGTCGGCGGGCCAGTCGCTGAGGGCCCGGAGCAGCGGCTCCGAGTGGGAGCGTCCGGCGCGGAGGAAGACCGGTTCGTGGGGGCCGCGTGCGAGTGGGGTGCCGTGGACGGCTACCAGCGGGATGCGGTGCTGCCAGTGCCGGTGGGTGAGGGCGATGATGCGGTTGGCGGTGGTGACGGGGTCGCGGCGGCCGCCGGGGTTGAGGACCAGGAGCAGCGGGGGGAGCCAGTTCCGGCGGCGGTAGTGGTGGGCGGCGTCGGGCCAGAGCTGGTGCCACATCGGGCTACGCCCGGAACTGGTCGGGGAGGGCGCTTGCCGGGCGTAGAACGCGGCGTAGCGGTCGATCTTCGCGGCAATGCGGTCGGGGGACATGTGGCCGTTGTCGACCTCAACGAACAGCAGGGGTATCCGCTCCTCCGGGCAGGTGAGGACGGCGTCGGCCTGGACGCCGCCGCGGCCTGCGCTGGTGGTGCCGTGCATGGGCAGCGGCACCTCCGTGCGCCACTCCTCCAGTTGCCCGAGGCCGGGGTGGACGGTGGCTGCGGCGGCCGGGTCCTCGCCTGGAGCGCCGGTCAGCCGGCTCATGTCGGGGGCGGGGCGGCTCAGGGCCCAGATCGCCTCCGTGACGGCGAGGGCGTGGGTGGCGCCGGTGCGGCCGGCGCCGCGGGCGAGGCCGCCCATGTCGGCCAGCGGGCGGCCCAGCACTTCCGCGGCGGCCTCCAGTCCGGCCGGAGTCAGGCTCCACAGCTTGCTGCCGGTGCGGGCGTAGCCGGCCTCCGTCAGCAGACCTTGGCGGACGAGGTCTTGGGCGGCGGCTCGGTGCGGGCGGGTCCGGGCCTCCCGCGCGGCCGCCTCGGTCTTGCCGGTGTGGCGGTAGGTGAGGTGCGGAGCGGTCAGCCGCTGCACCTGATCGGCCGTCGCGACCTTGACGACTCCGAGGACGCGCAGCACGTCCGCGCGCAGCGAGGATGAACTCCCGGCGGGGTTCGCGGCGCGGGTTCGCCGCGCCGCTGGCGGTGTCGGCGTGCTCCTGGTCTTCGTCGTCGCGGTGGTCGGCTGCTCGGTCGTCATCGGGTCCCCCAGGAGGATTTTCGCGCCGGCCGGGTGTGGTGGGTATGAAACCTCTCTGCGGTCACGTCAGAAGAGGTGTCTACCGGGTGAATCGAGCCTGCCACGGCCCCGGACCAGGCACAATGACTTTGCCCGAGCCGACACTGCCGATAGTGCGACCGGTAGTGCGATCGGCCCCCTTGTCGGTCCCCCTTGTCTCCGGGCTTGCCAGTCCATGCCACGCCGGTCCGCCCCATGGGGTGAAAACGGCCAAACTCCCCCCGGCCGGGCGGCGGCTGCGGTAGGCAGGCGACATGACGAACACCAACATCAGCACGAACAGCGGCGAGGAGTCCGCGCTGGGGATCTGCGGCGCACCGCACTGCGGCGGAACCGGCCGGACGTGCGTCCTGCCACCCGGGCACGGCGGCGGCGAGCACCGCACGGCGACCGGTCTCCGGTGGCCGGTCGCGGGCCACCCCGCCGGGCCCGCCCCAGCGGGCGAGGTCGAGGAGGCCGGGGAGGACGAGGTGCGGGCTGCGCTCCAGGCAGCGACCCGGTGGATCAGCTACGCGGCCGGGCGGGAGAACTCGGCCGACCCGTGGAGCGCGGGCCGGCTGATGGCGGCCGCGGATGAGGTAGCCGGCTACCTGGCGCGCACCGGGGCCACGGTGGAGACGGGGGCGGCCCGATGAACGGCGAGCACGACCAGGAGCACGCCGACGTCGGCGGGGACAGCACGCTGAGCATCGCGGAGGATCTCGCGCGGTACCTCCCCGCGCCCGAGGGGGACAGCGGCGTGCACGCCGACATCGAGGAGGAGCAGGAGCAGCGCGGGGTCGCCAGCGACGGCCTGGAGTGGTCGGTGGTCCCGGCGGAGCTGGTGGCGCGGCTGCGGGAGGTCCTGGAGGAGCGACTGCCGGACCTGGAGGCCCGGGCGGATGTCGGGGACTTGGCGCTCGACCTCGCGGCGACGGCTCAGGATTGGCAGCGGGAGCAGCCGCCGGTGTACCGGGGCGGTGTGGTGCTGTGACCGACGGAGGCGACGGCGCGGTCCGGGTCCTGCGGTACGTGGGCGGGCCGCACGATGAGCTGGAGGAGCGGCTGCCTCCGGGCGAGGATCCCGGGGACGGCGGGTACCTGGTGGTGGCGGGCTGGGAGGAGCGCGCGGTGTACGAGCCGGAGCCCGGCGGTGATCCTCTTCTGTGGCACTACCGGGGGCCAATCGTGGTGTAGGGGTGGCATTTCCAGTGGCACATCAGGTGGCAACGGGGTGGCACACGGACGGCACATGCGGGTGGTGTCTGCCGGTCTGCCCGGATCGGGTGACGACCCGGCCGGACAGCGTTTGACGGAGCGCCGGACGGCGGGGAACGGGGTGCGGGCCCGGCCGGTGGCCGGGCCCGCGTGAGGCGGCGCTCCTCCCCCGCTCGGGGGTGGCGGGGGAGGTGACGGGCACGACCAGGGCGTGGACGGGTGCCCGAGGGCCGGCGCCTGCGGCCCTCCACTGAAGGTCAACGCCCGGGCTGGGTCGAGGACACGGCCGGGCGGCCGGCCCCCTTGGCGGAATGCTTGCCAGAAAGTGGCAACCGCAGGTCAGAGCGCTGCGGCGGGCGACGCCGGGATGGTGGTCTGCGTGCCGCCGACGGTTGTGGCGCGGCGTGCGGCTGGGAGGCGGCGAACAGCGGCGTCGACTCCGGCGACGAGGTCCGGGACGGGCACGCCGTAGTGGGCGGAGAGCCCGTCGAGGTCCGCGAGGGTCCAGGGCCTGTCGCCGGAGAGGCGCTGGCTGAGGGTGGGCTGGGCCATGCCGAGCGCGGTGGCGAGGTCCCGCTGTCTCTCCCCGGTGGCACGCATCAGTGCGAGCACGGTAAGAGAGAGCCATTCCGCCGTCGTCGTAGTGGTCATATTGCGCAGCGTAGCGCTTTATTGCGTGGCGGGATAACGGCTCGTCAGAGGCGCACGGGGAGCGCGGGGAGCACGGCGGCGGGCCCGGGGTGACCCCGGGCCCGCCGCACCGCACCGCACCGGCCGCACCACTCAGCCGAGTTCCAGCTCGACGAAGTCGACGTCGCCGAACTCCACCTGGAGACCGTCGGCGCGGCGCCCCCGGTCCCGGAAGTAGACCTCGCCGAGGCCGTCGGCGGCGATCTGCCGCAGCTGCTGCTCACCGGCGCCGGCGGCGTGGGCGTCGAGGAGCCGGGCGGCGTACTCCGGCGGCAGGTGCTGGGTGATGAGGCGGATGCGGGCGTCGTCGGTGGAGCCGGGTGCGGCGGTGAAGCCGAAGCGGGCCCGTGTCTCGATGACGATGCCGCCGGTCTGCGCTGCGCGGCGGCGGGCGGCGGCCCGGACGCGGGGCTGCCACCGGGAGCGGACGGCGCGCTCCAGGCGGTCCGCCAGTTCGGAGCGCGGCTGGTGCAACTGGCCTCGGACGTAGCGTTCGACGGTGCGCTGCGAGACGCCGAGTTCGGTGGCGGCCGCGCTGGTCCCGCGCAGGGCGCGGACGAGGAACCGCATCCGGGCGGGGGCGCCGGCCGGGATGGGTTTGGTGGTCGCGGCGGCGTCGGCGCGGTCGAGGGCGGCGACGAACTCATCCATCCGTGCTCCTTGGTTGCCGTTGGTGGTCAGTGGTGCCGGGCGGCGGTAGTCGGCAGGCGACGGTCTGTCGGGGGGCCGCTGACGCGGTGGGCGAGGTGCCGGGTGCACACGTCGTGGGTCCCGGCGGCGGGGCGGTCGCAGCCGTCGGTGGTGCAGCCGTCGGTGGTCCGGTGGTCGGCGGTGCGGTGGTCGGCGGGCTGCTCCTGGCGCTCCCGGACCTGCACGTGCGAGGTGTGGCAGCGGCGGCAGTACGGGCCGGTCAGCAGCGCGGGCCGGCCGCAGCCGTCCGCGCACCGGTCGTCGTCGGCAATCGCGGGGCGCGGTGCGGGGNTGGCGGTGCGGCGGGGGAGGTCTCGCGGCTGGTGGCGCATGCAGTAGCCGGGGACGGTGGCGGTGCCGTGCGGCAGGGGCTGGCGGTCGCACCGTCCGGCGGCGCAGAGGTCGGCGGCGGCGGCCGGGTCGGTCTGGGTGGCGAGGACGCGGTCGATGTGGGCGGCCGCGGACCGGGCGGTCGCGGTGATCCCGGCATCGACCACGGCGTCGACCAGCTCGGTGCAGCGCAGATCCGCGACGTCCTGCGCGGCCGTGACAGGGTCCTCGCCCTGGGCGAGGAGCTGGGCGTGGGAGTCGCGGAGCCAGGCGAGGTCCTGGTCGGTGGTCCAGGCGGCGGTGGGGTCGGTCGCGCGGCGGGCGGCGGCGGCGAAGCGGGCGGCGGCGGTGAGGATCTCCTCGGGGGTCTGCTGCGGTTCCTCCGGCTGGGCGGCGACCGCGTCGCAGGCGCGGCACAGGTCGCTGTGCAGGTCGTCATGGGTCGTCAGGAGCGCGCCGCAGCCGCGCGGGGTGGCGCCGGGGCAGTGGTCGACGTCGGCTGGGTCGCCGTCGGGGAGCAGCGGCGCCGTGGGTCCCGGCGGGGCGGTGTCGGTGTCGGTGTCGCCGAACGGCATGTCGTCCTCGGCGTCGCCGCCCCAGATGAGGGCGCTGGGCAGGTGGCCGGGGTGGCGGTCGGCGTGACGGGAGATCAGGGCGGCGCCGTAGAGCGGGAGTGCGGCGTCGATGCCGTGGGTGTGGACGTAGTCGGTCAGGGTGTGCGGGTCGGCGTCGTATGCCTGGCGGGCCGCGCCCCGGTCGGCGCCGGTCGGGGAGGCGATCAGGACCGGCAGGTCGTCCTGGTGCTCCTGGCCGAACGTGGGCAGGCCGCCGGGTCCGATCAGCCGCGCGGTCTCCAGGCGCAGCCCGCGCAGGCGCCGGGCGCGCCGGGCGCGGCGGGCGGCCAGCTCGGGCGTCTCGGGCTCTTCGACCGGCGCGGCCGGGGCCGGGGCCGGTGGTGCGTGGCGCGTCATCAGACGTTCAGGGCCTTCCCGGCCTCTTCGAGGACGTACACGGCCGACAGGGGACCGCCGAACAGCCACGTGCCGGGGTCCAGCTGCAGCCAGCGGTCCTCCTTGACGAACTCCAGTCCCTCCCAGACCGGGTTGCCGGCGAAGACGCCCGTGAACGGGGAGTCGTCCTCGCTGGCGACGGTGAGGAGCGTGACGTCGTCGTCGAGGTTGGTGAGCCCCTCGACACCCACGCTGGTCATGCCCCACTCGTCGGGCTCGCCGTCCCAGCCGTTGGTCATCCCGGCCTGGTTGAGGACCTGCGGAACGAGCGCGTCGTCCGTCAGCAGCCGGACCGTGCCGGTGCCGTTCGCGGTGAAGCCCTGGGCGACGGAGTACTTCAGGCCGTCCTTGCCGGCTTCCTCCAGCCGGCTCCGGAGGTCGTCGGCCGCGGTGTCGATCCGGCCGATGACCTCCTCCGCCTGGTCCTCACGGCCCACGGCGCGCGCCACCTCGGTGAAGTTGCCCGTCATCGTCTCCAGCTGCGGCTGGGTGGTGTACTTGAAGGACAACACAGGGGCTATATCCCGCAGTTCTTCCAGATTCGCCTGCGCGCGGTCGTCGTCGGCGATGATGAGGTCCGGCTCCAGCTGGCGGATCTTCTCGATGCTCGGCGCCTGCCGGTCACCGACGTCGGTGACCTCCTCGTCCAGCTCCGCGCCGGGTGCGGTGATCCACGCCCGGTAGCCGTCGTTGTCGGCGTTGCCGACCGGCTGCACACCGAGCGCGATCAGTTCCTCGGTGTAGGTCCACTCCAGGGAGACGACCTTGGTGGCGGGTTCGTCGATGGTGACCTCGCCGCGGTCGGTGCTGAGCGTGACGCCCCCGCTCCCGCTCCCGGACGAACCGCCGTCGTCACCGTTGCCGGTGCCGGTGGCCTCCCCGACGGAACCGCCACCGCAACCGGTGGCTGCGACGGTCAGTGCCACGGCGGCACCGGCCGACGCGAGGGCGCGAAGCAACTTGCGCACGGGAATCTCTCCTTGGTAGCGAATCGCTGGTAGGCAGATCAATGGTTCGTGACAGACGTGGCGGCCCGCCGGGAGCGGCGGGGAGGCACCGGTCGGTGCGGGCTCGGCGCCGAGCGGTCAGCGCCGGGCGGCGGCGGGCCGTGGGAAGCAGGCCAGATGGCCCGAGTCCGGGTCGCGGACCACGGTCACCGCCAGGCCGAAGGCCCGCTCGATGACCTCCGGGGTCAGCGCCTCGGAGGGCGGGCCGGAGACGACCGCGCCACCGTCGGCCAGCACCATCACCTCGTCCGCGTAGGCGGCGGCCTGCATCAGGTCGTGCAGGACGACGCCACAGGCGATGCCGTGCTCGCGCGCGAGCCGGCGCACCACGTCGAGCACCTCGAACTGGTGCCGCAGATCGAGGTAGGTGGTCGGCTCGTCCAGCAGCAGGACACCGGCGCGCTGCGCGAGAACGGTGGCCAGCCAGGCACGCTGGCGCTCACCGCCGGACAGTTCGTCGAGACGGCGGTGCGCCAGCGGCGCGGCGTCGGTGACCTCCAGCGCCCATTCGATCGACTCGCCGTCCTCGTCGGTGTGCCGGGCGAAGGCGCCGCGGTGGGCGTACCGGCCGTGCCGGACCAGTTCCCCGACGCTCACCCCGGCCGGCACCAGGGAGGACTGCGGGAGGAAGGCCAGCCGCTGGGAGAGCACCCGGCGGCTCAGCGAACCGAGCGGCACACCACCGACGCTGACCTCACCGGCCAGCGGTGGGAGCAGGCCGGCGGCGGTGCGCAGCAGGGTCGACTTGCCGCAGCCGTTGGGGCCCACCAGCACGGTGACCTGCCCCGCCCGCAGCGTCAGGTCGACACCGGCGAGGACCGGCCGGGCAGTGTGCCCGACGTCCAACCGCCGCGCCACCAGCCGCTCTTCGCTCTCCGACACCCGTCGCCTCCCCTGATGTCACACGCCCCTGCGGAACCTGCACGAGTGTACAGCCGAGGTAAGGCTTACCTAATCCCGCTCGGTGGGTGACCTCCCGGCGGGGACTGGAAGACTGGCGTCCATGTCAGCGCATCGTCCCGTGGTCGCCGGGAGCCTGCCGTGACCGAGGAGCTGCGGTCCCTGCCGGTCCTCGCACCGGTGTCGGAGCGGGTGCACTTCGTCATCCACGACTACGAGGAGGTGCTGCGGAGCGACACCGTCTGGGGAGATCACTCCCACGCCTTCAACGAGTTGCTGTGGAACGAGCACGGCGCCTCGTCCGCCGTGGTGGGCGCGCGGGTCTGGACGGTCACGCCCACGGTGGGACTGTGGATGCCGGCCGGCACTCTGCACTCCGGCGCCGCTCCCGCCGGCACCCGGCTGCGGGCGGCCTTCTTCGGCTCCCGTACCGCGCCCGCGATCTCCGACCGGCCGGTCGCGGTGGAGATCACACCGCTGCTGCGGCTGCTGCTGGACCGGCTCGGCGAGCCGGAGCTCCCGGCTCGCTCGCGCGAGGTGACGGAGGCGATGGTGCTGGACGTCCTGGCGCCCTCACCGCGCGAGCTGTTCGTCCACATGCCCGACGGACCGCTGCTGCGGCCCATCGCCGAGGCGGTCCGCGCCGACCCCGCCGACCGGCGCGGGCTGGCGGACTGGGCCGGGGAGCTGGGGGTCAGCCCGCGTACCGTGGCGCGCGCCTTCACCGCGGAGACCGGTACCAGTTTCGCCCGCTGGGTGGCGACGGTCCGGGCGCAGCACGCGATCGAACTCCTGGCCGCCGGCTGGGAGGTGGAGCAGGTGGCGCACGAGGTCGGCTACCGCTCCGCGAGCGCCTTCGGCTTCGCGTTCCGCCGGACCACGGGGCTGACACCGGGCGCGTTCCGTACGCGCTGAGTGGTTCCCCACACCGCCCGGGGCCGCCGGGCCGGCCGGTGATGCGCTCCGCGGTGCCTCTCTGCGGCCAACATCCCTTCCGCAGCGGGCCGTTGCGCCGATCACAGCCACCCGCGGTGTCCGATTCTCGACAGGCCCTGTCCAGATGGCTCGGTTGCGTCACCGAATGCCCTGGCCATAGATTACCAAGGACAGCCTTACCTAACTTGTTGGGCGGCTCGCGCACGGCTTCACGAGGCATCTCCCCGCACACGGAAGAGCGCGTACGAGCGCGCCCGACTGTCATGAATGTGGAGCGTGTTCCGTGCGTGTACCTCGCGTTCTCGTCGCCGCGGTGGCCCTGGTGGGCCTCACCGCATGCAGCGGCGCGTCCGACTCCGGCAGCAACGGCGACAACGGGTCGGACGCCGCGGCCGAAGAGGGTCAGTACCCGATCACCATCGAGCACGCGCTGGGCACGACGACCATCGAGTCGGAGCCGACCCGCGTCGCCACGGTCAACTGGGCCAACGACGAGGTCCCGCTGGCACTCGGTGTCGTCCCGGTCGGGATGGCGCGGGCCAACTTCGGCGACGACGACGGTGACGGCGTCCTGCCCTGGACGAAGGAGCGGCTGGACGAGCTGGGCGCCGAGACCCCGGTGCTCTTCGACGAGACCGACGGCATCGACTTCGAGGCCGTCGCCGACACCGAGCCCGAGGTCATCCTGGCGGCCTACTCGGGGCTGACCGAGCAGGACTACGAGACCCTCAGCGAGATCGCGCCGGTGGTCGCGTACCCGGAGACCGCGTGGGCCACCGCGTGGCGGGACACCATCCGCCTCAACAGCATGGGCATGGGCCTCGCCGAGGAGGGCGAGCAGCTCATCGCCGACCTGGAGAAGCAGATCGAGGAGACCGTCGCCGGCTACCCCGAACTGGAGGGCAAGTCGGCGATGTTCATGACCCACGTCGACCCCAACGACGTGAGCGAGATCGGCTTCTACACCTCCCACGACACCCGTGGGCAGTTCTTCCTGGACCTCGGGATGACCACGCCGGGCAGCATCGCCGACGCGTCCGCGCAGACCGACCGCTTCGCGATGACCCAGAGCGCCGAGCAGATCGATGTCTTCGACGACGTCGACATCATCACCGGCTACGGCGACGAGACCGGTGAGCTGCTGGAGATCCTGCGGAACGACCCGCTGATGTCCAAGATCCCGGCCATCGACCGCGGTTCGATCTACCTGCTCCCCGGCAGCACCCCGCTGGCGACCGCGGCCAACCCGACCCCGCTGTCGCTGTCGTGGGTCCTGGAGGACTACGTCGCGGCGCTCGCCGAGGCCGCGGGCAAGGTCGAGTGACCACCGATATCCGCGACCAGCCGGACGCCGCCGCCGCGCGGCGTCCGGCCCGCGTCAGACTCCTCTGGCTGCTGGCGGCGTGCGTGCTGCTTTCGGCCCTGATGCTGGCCTCCCTGGCGTTCGGCTCCCGCGCCGTCGGCTGGGCGGACGTGTGGGCCGCGCTCGGCGGCGCCGACGCGACCATGGAGGAGGCCGCCGCGACCAAGCGCATCCCCCGTACCGTCCTGGCCGTGATCGTCGGGGCGTCGCTCGGCCTGGCCGGCGCCGTCATGCAGGGTGTGACCCGCAACCCCCTGGCCGATCCCGGCATCCTCGGCGTCAACATGGGCGCCTCGCTCGCGGTGGTCACCGGCATCGCGTTCTTCGGGCTGTCCTCGCCGACCGGCTACGTCTGGGTCTCGATGGCCGGGGCGGGCACGGCGGCCGTCTTCGTCTACACCGTCGGCTCCCTCGGCCGTGGCGGCGCGACCCCGCTGAAGCTGGCGCTCGCCGGGGCCGCCAGTTCCGCCGCCCTGGCGTCGCTGGTGACCGCCGTCGTCCTCCCCCGCAACGACATCGCGGGAGGCTTCCGGCTCTGGCAGATCGGCGGCGTCGGCGGCGCCTCCTTCGAGCGCATGGGGCACCTGCTGCCGTTCCTCGCGGTCGGGTTCGCCCTGTGCCTGCTCTCCGCCCGCTCGCTGAACTCCCTGGCGCTGGGCGACGAACTCGCCTCCGGTCTCGGCGAACGCGTCGCCCGTGCCCGGATCGTGGCCGCGCTGGGCGCGGTCGTGCTGTGCGGCGCGAGTGTCGCCGCGGCCGGACCGATCGGCTTCGTCGGACTGGTCGTTCCCCACATGTGCCGGCTGCTGGTGGGGGTGGACCACCGGTGGCTGCTGCCGTTCTCCGCCCTGGTGGGCGCCTCCCTGCTGACCGCCGCCGACGTGGTCGGCCGGATCGTGGCCCGCCCCTCCGAGATCGACGTGGGCATCGTGACCGCGCTCATCGGCGCCCCGTTCTTCCTCTACATCGTCCGCCGGCAGAAAGTGCGTGCCCTGTGAGCGCCGACGTCCTCACCCAGCCCCACGGGGCCGCCGCCGTCGCGCGCGGCCGTACGCGGCGCGCGGCGCGCCGTCGCACGGTGGTCCTGGTGCTGCTCGTCCTCGTCCTGGCCTCCTTCGCGGTGACCCTGATGGTCGGCCGGACCTTCTACTCCCCCGGTGAGGTGATGCGGGTCGTCCTGGGCGAGCAGGTTCCCGGCGCGACGTTCACCGTCGGGCGGCTGCGGCTGCCGCGCGCGGTCCTCGCGGTGGTCGCCGGCTTCGCCTTCGGCCTGGCGGGCGTCACCTTCCAGACGATGCTGCGCAACCCGCTGGCCAGCCCCGACGTCATCGGCATCAGCTCGGGTGCGAGCGCGGCGGCGGCGCTGGCCATCACGACCTTCTCTCTGAGCGAGGCGCAGGTCTCGGCGGTGGCCATCGTCGCCGCGCTCGCCGTCGCCATGCTCGTGTACGTCCTGGCCTTCCGGGACGGTGTGGTCGGCACCCGGCTGATCCTGATGGGCATCGGTGTCGCCGCGATGCTCGACAGCGTCACCGCCTACGCGCTGTCGCGGGCGGCGGAATGGGACCTCCAGGAGGCCATGCGCTGGCTGACCGGCAGCCTCAACGGCACCGCCTGGTCGCAGGTCGTGCCCACGCTGGTCGCGGTGGTGGTGCTCGCCCCCGCGCTGCTGTGGCAGTCGCGCAACCTCTCCGCCATGCAGCTCGGCGACGACACCGCCGCCGCTCTCTGCGTCCGGGTGGAACGCACCCGCATCCTCGTCATCGTCGCCGCCGTCGGGCTCATCGCCTTCGCGACGGCTGCCGCCGGACCGATCGCCTTCGTCGCCTTCCTCTCCGGCCCGATCGCGGCCCGGATCGTGGGACCGGGCGGGTCCCTGCTGGTACCCGCGGGACTCGTCGGCGCCCTGCTGGTGCTGGTCGCCGACTTCTGCGGCCAGTACGCCTTCGGCACCCGGTTCCCCGTCGGTGTCGTCACCGGCGTCCTGGGCGCGCCGTACCTCGTCTACCTGATCATCCGTACCCACCGGGCGGGAAGCTCACTGTGACCACGACCCCCTCACTCGCCGCCGAGGGCCTCAGCCTCGGCTACGGGGACCGCACCGTCGTCTCCGACCTCGACCTCGCCGTGCCACCCGGCGCGATCACCGTGATCGTGGGCGCCAACGCCTGCGGCAAGTCCACGCTGCTGCGCGCCATGTCGCGGCTGCTGTCCCCCCGCACCGGCCGGGTCCTGCTGGACGGCCGGGAGGTCCACCGGATGCCCGCCAAGGAGCTGGCCCGCGTGCTGGGCCTGCTGCCCCAGTCGCCGATCGCCCCGGAGGGCATCACCGTCGCCGACCTGGTCGGGCGCGGCCGGCATCCGCACCAGGGGGTGTTCTCGCGCTGGAACGAGCGGGACGACGCCGCCGTGGCCCAGGCCCTGGAGGCCACCCAGACCACCGCGCTCGCCGACCGTCCGGTCGACGAACTGTCGGGCGGTCAGCGCCAGCGCGTCTGGATCGCGATGTCGCTGGCGCAGCAGACGGAGGTACTGCTGCTGGACGAGCCGACCACCTTCCTCGACCCCAGTCACCAGATCGAGGTGCTCGACCTCCTCACCGACCTCAACCAGAACCGCGGCACCACCATCGTCATGGTCCTGCACGACCTCAACCTCGCCGCCCGCTACGCGGACCGGCTGATCGCGCTGGCCGACGGTCGGCTGCACGCGGCCGGCGAGCCGTCCGAGGTCCTCACCGAGGAGAACGTGCGCGCGGTCTTCGGTCTGGACAGCAGGGTGATCACCGACCCCACCTCCGGCAGGCCGCTGATGCTGCCCATCGGGCGCCACCGCGTCTTCGAGCCCGCCGGGACGGGCGCCGCGGGCGGAGCGGACACCACGGGCTGAGCCCGGCGTTCAACCCGGTCGGGGACGGCGCTCCGCCCGAACCGCCCGAGGACCGCCCTCCCGAAACCGTGAGCCGCCCGAAAACCGTTGTCCCCGGGACGCCGCGGCGGACCACAATGGCCGCCGAAACGATCACCGACTGACGGGGGCGGACCACCATGGGGTACACGGAACTGCCGGGCGCGCGGATACCGATCCGGGTGTGGGCGGACCCGGGCGGCATCGACGAGGGCGCCGCCCGCCAGCTGCAGAACGTCACCACGCTCCCCTGGGTCCGCGGCCTGGCGGTGATGCCCGACGTGCACTACGGCAAGGGCGCGACCGTGGGCTCGGTGATCGCCATGGAGGGTGCGGTCGCGCCGGCCGCCGTGGGCGTGGACATCGGCTGCGGGATGACGGCGGTGCGCACCTCGCTCACCGAGAACGACCTGCCCTCCGACCTGTCCCGCCTGCGCTCGCGCATCGAGCAGGCGGTCCCGGTGGGGCGGGCGATGCACGGCTCCGCCGTCGACGCCGGGCGGCTGCACGGCCTGCCGACCGCCGCCCTGGACGACCTCTGGAGCCGCTTCGGCGGTGTCGCGCGGGCGGTGTCCTTCCGCCGTGAGCGGGCCGAGAAGCAGCTGGGCACGCTCGGCGGCGGCAACCACTTCATCGAGGTCTGCACGGACACCGGCGGCGCGGTGTGGCTGATGCTGCACTCCGGTTCGCGGAACATCGGCAAGGAGCTGGCGGAGTACCACATCGGGCAGGCGCGGGGCCTCCCGCACAACCAGGACCTGATCGACCGCGACCTGGCGGTCTTCGTCGCGGACACCCCGCAGATGGCCGCCTACCGGCACGACCTGTTCTGGGCGCAGGAGTACGCCCGCCACAACCGGGCGATCATGATGGCGCTGCTCCAGGACGTGGTGCGCAAGGAGTTCCGCAAGGCCGGCCCGCGGTTCGGCGAGGTCATCTCCTGCCATCACAACTACGTCGCCGAGGAACGGTACGAGGGCATGGACCTCCTGGTGACACGCAAGGGCGCCATCCGGGCCGGCAGCGGCGAGTACGGGATCATCCCCGGTTCCATGGGGGCCGGCTCGTACATCGTCCGGGGGCTCGGCAACACGGCGTCCTTCCAGTCCGCGTCGCACGGTGCGGGCCGGCGGATGAGCCGGTCGGCGGCCAAGCGCCGCTTCACCGCCGATGACCTCGCGGCGCAGACGCGCGGTGTGGAGTGCCGCAAGGACGCCGGGGTGGTCGACGAGATCCCGGCGGCGTACAAGCCCATCGAGCAGGTGATGGCGCGGCAGCGGGACCTGGTGTCGGTCGAGGCCGAGCTGAAGCAGGTCGTCTGTGTGAAGGGCTGATCCCGCCGGGGCGGGAACGCCCCGGCGGCCGGTCACCCACCGGGAAGCGCCACCCGGCGACGTCACCTAGAGTGATCCGCGGGCGGATCGCGGGCGCGCGCCCGCGACGCGCCCGGCCGACCGAGGGAGAGACGATGAGCAAGGCCACCCACGTCGCCGACAGCCACGACCTGATCCGGGTGCACGGCGCGCGCGTGAACAACCTCCGGGACATCAGCGTCGAGCTTCCCAAGCGGCGGCTGACGGTCTTCACCGGCGTCTCCGGCTCGGGCAAGAGCTCCCTGGTCTTCGGCACGATCGCCGCCGAGTCCCAGCGCATGATCAACGAGACGTACAGCGCCTTCGTGCAGGGGTTCATGCCGACGCTCGGCCGGCCCGAGGTCGACGTCCTCGACGGGCTGACGACCGCGATCATCGTCGACCAGCAGCGCATGGTGGCCGACCCCCGCTCCACGGTGGGCACCGCCACCGACGCCAACGCGATGCTGCGGATCCTCTTCAGCCGGCTCGGGCGGCCGCACGCCGGCTCGCCCAACGCCTACTCCTTCAACGTCCCCTCGGTGCGGGCGAGCGGCGCGATCACGGTCGGCGGCGGCAGGACCGTGAAGCAGACCTTCAGCCGCACCGGCGGCATGTGCCCGCGCTGCGAGGGCCGGGGCTCCGTCTCGGACATCGACCTCACCCAGCTCTACGACGACTCCAAGTCCATCGCCGAGGGCGCCATCACCGTTCCCGGCTACAAGACGGACAGCTGGTGGACGGTCCGGATCTTCACCGAGTCGGGCTTCATCGACCCGGACAAGCCGATCCGCGACTTCACCGAGCAGGAACTGCACGACTTCCTCCACCGGGAGCCGACCAAGGTCAAGGTCAACGGCGTCAACCTCACCTACGAGGGGCTGATCCCGAAGGTCCGCAAGTCGTTCCTGTCCAAGGACCGGGAGGCGATGCAGCCGCACATCCGCGCGTTCGTCGACCGGGCGGTCACCTTCGCCGCCTGCCCCGACTGCGGGGGCACCCGCCTCAGCGAGGAGGCCCGGTCCTCGCGGATCGGCGGGACCAGCATCGGTGACGCCTGCGCGATGCAGATCACCGATCTCGCCCAGTGGGTGCGCGACCTCGACGAACCGTCGGTGGCGCCGCTGCTGACATCGCTGCGGGAGACCGTCGACTCCTTCGTGGAGATCGGGCTGGGCTACCTCTCCCTGGAGCGGCCGGTGGGCACGCTGTCGGGCGGCGAGGCGCAGCGCGTGAAGATGATCCGCCACCTCGGGTCCTCGCTGACCGATGTCACCTATGTCTTCGACGAGCCCACCACGGGCCTGCACCCCCACGACATCCAGCGGATGAACGACCTGCTGCTGCGGCTGCGGGACAAGGGGAACACCGTGCTCGTCGTGGAGCACAAGCCGGAGACGATCGCGATCGCCGACCACGTCGTCGACCTCGGGCCGGGCGCCGGTTCGGCGGGCGGCACCGTCTGCTTCGAGGGCGACCTGGCCGGGCTGCGGGCGGGCGACACCGTCACCGGCCGCCATCTCGACGACCGCGCCGCGCTGCGGAAGACGGTGCGCACACCCACGGGGACGCTGGAGATCCGCGGCGCCAGGACGCACAACCTGCGGGATGTCGACGTCGACATCCCGTTGGGGGTGCTGACCGTCGTCACCGGGGTCGCGGGTTCCGGCAAGAGCTCCCTCGTGCACGGGTCGATCCCGGCGGACGAGGGGGTGGTCTCGATCGACCAGGGCGCGATCCGCGGCTCGCGCCGGAGCAACCCGGCGACCTACACCGGGCTGCTCGACCCGATCCGCAAGGCGTTCGCCAAGGCCAACGGCGTCAAGCCGTCGCTGTTCAGCGCCAACTCGGACGGCGCCTGCCCGAACTGCAACGGCGCCGGCGTGGTCTACACCGACCTGGCGATGATGGCCGGTGTCTCCACCACCTGCGAGGAGTGCGAGGGCAAGCGGTTCCAGGCGGCGGTGCTCGACCACCACCTCGGCGGGCGCGACATCAGCGAGGTGCTGGCCATGTCGGTCGCCGAGGCGGAGGAGTTCTTCGGCTCCGGCGACGCGCGGACCCCGGCGGCGCACGCCGTCGCCGCCCGGCTCGCCGATGTCGGGCTCGGCTACCTGACCATCGGTCAGCCGCTCACCACGCTCTCCGGCGGCGAACGACAGCGTCTCAAACTGGCCACTCACATGGCCGAAAAGGGCGGGGTGTACCTCCTCGACGAGCCGACCACCGGCCTCCACCTCGCGGATGTCGAGCAGTTGCTCGGCCTGCTCGACCGGCTCGTGGACTCCGGCAAGTCGGTCATCGTGGTGGAGCACCACCAGGCCGTCATGGCGCACGCCGACTGGATCATCGACCTCGGCCCGGGCGCCGGCCACGACGGCGGCCGGATCGTCTTCGAGGGCACACCCGCCGATCTCGTCGCCGCCCGCTCGACCCTCACCGGCGAGCATCTGGCGGCCTACGTCGGCGGCTGACGAGGGCTCCGCCCGCCGTCGCGCTACGCGGTGCCTCCGTAGCGGCGGTCCACGTACACCAGCGGCGCCGCCTCCGGCCGGATCCCGGCTTCCACCGCGCGCAGCACGATCAGCACGCTGCCACCGGCCGGGGTCCGCTGGAGCACGGACGCCCGCAGCCACGACACGGCCCCGTCGATCACCGGCTCCCCGGTCGGCAGGCGCGACCAGCCGCCGGCGGCGAACCGGTCGATCCCGCTGGTGGCGAACCTGCTGGAGATCCCCGCCTGGTCCTCGGCGAGAAAGCTGACGGTCAGGTGGTCGCACTCCTCGACGGCCGGCCAGCTCGACGAGGTCGCGGCGAGCGAGAAGGCGAGGAGCGGGGGCTCGGCGGAGACCGATATGACGGAGGTGGCGGTGAAGCCGACGGGGCGTCCGTGGTGGGAGAGTGCGACCACCGCCACCCCCGCCGGGTGGCGCCGGAACACGGTCTTGAACGCCTCCGCCGAGAGCCCTGCCGGACCCCCCGTCGAGACCCCGCCCGATAC
>NZ_BHZI01000112.1 GCF_004305975.1 Streptomyces otsuchiensis
CGAACCCGGAAGCTAAGCCTTTCAGCGCCGATGGTACTGCACGGGGGACCGTGTGGGAGAGTAGGTCGCCGCCGAACAAATGCCCCAATAGCTCAGTCGGCAGAGCGTCTCCATGGTAAGGAGAAGGTCAACGGTTCGATTCCGTTTTGGGGCTCAGAACATGAAAAAGGGCTCCCACCTCGTCGAGGTGGGAGCCCTTTTTTGCGTTGCCGGAAACAGAGTCCGGAGGCGTCGGCCGGCTGGTTGCCCGCGAACGGTCAGTAGTACCCGGTGCGTTCATCGAGCAGTTCGCGGATGGCGTCGGCGTGGCCGGCGTGCCGGGCGGTCTCCTCGATCATGTGCAGCATCATCCAGCGCAAGCTGCCTGACGCGGCCTCGAAGTCCGGATGCCGGCCCACCTGATCGAGCGAACTGGCGGCGATGACTCCGTCGGATATCGCGCACTGTTCCGTGTACTCGGCAAGCAGCCGGGACAGGGGGATGCCGGCGGCCCGCATGTCAGCGTCCTCCGGTTCCTCCTGGAAGAAGGGTCCGGTGGCGGGCCGGCCCAGCAGCATCACCTCGAACCACATGTGCTCCACCCACCGCAGATGGAGGACCAGCCCGGCCATCGTCATCAGCGGGGAGGCCGGCAGCACCGGGCGGTGGGCGTCCGCCTCCGAGAGGCCCTCGCACTTCCAGTGGATGATCGCTCTCTGCATCGAGAGCCAGCCGGTCAGCTGCGTGCGTTCGTCGGCGCGATAGGGCGGACGGATGCGCGAAGGAATGGTCATGCCCTGGGACGCTACCCGCAGGGCTTTCCCGTCCGCACCGGATTTCTCCGCGGTGCGGTGCCTCAGGTGGCCTGCCCGCTTATTCCTCCATGCGCAGGGCCAGGATCGCCATGTCGTCGGAGGGGGAGTCGGAGGCGAAGCGTTCCACGGCGCGCAGCACCCTGGCGGCGACCGCTCCCGCGGTCAGCCCGGTGGAGGTGGCGAGGACGTCGGCCAGGCCGTCGTCCCCGAGCATCCTGGTGCCCTCGCGGCGCTCGGTCACTCCGTCGGTGACGCAGAGCAGCACGTCGCCCGGTTCCAGGGTGAAGCTCTGCTCGTACAGCTCCAGGTCGTCCATCACACCGAGCAGCGGCTGTGGTTCGGCGGCCGGGGTCACCGTGCCGTCCTGCTTCAGCCGCAGGGGCAGCGGGTGGCCCGCACAGACCATGCGCAGCTCGGCGCCGCCGCCGGGCCGAGGCCACAGCTCGCCGTAGAGCAGGGTCAGGAAGCGGGCGCGTGAACCCTCGTCGAGGATGGCGGCGTTGAGGCGTTCCAGCACGGCGGGACCACTGAGCCCCTCCCGGGCGAGCAGCCGCAGGGCGTGCCGGGCGAGGCCGGTCACGGCGGCTGCCAGCGGGCCGGTGCCGCACACGTCGCCGATGGCGAACCCGTAGGCGCCCTCGCGGATGGGGAAGATGTCGTAGAAGTCACCGCCGACCTCGTTGCCCTCACCGGCGGCGCGGTAGATGACCTCGAAGTCCACCCCCTCGATCTCGGGCAGCTGGGGCGGCAGCAGGCTGCGCTGCAACGACTGGCTGATGGCGGTGCGTTCGCTGTAGAGACGCGCGTTGTCCAGGGCCAGGGCCGCCCGGCGGGAGAGGTCACCGGCCAGTTCCAGCGTCTCCTGCCGGAACCGCTCGTCGGCCGATCGGCCGAGGGCGAGCAGCCCGATGACGCGGTTGCGCGCCAGCAGAGGCAGCACCACGGTCTCGCCGCCCACCGCGGAGGCGGTGGCCAGGCTGGTCCCCGGGGCGTTGCCCCGGTGCAGGTCGCCGAGGGCCAAGCGGCGCAGCGAGGAGCGCAGCGCGGTGTCGTGGGCGGCGTCCGCCGGGGCCGTCCACTGGCTCACGCCGCGGGTCATGTCGGGGTCCGGCGGCGGGACCCGGTCCAGCAGCGCCTTGATGCCGTCGATGCGGTCCTCGTCCTCGTGCAGGACGTAGGCCAGTTCGGGGTCGGAGCCGGCTTCGGGAATGGTGTAGACGGCGCACCAGGTGGCGAGGGTGGGGACCGTCATCTGGGCCATCAGCGCCAGGGTCTGGTCGCGGTCCAGGGTGCCCGCCAGCAGTTCGGACGCCTCCACCAGGAAGGAGAGCGAGCCGCGGCGCAGCCGTTCCAGCTCGGTCAGCCGGGCGGACTCGACGGCCAGCGCGATCCGGTCGGCGGCGAACTGCAGCCGCAGCGCCTCCTCGTTGGTGTACCGGCCGGGTGTCTCCGAGGCGACGCCGAGTGATCCGGTGAGGCGGCCCTCCACCTTGAGCGGGACGGTCACCACCGCGTGCATGCCGGTACCGGACAGCAGCGGTACCGCACCGGGCTGTTCGGCGAGGTCGCCGTGGACCGAGGGCATGCGGGCGGAGCCGTAGCGACCGCCGCCGGTCTCGACGACGACGCGGGCGAAGCGCTGCCGGGTCGAGGAGAGCCCGGTCGAGGCGCGTACCTCCAGCTCCGTCTCGTCGTCGGTGGCGAGCAGGAGGAACGCGGCGTCGCCGTCGAGCATGTCGCGGGCTCGCTCCACGATGCGCTGGAGCAGTCCGTCGAGGTCGTCGGGGGCGGGCGTTCCGATGAGGGCGTCGAGTGTCTCGCCGGACTGCTCGTGCTCACCGGGCGCGTTGGGCCGGGTGTGGCTCTGGAGGACGGCGCGTTCGTGCTCCAGGACGAGCAGGCAGACCGTGGAGGGCTCGCCCTGCGCGTCGCGGACGCGCAGGTGGGTGGCGTAGACGGGGAGCGTGCGGCCGTCGGCGGCACGCAGGCCGTAGCTGCCCTCCCAGCGGGAGAGTGCCAGGGCCTCGGCGATGCCGGTCCCCGTCCCGGGGGTGTGCGGCCAGGCGGCGATGTCGCTCAGTGGCTTGCCGACGACCTGCTCCGGGGGATAGCCGAAGAGGTCGTTCGCGTCGCTGTTCCAGGCGGTGACGGTCTGGGAGCCGTCCACCTGGACCACGGCGACGCGGACCCGGGGGTCGCTGAGGGGCAGTTTGTCGTCGGTGACGACGGGGCCTGCGGAGCGGGTGCCCACGGGCAGGGCGGGCTCGTCCAGACGGAACCACACCCGCTTGTCCGACGTGGTGTACTCCACACCCCAGCGGGAGGAGAGTGCCGCGCAGAGCATCAGCCCGCGCCCGCCCTCGCTGTCGGTGTCGACGGTGCCGCGGCGTACCTGGGCGAACGGGAGTTCCCGTTCCGGGTGGCGGTCGATGATCTCGACGCGCAGCCCGGTGCCGTCCCGGAGGCACCTGACCTCCGCGGTGGTGCCCGCGTGTACGACGGCGTTGGTGACCAGTTCGCTGGTGAGCACGACGGCGTCGTCGATGAGGTCGTCCAGCCCCCAGCCCTGCAGGGTGTCCCGGACGAATCCGCGCGCGGCCGCGACGGACCGGCCGACCGGTTCGAAGGTGGCCGCAGCTCGCGCGGTGATCACTTCTCTCCCCCAAGGGTTCTCGTGGGCGGACCGCCGTGGACATACGAAGGCTAGGTTACTGAGGTCCGCCGTGGTCGCGGACGCCGCATCCGGTGAATTCCCCCGGACCGGGAGATCCCTGGCATGCGATGCCGCCGAACTGTTATCGCCCGGTTGAGGTGGGGTGAAACACTGGGGAGGCTCGCAGCGAAGAGCTGGGCAGAGTCGGTCGAAACCGCGGGAGGGACATAGTGGTGTCAGACGGAGGAGAGGTACGCCCCGACACGCGGGGGCGCCGCGGCGGTTCCCGGGGGAGCGGCACGGTGGAAGTGGACGCCGCCTCCCTGAACCGTCTGCTCTCCGCGCTGGTCTCCATGCGGGAGGGAAACTTCCGGCGACGGCTGACGGTCGCCGGTGACGGTCCGATGGCGGAGATCGCGGCGGTCTACAACGACGTCGCGGATCGCAACGTCCACCTGACCGGCCAGCTGTCGCGGGTGCGCAGGGTCGTCGGCCGGGAGGGGAAACTCACCGAGCGGCTGGACGCCGGTGCCTGTGAGGGTGCGTGGGCGAAGGCGATCGAGGACGCCAACGACCTCGTCGAGGACCTCGGGCGGCCCGTCGCGGAGGTGGGCCGGGTACTCAGCGCCGTCGCCGAGGGCGATCTGGAGCAGCGCATGGACCTGCGCGCCCAGACCGACGCCGGGACGGACCGGCCGCTGCGCGGCGAGTTCCTCCGGGTCGGCCGCACCGTCAACGGGCTGGTGGACCAGCTGTCGGCGTTCACCGACGAGGTGACGCGCGTCGCACTGGAGGTCGGTACCGAGGGCAATCTCGGCGGTCAGGCCAAGATGCGGGGCGTCTCGGGTTCCTGGAAGGACCTCACCGACTCGCTCAACACCATGGCGTACCGGCTGACCGCGCAGGTGCGGGACATCTCACGTGTCACCACGGCGGTCGCCCACGGTGACCTGACGCAGAAGGTCACGGTCCATGTCGCGGGCGAGATGCTCGGGCTGAAGGAAACCGTGAACACCATGGTGGACCAGCTCTCCTCGTTCCAGTCCGAGGTGACGCGCGTCGCACGCGAGGTGGGCACCGAGGGGCAGCTGGGCGGCCAGGCCCGTGTCGACGGCGTGGCGGGTGTGTGGAAGGACCTCACCGACTCGGTCAACCTGATGGCGGGGAACCTGACCGCGCAGGTCCGGGAGATCGCGCAGGTCACCACGGCGGTGGCCAACGGTGACCTGTCGCAGACGATCACGGTGACGGCGCGCGGGGAGATCGCGCAGCTGGCCGAGACGATCAACGCGATGACGGAGACGCTGCGCACCTTCGCCGACGAGGTGACGCGGACCGCGAGCGAGATCGGCACCGAGGGCAAGCTGGGCGGTCAGGCCTACGTCCAGGGCGTGGCGGGCACCTGGAAGGACCTCACGGACTCGGTGAACACCGCGTTCCGCGACCTGACGGCCCAGGTGCGGGACATCGCGACGGTGACGACCGCGGTGGCCAACGGTGACCTGACGCAGAAGGTCACCGTGGACGTCGCGGGCGAGATGCTCGAACTCAAGAACACCGTCAACACGATGGTGGACCAGCTCTCCTCCTTCCAGTTCGAGGTCACCCGGGTGGCCCGGGAGATCGGGGACGAGGGCGCTCTGGGCGGTCACGCCTCCGTGCACGGCGTGGCCGGCGCGTGGAAGGACCTCACGGACTCGGTGAACACCGCGTTCCGGAACCTGACGGCCCAGGTGCGGGACATCGCCACGGTGACCACGGCCGTGGCCAACGGTGACCTGACGCAGAAGGTCGTCGTCGATGTCGCGGGCGAGATGCTCGACCTGAAGAACACCGTGAACACCATGGTCGACCAGTTGTCGTCCTTCGCGGACCAGGTGACCCAGGTCGCCACCGAGGTGGGTACCGAGGGCCGCCTCGGCGGTCAGGCGCACGTGGACGGCGTGGCCGGGGTCTGGAAGGGCCTGACCGACTCGGTGAACTCGATGGCCTCCAACCTGACCGGTCAGGTGCGAGGGATCGCCCAGGTCACGACGGCGGTCGCGCAGGGCGACCTGTCGCAGAAGATCACGGTCGACGCCCGGGGCGAGATCCTGGAGGTCAAGAACACCATCAACACGATGGTGGACCAGCTGTCGTCCTTCGCGGAGCAGGTGACGCGGGTGGCGCTGGAGGTGGGCACCGAGGGCCGCCTCGGGGGCCAGGCGCAGGTGCCCGGAGTGGCCGGTGTGTGGCGCGACCTCACCGACTCCGTCAACGGCATGGCGTCCAACCTGACGGACCAGGTGCGCGGTATCGCCCAGGTCGCCACGGCGGTGGCCCGCGGTGACCTCTCGCAGAAGATCACGGTCGACGCGCAGGGCGAGATCCTGGAGGTCAAGAACACCATCAACACGATGGTGGACAACCTGTCGTCCTTCGCCGAGGAGGTCACCCGGGTCGCCCGCGAGGTCGGTACCGAGGGCCGGCTGGGTGGGCAGGCCGAGGTGCGGGGTGTGGCCGGTACCTGGAAGGACCTCACCCAGTCGGTGAACGGCATGGCGAACAACCTCACCGCGCAGGTGCGGAGCATCGCCGAGGTCACCACCGCCGTCGCCAAGGGCGACCTCACCAAGAAGATCATCGTGGACGCGCAGGGCGAGATCCTGGCGCTGGTCACCACGGTCAACACGATGGTGGACCAGCTGTCGTCCTTCGCCGACCAGGTGACGCGGGTGGCCCGCGAGGTGGGCACCGAGGGTCAGCTGGGCGGTCAGGCACAGGTGCGCGGGGTGTCGGGCATCTGGAAGGACCTGACCGACAACGTGAACCTGATGGCCCGCAACCTCACCGGGCAGGTCCGCAACATCTCCGGGGTCGCGACCGCGGTGGCCAACGGCGACCTCTCGAAGAAGGTGACCGTCGAGGCCTCCGGCGAGATCGCGCAGCTGGCCGACTCGGTGAACACGATGGTCACGACGCTGTCGTCGTTCGCGGAGCAGGTCACGCGGGTGGCGCGCGAGGTGGGAACCGAGGGCCGTCTCGGTGGGCAGGCCAACGTGCCGGGGGTCTCCGGTACCTGGAAGGACCTGACCGAGTCGGTGAACGGCATGGCCAACAACCTCACCGGCCAGGTCCGCAACATCGCCATGGTGACCACGGCCATCGCCCGCGGCGACCTGACCAAGAAGATGGACATCGACGCCCGTGGCGAGATCCTTGAGCTGAAGACGACCATCAACACGATGGTGGACCAGCTGTCGTCGTTCGCGGAGCAGGTCACCCGGGTCGCCCGGGAGGTGGGCACCGACGGCCAGCTGGGCGGACAGGCACGGGTGCGCGATGTGGCGGGTACCTGGAAGGAACTCACCGAGTCGGTGAACGAGATGGCGGGCAACCTGACCCGCCAGGTCCGCAACATCGCCCGGGTGGCGACCGCCGTGACCCGAGGCGACCACAGCGTCAAGATCGACGCGGAGGCCGCGGGCGAGATCCTGGTGCTCCAGGACAACATCAACACGATGATCCGCAACCTCCGTGAGACGACCCTCGCCAACAAGGAGCAGGACTGGCTCAAGGGCAACCTGGCGCGGATCTCCGGCCTGATGCAGGGGCGGCGCGACCTCACCGACGTCGCCAACCTGATCATGAGCGAGCTTGCTCCGGCGGTCTCCGCGCAGCACGGCGCCTTCTTCCTGGCGGCGCCGACCGGCCGGGACAGCGACGTCCTGGCCGGGGAGGGCGTGGACGGTGGCTACGAGCTGCGGCTGATCAGCTCCTACGGGTACGCCGCGGGCACCATGCCCACCATCTTCCGGCCGGGTGAGTCGCTGATCGGCACCGCGGCCGAGCAGCGCCGCGCGATCTTCTACGGGCACACCCCCGAGGGCTATCTGAAGATCTCCTCGGGCCTGGGTGAGGCGCAGCCGGCGCACGTGGTGGTGCTGCCGGTGCTGTTCGAGGACACCGTGCTCGGTGTGGTGGAGCTCGCCTCCTTCCAGCCGTTCACCCAGATCCAGCGGGACTTCCTCGGGCAGATGGCGGAGATGATCGCCACCAGCGTCAACACCATCGCGGTCAACACCCGCACCGAGGTGCTGCTGAGCCAGTCGCGGGAGCTGGCCGACCAGCTGGAGAAGCGCTCCGTCGAGCTGGAGCGCCAGCAGAAGGCGCTGCGGTCCTCCAACGCCGAGCTGAAGGACAAGGCCGACCAGCTCGCGTCGACCAACCGCGACATCGAGGTCAAGAACTCCGCGATCGAGCAGGCCCGGCAGGTGCTGGAGGAGCGCGCCGAGCAGCTCGCGGTCTCCATGCAGTACAAGTCGGAGTTCCTCGCCAACATGTCGCACGAGCTGCGCACCCCGCTCAACTCGCTGCTGATCCTGGCGAAGCTGCTGGCCGACAACACCGAGGGCAACCTCACCGCCAAGCAGGTCGAGTTCGCCGAGACCATCCACGGCGCCGGTTCCGACCTGCTGCAGCTGATCAACGACATCCTGGACCTCTCCAAGGTCGAGGCGGGCAAGATGGACGTCTCGCCCACCCGGATCGCGCTGGTGCAGCTGGTGGACTACGTCGAGGCGTCGGTGCGGCCGCTGACGGCGGAGAAGAACCTGGAGTTCTCGGTCCGGGTCTCGCCGGAGCTGCCGGCCACGTTGCACACCGACGAGCAGCGGCTGCTGCAGGTGCTCCGCAACCTGCTCTCCAACGCCGTGAAGTTCACCGAGACGGGGTCGGTCGAGCTGGTGATCCGCCCGGCGGGCACCGGTGTTCCGGAGGAGATCCGCCAGCACATGCTGGAGACCGGCGCGGTGCTGGACTCCTCCGCGCCGCTGGTGGCGTTCGCCGTGACCGACACCGGGATCGGGATCGCGCCCGGCAAGATGCGGGTGATCTTCGAGGCGTTCAAGCAGGCGGACGGCACCACCAGCCGGAAGTACGGCGGTACGGGTCTGGGCCTGTCCATCAGCAGGGAGATCGCGCGGCTGCTGGGCGGTGAGATCGACGCGGCGAGCGAGCCCGGCCGCGGCTCGACCTTCACCCTGTACCTCCCGCTGCAGCCCGCTGAGCTGCCGCCGCCCGGATACGGCGAGCTGGCCGCCGGTGCGCTGGCCATCGAGGCAGCCGACCGGGCGGAGGACCGGGTGGCCGCCGAGGGCCCCGCCGCCCTGCCCGCGCTGGAGGCCGGCCCGTCCGCCGGTGACGCGGGGGCCGTGGCCGGTGACCAGGCCACCGACCCGGGCGAGGACAGGGCATCGGAGACACCCGCCGGCGACGAGCAGCCGGCCTCCGACGAGGGTGAGGCGCCAGCCGGCGAGAGCGGTAGCCGGGCGGCGGAGACGGGCGGTGACGCCCGGACCACCGCCGCGGCGGCGGCGGAGGCCGCCGCGCAGCAGCTCACGGAACGGCGCCGCGACGCGGCCCCGGCGCGGGGGCGTGAGCCCGCTCGTCGTGAGCCCTCACGTCGGGAGGAGTCCACCGCCCGCCCCGAGGCCGGGTCCGGCCGCCGGATCGCCTTCCACCGTGAGAAGGTGCTGATCGTCGACGACGACGTGCGCAACGTCTTCGCCCTCACCAGCGTGCTGGAGCACTTCGGGCTGGTGGTGCTGTACGCGGAGAACGGTCGCGAGGGCATCGAGGTGCTGGAGTCGAACGAGGACATCGCGCTCGTCCTGATGGACATCATGATGCCGGAGATGGACGGGTACGCGACGACCTCGGCGATCCGGCGGATGCCGCAGTTCTCCGGTCTGCCGATCATCGCGCTCACCGCGAAGGCGATGAAGGGCGACCGGGAGAAGAGCATCGAGTCCGGAGCCTCCGACTACGTCACCAAGCCGGTCGACACGGACTACCTGCTGGAGGTCATGGACCGCTGGATGAACGGCGAATGAGCGCCACGCCCGGGGGAGTTCGACGGGAACCCCCCGGGCGCGGCGGACGTTGGCGAGTATGAGACAGTGACTTCTTCGTGACTGGGTGTGTCCGGCCGTCCACTGCGGCTACCATGTCCGGGACGACAAGATCGGTACGCGACGGCGTGACGCGCCGTCCTTCAGGGGCGGTGGCCAGCCATGCCGCCGGGGCGGAGGAGGACTGGCATGGTCCAGAAGGCCAAGATCCTTCTGGTCGACGACCGGCCGGAGAATCTCCTGGCGCTGGAGGCTATTCTCTCCGCGCTCGACCAGACGTTGGTGCGGGCGTCCTCGGGTGAGGACGCGCTGAAGGCGCTGCTCACCGACGACTTCGCCGTGATCCTGCTCGATGTGCAGATGCCGGGCATGGACGGGTTCGAGACGGCGGCGCACATCAAGCGCCGCGAGCGGACCCGTGACATCCCGATCATCTTCCTGACGGCCATCAACCACGGCCCGCACCACACCTTCCGCGGCTATGCGGCCGGTGCCGTCGACTACATCTCCAAGCCGTTCGACCCCTGGGTGCTGCGCGCCAAGGTCAGCGTCTTCGTCGACCTCTACGAGAAGAACCTCAAGCTGCGTGAGCAGGCGGCGTTGCTGCGCCGCGAACTGGACAACAACGGCACCGAGTCGCTGCCCGGTGCCATCGGCGGCACCCTGCTGCCGGAGCTCTCCGCCCGGCTCGCCGCGGTCGAGGAGCAGGCAGAGGCGCTCACCAAGGAGCTGGAGGAGACGGCGCACACCGCCGCCGTGTCCACAGCCGAGCACCTGGAGCGGAAGCTCGCCGCGCTGCGGCGGGCCCTGGACGCGCTGGAGCCCGGAGCGAGTGGCGGCGCGCCCGGGAAGCCGCCCGGCTGAAGCCGGATGCGAACCGGCGCGGGCACGACGCCCGTGCCGGTCTCCGGTGCCGTTCCGGCGCTCCGCATGGCCGCCCGGACAGCCGCGTCGCCGCCCGTCCGCCCTGCCACCGGCCACCCCGGGCCGTCGTGCCGGGCGATGCCGAAGGGCTGCCCCCGACACCGGTCACGGACGGGCGGACCGCCGCCCCGGTCTGCGGCCGGGCCCCGGTGGCCGGCTGACGGCCCGTCGGTCACGGCCATCCGTGCCCAGCGGGCAAGACACCGGTAACCTCACCCCCATGGCCTCACGTACGTCCGGCACCAGTCCCAGCAACGCGCGCGCCGGGCGCAGCGGCGGGGGAGCGGCGAAGCGCCCGGCAGCGAAGAAGTCCGCGTCCGCCAAGGGCGGGCGGAAGCCCGCGGCCAAGAAGCCGCCGCCGAGGCCGCCCCTGCTGCTGCGGGTCGTACGCCGGGTGTGGATGGGCATGGCGCTGCCGGTCGCCGCGCTGCTGCGCGGCATAGGGAAGGGTGCCAAGGGGCTGGACCCCGCGCATCGCAAGGACGGGCTGGCGCTGTTGCTGCTGGGGCTCGCCCTGGTCGCGGCGGCCGGCACCTGGTCCAACCTCCAGGGCCCGGTCGGTGACCTGGTGACGCTGCTGGTGACCGGCGCCCTGGGGCGGCTCGACCTCGTCTTCCCGCTGCTGCTGTTCTTCATGGCGGTGCGGCTGATCCGCCACCCCGAGAAGCAGGAGGCCAACGGACGGATCGTGATCGGCCTCACCGCCCTGGTGGCGGGTGTCCTGGGGCTGGTGCACATCGCGACCGGCGCGCCGGGGCGGGAGGACGGTGCCCAGGCACTGCAGGACGCCGGCGGGCTGCTCGGCTGGGGTACCTCCCGCCCGCTGATGTTCCTGGTGGGGGAGATGCTGGCTGTGGCGCTGCTGCTGCTGGTCACCGTCTTCGGGCTGCTGGTGGTCACCGCGACCCCGGTGAACGCCATTCCCCGGCGGCTGAAGGAGGCCGGGGTGCGGCTGGGCGTGCTGGACCCGCCCGGTAAGCCCGATGTCGACGAACTGGAGCACGAGCCGCCCGTCACGCGGGCGCCCCGCCCGCGCCGGCGCCCCTCGGCTGTGGCCGCGGCTCCCGCCGACGACCCGTGGGCGGAGGACGAAGCGGCCTACGAGGAGGAGGCGACGCCGGCCCGGCGAAGCCGCAAGGGCCGATCGCGTCGCGGTGGGCAGTCCGCCGACGACCCGGTGGACGTGGCGTCCGCGGCGGCCGCCGCGCTGGACGGAGCCGTCTCCCACGGGGTGCACCCCTCTCCGCTGGTGGCCGGGCTCAGCAGCCGCATCTCCATGCGCAAGGGCGACCCGGGCTCCGCGGAGCAGGTGCCGCTGGCCGGGAGCGGGCGGGGGAAGGGCGGTGTGCCCGACCTCACCCGGGCGGCGCCGGAGCCCGCCCAGGCGCTGCCGACACGGGCCGAACAGCTCCAGCTGGCGGGCGACATCACCTACTCGCTCCCGTCGCTGGACCTGCTGGAGCGCGGTGGTCCCGGACGGACG
Organism: Streptomyces otsuchiensis; assembly: GCF_004305975.1. Classification (GTDB taxonomy): domain Bacteria; phylum Actinomycetota; class Actinomycetes; order Streptomycetales; family Streptomycetaceae; genus Streptomyces; species Streptomyces otsuchiensis. Next base: position 11,746 of record NZ_BHZI01000112.1, read on the forward strand.
CGGAGCGCCGCGAACGACGCGGTCGTGGAGTCGCTGACCACGGTGTTCACCGAGTTCAAGGTGGACGCGTCGGTGACCGGCTTCACCCGGGGGCCGACCGTCACCCGCTACGAGGTCGAACTGGGCCCGGCGGTGAAGGTCGAGAAGATCACCGCGCTCACCAAGAACATCGCCTACGCGGTGGCCAGCCCCGACGTGCGGATCATCAGCCCGATCCCCGGCAAGTCCGCGGTGGGCATCGAGATCCCCAACAGCGACCGGGAGATGGTCAACCTCGGGGACGTGCTGCGGACCGCGGACGCGGTCGGGGACCAGCACCCGCTCATGGTGGGGCTCGGCAAGGACGTCGAGGGCGGCTACCAGCTCGCCAACCTCGCGCGGATGCCGCACCTGCTGGTCGCCGGTGCGACCGGCTCCGGCAAGTCCTCCAACATCAACTGCCTGATCACCTCGATCATGATGCGCGCCACGCCGGAGGACGTGCGGCTGGTGCTGGTCGACCCCAAGCGCGTCGAGCTGACCGCCTACGAGGGCATTCCGCATCTGATCACCCCGATCATCACCAACCCCAAGAAGGCCGCCGAGGCGCTGCAGTGGGTGGTCCGCGAGATGGACCTGCGCTACGACGACCTCGCGGCGTACGGCTACCGGCACATCGACGACTTCAACGCCGCCGTGCGCTCCGGCAAGGTGAAGACGGGTGAGGGCAGCGACCGTGAACTCGCTCCCTACCCCTATCTGCTGGTGATCGTCGACGAGCTGGCGGACCTGATGATGGTCGCTCCGCGCGATGTCGAGGACGCGATCGTCCGGATCACCCAGCTGGCCCGCGCCGCCGGCATCCACCTGGTGCTGGCCACCCAGCGGCCCAGCGTGGACGTGGTCACGGGTCTGATCAAGGCCAACGTGCCCTCCCGGCTGGCGTTCGCGACCTCCTCGCTGGCCGACAGCCGTGTGATCCTCGACCAGCCGGGCGCCGAGAAGCTGATCGGCAAGGGCGACGGCCTGTTCCTGCCGATGGGCGCCAACAAGCCGGTGCGGATGCAGGGCGCGTTCGTGACCGAGGACGAGGTCGCCGGGATCGTCGCGCACTGCAAGGCGCAGATGGAGCCCGTCTTCCGTGAAGACGTGGTCGTGGGCAAGGGGCAGAAGAAGGAGATCGACGAGGAGATCGGGGACGATCTCGATCTGCTGTGCCAGGCAGCGGAGTTGGTGGTGTCCACCCAGTTCGGTTCGACCTCCATGCTGCAGCGCAAGCTGCGGGTCGGCTTCGCGAAGGCGGGCCGGCTGATGGACCTGATGGAGTCGCGCGGTGTGGTCGGCCCCAGCGAGGGGTCCAAGGCGCGTGACGTGCTGGTCAAGCCGGACGAACTGGATGGAGTGCTCGCGGTGATTCGAGGGGAGACTCCTTCCTAGGGACGCGTGTTCGGCCTCCATGGCCGTTCCCCCGGTGGACCCGGCGCGTCACGGCGGTGACGGCCCCGCCGCGGCGGGATGTCATCTCTGTGCGCCCGCCGCGTGGGCGCGGGGGTGACGCACGGGGCGGACACCGGGTGAGTGCGGGTCGTTCACCCGGCCCGGCTGTCCCGCATGTCACCCGGCCCCCTAGAATTGAGCGCACAGCACGTGGCCTTCACGCTCGAAAGGCGTCTCCGTGTCCAACGGCAACTCCTCGGCCAAGGACCGGCCTTCAGTCGGTCGCACCATCCAGCAGGCGCGCATCGCCGCCAAGCTCACCGTCGACGAGGTCAGCGCTACCACCCGCGTGCGCATCCCGATCGTCCAGGCGATCGAGGACGACGACTACTCGCGCTGCGGCGGTGACGTCTACGCGCGCGGTCACATCCGCACGCTCGCGCGCGCCGTCGGGCTCGACCCGTCCGAACTCATCACCCGGTACAACGAGGACCGCGGCGAGATGCCGCTCCCCGAGGTGGCCGGCCCGGTGTTCGAGGCGGAGCGAATCCGTCCCGAGCCGCGCCGCCCCAACTGGACCGCCGCGATGGTCGCCGCGATCGTCGCGGTGGGCGGCTTCGTCGGCTTCACCTTCGTGAGCGGGGGTGACGATGGCCCCCGGGACGTCGCGGAGGCCGGCGAGTCGCCCGACGCCGAGCAGAGCCCCGCCCCGGACGAGCCCGGGGAGACGGAGAACACCGACGACGACAAGGGCGGCGACGCCGGAGGCGAGCCCGATCCCTCCGACAGTGCCATCGCCGGCGCCCCGGCCGACAAGGTGACGATGAAGGTCGTGGCCACCGGCACCAGCTGGATCATGGTGACCGACGGCAACGGCCAGCAGCTGTTCCAGGGCACCCTGGAGGACGGCGACTCCGAGACGTTCACCGACGACGACCAGCTGGACCTGGTCACCGGCAACGCCGGTGCCGTCGAGCTGTACGTCAACGGCAAGCACCTCACGGAGATCGGCAGCCCCGGCGCCGTCAGCCGGCTGAGCTTCACCCCGGGCGAGCCCGAACTGGGCTGACGGGCCTGACCAGCCGCTACCACCGTCCCGGGCCGAGGCGGTCCCCGGGACGAAGTACGCTGAGACCATGTCTGAACGCCGCACCGTCGCCCTTGTCACTCTTGGCTGCGCCCGTAACGAGGTGGACTCCGAAGAGCTGGCGGGGCGGCTCGCCGCTGACGGCTGGGACCTCGTCGAGGAGGCAGCCGACGCGGACGTCGCCGTCGTGAACACCTGTGGCTTCGTCGAGGCCGCCAAGAAGGACTCGGTCGACGCGCTGCTGGAGGCCAACGACCTCAAGGGGTCCGACGACGGCCGCACCCAGGCCGTCGTCGCCGTCGGCTGCATGGCGGAGCGGTACGGCAAGGAGCTGGCGGAGGCCCTGCCGGAGGCCGACGGGGTGCTCGGCTTCGACGACTACGCCGACATCTCCGACCGGCTGCGCACCATCCTCTCCGGCGGGGTGCACGCCTCCCACACGCCCCGGGACCGCCGGAAGCTGCTGCCCATCTCCCCGGCCGAGCGCCAGGACCAGGCCGACGCCGTCGCGGTGCCCGGCCACGGCGCCCCCAGCGACCTCCCGGAGGGACTGGCGCCCGTCTCCGGACCGCGCCCGCCGCTTCGCCGCCGCCTGGACTCCAGCCCGGTGGCGTCGGTCAAGCTCGCCTCCGGTTGCGACCGGCGCTGCAGCTTCTGCGCGATCCCGACCTTCCGCGGTTCGTTCATCTCCCGTCGTCCCTCGGACGTGCTGAACGAGGCACGCTGGCTCGCCGGTGAGGGCGTCTCGGAGATCATGCTGGTCTCCGAGAACAACACCTCCTACGGCAAGGACCTCGGCGACATCCGGCTGCTGGAGTCGCTGCTGCCCGAGCTGGCCGCGGTGGACGGTCTGGAGCGGGTGCGGGTCAGCTACCTGCAGCCCGCCGAGATGCGGCCGGGCCTCATCGACGTGCTGACCGGAACCGAGAAGGTCGCGCCCTACTTCGACCTCTCCTTCCAGCACTCGGCCCCCGGCGTGCTGCGGGCCATGCGCCGCTTCGGCGACACCGACCGCTTCCTCGAACTCCTCGACGCCATCCGGGCCAAGGCCCCACAGGCCGGTGTGCGCTCGAACTTCATCGTCGGCTTCCCCGGCGAGACCGAGTCCGACGTCGAGGAGCTGGAACGGTTCCTCGACGGCGCCCGGCTCGACGCCATCGGCATCTTCGGCTACTCCGACGAGGACGGCACGGAGGCCGCCGGGTACGACGCGAAGAACGCGCCCGAGGTGGTCGCCGAGCGGGTCGAGCGCGTCACCAGGCTGGCCGAGGAGCTCACCGCGCAGCGCGCGGAGGAGCGTGTCGGCGAGCATGCCCGGATCCTGATCGAGGCCATCGACCCCGAGGGAGGCCCGGACGGCGAGCCGGTCGCCATCGGGCGCGGCGCCCACCAGGCGCCGGAGACGGACGGCCAGGTCATGCTGACGCTCCCCGAGGACGCCGAGGACGAGACGGGCGGTTACCGCGTCGGCCAGTACGTCGACGCGGAGATCGTCGACACCGAGGGCGTGGACCTGGTCGCCGTGGCCCGTACGCCGGTCGCCGCGGGCGGATCCGCCGCCGCGGGGGTACGCGGATGACGGGCGCCTCGGCGGTTCCCGCGGCGGGCGGCGGCGCGCAGCCGCGGGCCGGCCACGGTACCGGTGGGTGTCCCGGCGGGCCGGCCGCTTCGCCCGGTGTACCGGCGTTCGCCCCGGAGGAGCTGCCCCAGGCGGGGCTGTGGAACATCGCCAACCTGCTGACCATGATGCGGCTGGCGCTGGTGCCGGGCTTCGTGGCGCTGATGTTCACCGACGGCGGAGACGACCCGGCCTGGCGCTCGCTGGCGTGGGCGGCGTTCACCGTCGCCATGATCACCGACCTGTTCGACGGCGAGATCGCGCGGCGCCGGGGCCTGGTCACCGACTTCGGGAAGATCGCCGACCCCATCGCCGACAAGGCGATCATGGGGTCGGCGCTGCTGTGTCTGTCGCTGCTGGGCGAGCTGCCCTGGTGGGTGACGGGTGTGATCCTCGCCCGTGAGCTCGGTGTGACGCTGATCCGGTTCTGGGTGATCCGCTTCGGCGTCATCCCCGCGAGCCGGGGCGGCAAGGCGAAGACGCTCGCGCAGGGAATCGCCGTCGGCATGTACATCCTGGCTCTCACCGGGCCGCTGGCCACGTTGCGGTGGTGGGTGATGGCCGTTGCCGTCGTGCTCACCATCGCCACCGGGCTGGACTACGTCCGCCAGGCCGTGCGGCTGCGCAGGGCCGGCCGCGCACGGGAGCGCGGCGAGGCGTGAGGGGCCCGGCGATGGGTGGAGCGGCGGCGGGCGGCCCGGCGACGGGCGCGGGTGCGGGGCGCGGTGGCGCGGCGACGGGTGCGGGGCGCGGCGGCGCGCTGTCGCCGACCGGTCCGCTGCTGGAGCTGCTGACCTCCCGGGGGGAGACGGTCGCGGTCGCGGAGTCCCTGACCGGCGGGCTGGTGGCCGCCGCCCTGACCGACGTGCCGGGTGCCTCCCTGGCGTTCCGCGGTTCGGTCACCGCCTACGCCACCGACGTCAAACGGGATCTCCTCGGTGTGGACGCGGAGCTGCTGGCCGAGCGGGGTGCGGTCGCGGCCGAGGTCGCCCGGCAGCTCGCCACCGGTGTCCGTGACCTGCTGGGCGCCGACTGGGGACTGGCCACCACCGGCGTCGCCGGCCCGGCGCCGCAGGACGGGCAGCCGGTCGGCACCGTGTTCGTCGCGGTCGCGCCCCCCGGCGCGAGCCGCGCGGTCGCGCAACGACTGGAGGCGACGGGGGACCGGGCCGATATTCGCGCACAGAGCGTCAACGCAGCGTTGACCGCTTTGCGCGTGGCGCTGATCGAGGCCGCTGTCACCCCGGGCGATGCGCCCACGGTGTCCGACTCGTCCGAACCATCCTGATCGCGCATCGTTCGTTCGGGTGAATGCTGGCGTGTCGCGGTGAGTGTACGGTGGGAGGGCCCGTGCGGTCAGGCAGTTGGGGGAACCGGACCGCACCATGCGCCTTCAGCGAACACGACGGGCTTCCCGTCGCGCCTGGAGTTCGAGGCGGTACGGTGGGGCATGAAGGTAGCGAGGCCAACGGTCCGAGGAGGGAGCCACCGATGATCCTGCTCCGTCGCCTGCTGGGTGACGTGCTGCGTCGGCAGCGCCAACGTCAGGGCCGCACTCTGCGTGAAGTCTCCTCGTCCGCCCGGGTCTCACTCGGCTACCTCTCAGAGGTGGAGCGCGGTCAGAAGGAAGCCTCCTCGGAGCTGCTGGCCGCGATCTGCGACGCGCTGGACGTGCGGATGTCCGAGCTGATGAGGGAGGTCAGCGACGACCTGGCCCTCGCCGAGCTCGCCCAGTCCGCCGCGAGCGACACGGTGCCGTCGCCGATGCGCCCCATGCTCAACCCCATCCGGGTCACGTCGGTCACCGGCCGCCCGGAGGAACGCGTCACCATCAAGGCGCCGACGGAGGCCGTGGACGTCTTCGCCGCCTGACGGCGCACCGTCCCACCCCGATCAGCCCGTGGATGAGGGGCCGCACCACTCGGTGGTGCGGCCCCTCATCCGTGCGCCGGGACCCCGGTGCCCGGAAGGCCTCCGGCGCCTCGGAACGCCTCCCGCGCCACGGGATGGCTCACGGCCGCAGGCGCAGCCCGCGCGGCGTCGCGTGGAACCCCGCCTCCTCCAGCATCCCGGACCACACCGCCTCGCCGAGGACCGGCGCACCGTTGACGCGTTCCACCGTCACGGTGCCGAGCACGCCCTGCCGGGCGGCCGCGGCCAGCTCCGTGAAGGCCGGCGTCAGCGATCCGCCGTCGTCGTCACCCTCCTCGGGCCAGGCCAGCACGGTCCTGCCTCCACGTTCCACGTACACCGCGAGCCGCCCGCCGACCAGGACCACCAGTGCCCCGGCCTTCCGGCCCGGCTTCTGGGTGACCCCGCCGGGCGGTTCCGGCCACGGCAGGGCGGCGCCGTAGGCGTTCGCCGGGTCCGCCGCCGCCAGCAGTACCGCGTCCGCTCCGGCCCGGTCGGTGCCGCGCTCCCGCGCGGTGTTCACCGACCGCAGCCGGTCGACGGCGCCCTCCACCGCGAACTGGGCCGCCCCCAGCCCCTCCACCACGTAGCCC
>NZ_BHZI01000113.1 GCF_004305975.1 Streptomyces otsuchiensis
GCCCCGCGTCAGGCGGAGACGCCCGCCAGCAGTTCGGCGGCGGCGATGCCGGAGACGCGGGTGGCCCCGTGGGTGACGAGGTGGGCGGGTGCGCCGGCGCCGTTGGCGGAGCCGCCCGCGCCCGGGGCCGCGCCCGGTGAGTCCGGCACTCCCATCTCGACCACCACCGCGTCGGGACGGCGGGAGAGCAGGGAGCGGACCGCGCCCGCCATCCAGCCGTGCCGGGCGGCGTCACGCACCACGACGACCAGGGCGCGCCCGTCGGCGGACTCCAGCCCGGAACGGTCCAGCACGTCCTCGGGGCTGGCCAGTTCGGGTTCGGTCAGCCGCACCGAGGTGGTTCCCGGGCGCAGCGCGCGTAGCGGCTCGGCGACGCCCCACGGGGTCTGGCCGTCGACGGCGAGGTTCATCGTCGGGGAGAGTTCGACGACGTGCGGGTCACCGGCCAGTGGCAGCAGCGCGTCCGCGCCGGTGTGGACGTGGACGGCCCGCCGCGCGGCGACGAGCCCGATGTCGGAGGGGATCCCGTCCCGGGTGACGGCGCGGGCGCGTTCGCCCGACCAGGCGGCGAACTCCGCGACGCGGGCGGCGGCGTCGTTCAGCCGCTCCTCGGTCAGGGTGCCGTCCAGGACGGCGTGGGCGAGGGCGCCGGAGAGCAGGTCGACGGTGTCCTCGCCGGCGTGGCCGCCGCCCACACAGATCGCGTCGGCTCCGGCCACGACCGCGCGGACGGTGGCGCCGTCCAGGCCGTAGCGGTCGGAGACGGCGCTCATCTCGATGCCGTCGGTGACGATCAGCCCGTCGAAGCCCAGCTCCTCGCGCAGCAGCCCGAGGAGGACGCGCGGGCTGAGGGTGGCGGGCAGTTCGGGGTCGTAGGCGGGGACCAGCAGGTGCGCGGTCATCACGGCCCGCACCCCGGCTTCCAGCGCGGCGGTGAAGGGCGGCAGCGCGGTGCGGGCGATCTCCTCGGCGTCCGCGCCGACGTGGGGCAGGCCGTGGTGGGAGTCGACGGCGGTGTCACCGTGGCCGGGGAAGTGCTTGGCACAGGCGGCCACTCCGGCGGACTGGAGCCCGCGGACCCAGGCGGCGGTGTGGCGGGAGACCGTGTCCGTTCCGGCACCGAAGGAACGGACACCGATGACGGGGTTCATCGGGTTGGAGTTGACGTCGGCGCTGGGCGCGTAGTTGAGGGTGACGCCGGCCGCGTGCAGTTCACGGCCGATGTCGCGTGCGACCGACTCGGTCAGCTCCACGTCGTCCACGGCGCCGAGCGCGAGGTTGCCGGGGCGGGAGGCCCCGGTCCACGCCTCCAGCCTGGTGACGTCGCCGGCCTCCTCGTCGATGGCGATGACCAGGTCGGGGTTCTCCGCGCGCAACTGGGCGGTGAGCCGGGCGACTTGTTCGAGGTCGGCGATGTTGCGGCCGAAGAGCACGACCGAGCGCAGACCGCCGTCGATGCGGCGCCGCAGCCAGTCGGGGACCAAAGTCCCCTCGAACCCGGGCTGGAGGAGGGAGGTGGCCAGTCCCAGCAGTTGCGCGGGAGGGCTGATCGACGTCATGGGGGCCTCCGGAGGCGCGTCAGGGCTGCCGGCCGACCGGGCCGTCCGACAGCGCCGCTACTTGGTTCAGACCAATCGTGATTGTTTGTGGAGCGCGCGGCGGCTGTCAAGTGCCGCGCCCTCAGCGCCGGAACGCCGGGACGGCCGGTGCCCGTGGGGCGCGCGGGGCGAGCTGACGGGCGGCAGAGGGGCGGCTGACGGGCGGCGACGCACACGGGTGGGGACGCGGACGGGGCGGGCACGCCCGGCCTCCACCGCGCCGCCACCACACCACCACCGTCCCGCCATGAGTCCCGCCATGAGGCATGATCGGGTGTATGGGGATTGTCGCCGGTCTGGACAGCTCGTCGGACTACACCAGCATCGTCGTCTGCGACGCCGAGACCGGGGAGGTCCTGCGTCAGGCACACGCCCGGCATCCCGAGGAGATCGCCCCCGGCTCGTGGCTGCTCTCACTCGGCGAAGCCGCCGACGGCGGAGTGCTGGAGGACGTCACCGCCATCGGCGTGACGGCCCAGCAGCACGCCGTCGTGGCGCTGGACACCACCGGCCAGCCGGTCCGCCCGGTGGTCGGCGGCGACGAACGCGGCCAGTCCGCCGCCGTCGGCCTGATCGACGCGCTCGGCGGACGGGACGCCTGGACCGAGGCGGTCGGTACCGTCCCGCAGCCCAGCCACGCGGTCAGCCAGCTCCGCTGGATGGCCCGTTCCGAACCGGAGGCCGCCGCCCGCACCGTCACCGTGCTCCAGCCGCAGGACTGGCTGGTGTGGCAACTCCTCGGCAGCCCGGAGCGGTTCACCACCGACCGGGGCGGCGCGTCCGGCACCGGCTACTGGTCACCGGTCACCGGCTCCTGGCGCCCGGATCTGGTCGAACTCGCCCTCGGCCACGAGGCGGAGCTGCCGACCGTGCTCGGCCCGGCCGAGGCCGCCGGCCGCACCCCCGAGGGACTGCTGATCTCCGCCGGCACGGGCGAGACCATGGCCGCGGCCCTGGGCCTGGGCATCAACACCGGCGACGCGGTGATCTCGCTGGGCGCCTCCGGCTCGGTCTGCGCCTTCCACGACACCGCCCTGCGCGACACCGGCGGCACCGTCACGGCCTTCGCCGACGCCACCGGCCACCACCTGCCCATCGTGCGCACCCTCAACGCGGGCCGGGTGCTGCGCGGCACCGCCGAACTCCTCGGCTGCGACCTCCAGGGTCTCTCGGAACTGGCGCTGCGCTCAACACCCGGCGCGCACGGGCTGGTGCTGCTGCCCTACCTGGCCGGCGAGCGCACCCCCGACCTGCCGCACACCGCCGGCACCCTGACCGGGCTGCGGCGCGAGTCCATGAAGCCCGAGCACCTGGCCCGCGCCGCGTTCGAGGGGATGCTGTGCGGGCTGGCCGACGCCGCCGAGGTGCTGCGCGGGCGGGGCGTGCGGATCGACCGGGTCTTCCTGCTGGGCCCGGCCGCCGAACTGCCCGCCGTGCAGGCGCTCGCCCCCTCGCTGCTGGACGCCCGGGTCGTGGTACCCGTCGCCGCCGACTACGCCGCGATCGGCGCGGCCCGGCAGGCCGCCTGGGCGCAGGGCGTCTCCGACGGCCGGCTCTCGCCCGACACCCCGCCGGCCTGGGCGCCGGCACGCGGCCAGGAGCTGCACACCCCGGAGTCCCCGGAGGCGGGCCGGGCGGTCCGGCACCAGTTCCAGGCGGTCCGCGAGGAGCACCACCCCGGCGCCTTCGGCTGACCCTCACGCCACGCCCGCCGCGCCCGCGCCACCTGCCGGAGGCGCCCGGCGGCGCCCTGCGCCCGGTGTCAGTCGAGGTAGCCGCGGAGCTGGCCCGCGTAGGCGTGCTCGCGGAGCTTGGTGAGCGTCTTGTGCTCGATCTGGCGGATGCGTTCGCGGGTGACGCCGAAGAGCCGGCCGATCTCCTCCAGGGTGCGCGGACGGCCGTCGGCGAGTCCGTACCGCAGCTCGACGACGCGCCGTTCGCGGTCGGCGAGGGTGGACAGCACGCACTCCAGCTGCTCCCGCAGCAGCAGGAACGTGGCCGTCTCCACCGGGTTGGGGCTGTCGGTGTCCTCGATGAGGTCACCGAGGTTGACGTCGTCCTCCTCCCCGACCGGGGACTGGAGCGAGATCGGGTCCTGCGCCAGCCGCAGGATCTCCCCGACCCGTGTCGCCGTCAGGCCCAGTTGCACGGCGAGTTCCTCGGCGGTCGGCTCGTAGCCGCGTTCCTGGAGCATGCCGCGCTGGGCGCGGATGACCCGGTTGATCAGCTCGACCACGTGCACCGGGACCCGGATGGTGCGGGCCTGGTCGGCGATGGCCCGGGATATCGCCTGCCGGATCCACCAGGTCGCGTAGGTCGAGAACTTGAAGCCGCGGGTGTAGTCGAACTTCTCGACCGCCCGGATCAGACCGAGGTTGCCCTCCTGGACGAGGTCGAGCATGGTCAGCCCGCGTCCGAGATACCGCTTGGCGACGGAGACCACCAGGCGCAGGTTGGCCTCGATCAGCTGACACTTCGCCATCCGGCCGCGCACCACCAGCCGGTCGAGGTCCAGCAGCAGCCGGTGGTCCTCCACCGGCCCGGTGGAGAGGCGTTCCTCGGCGAACAGCCCGGCCTCGATGCGGGTGGCCAGCTCCACCTCCTCGGCGGCGGTGAGCAGCGGTATCCGCCCGATCTCGCGCAGGTACTGGCGGAAGAGGTCGCCGGAGCCGCCGCCCGGGTCCGGACGGGCACCCGGCCCGTCGGAAGCGGCACGACGCGGGCGGGACTGACGCGGCACCCGCTCGGCCACCGGTGTCGCGTCTCTGTGGGCGGCGGTCCGGCGCGGCGGCTCGGACAGGACCGTTCCGGTCGGGGACTGGGGCTGCACTGAGCGACCTCCATGGTCGTCGCGTCCGGTCGGGGGCGCCGCCACACACCGGAAGGAGAAGGACTGCCGACCCCGCCCACCTGCGGCCTGTGTTCACGTTCCGGACCGGACGGCTACCCCGCGCATTCCATGGATTACCCGTGTGGTATGTCGCAGAAACGTTCAGGACACACGCTCCGGCGCCCGCGCCGCACCGCCGGGAGCGCGGGCGGGGACGCGCTCCGACGATCGACGGGCGCGCGCCGCGGGCCGGCCGGCGGACGCCGGCGGCAGCGAAACGGGCAGCGTCTGCTCGCGCGAGGACGCCGGGCAGGTCAGCCGTAGAGCGCGGCGGCGCCCCGGCCCAGCAGGGCGGTGCGGTACTGCTGGAGGGTCCACATCTCCTGCCGCACGGCACCGGCGCCCGGGTCGCCCTGCGCCTCCAGCCGGCGGGCGGTCGACTCCAGCTCGGTGGCGCGCCGTTCCACCGCCGCCAGCCGGACCTTGACCAGCAGCTCCCCGGCGTAGAGCTGGGCCTCGCGCTGCCTGCGCCGGGGCAGGTCGAGCGGCTCCACGGCGAGTTCGGTCACCAGGGCCCGGACGGCGTCGTCGGGCGCGGCCTCCCGCACGCGGGCGAGGAAGCCGTCGTCGGCGCTCTCGGTCCCGCCGGCGTCGGCGATGGTCCGGCGGGCGACCGCGTACGGCGGGCCGGTGAACTCGTCCTCGCCGTAGGCGTCGAAGGCGGGCGCCACGAACTGCGGGAACTGCAGGGCGACCTTCAGCAGTTCGCGCTCGGCGCGGTGCGCGGGGCTGCGCAGCTGGATCGCCGGGCCCCGGACGCGGCCGCCCTCACGCTGCCAGCGGGCCAGCGTCGCGACCCGCCGCACCACGAACTGCTCGTCCGGGATACCGACGAGCCCGGCCAGCCGCACCGCGTACTCGTGCTGGATCGAGCCGTCCTTGATCTGGCCGACGATCGGCACCGCGGCCTCCAGCGCCGCCGAACGGCCCTCGGCGGTGTCCAGGTTGTGCTCGGCGACGACCGAGTGGATCGCGAACTCGAAGAGCGGGGTGCGCCCGCCGACCAGCTCCCGGACGGCCTCGTCGCCCTCCTCCAGCCGCAGGTCGCAGGGGTCGCGGCCGTCGGGGGTGATGGCGATCCACGTCTTGCTGGCGAACTTCTGGTCGTCCTCGAACGCCCGCAGCGCGGCCTTCTGCCCCGCCGCGTCGCCGTCGAAGGTGAAGACCACCTCGGAGCGGGAGTTGTCCATGAGCAGCCGGCGGAGGATCTTGATGTGGCCCTCGCCGAAGGCGGTGCCGCAGGTGGCGATGGCGGTGCCGACGCCCGCGAGATGGCAGGCCATGACATCGGTGTAGCCCTCGACGACGACCGCCCGGTTGTCCTTGGCGATGTCCTTCTTCGCCAGGTCGATGCCGTAGAGCACCTGCGACTTGCGGTAGATCGGCGTCTCGGGGGTGTTGAGGTATTTGGGGCCCTGGTCGTCCTCGCGCAGACGGCGGGCGCCGAAGCCGACGACCTCGCCGGTGATGTCGCGGATCGGCCAGATCAGCCGCCCCCGGAACCGGTCGATCGGGCCGCGCCGGCCGTCCTGGGCGATGCCGGAGGCCAGCAGCTCCTTGTCGGTGAAGCCGCGCCCGCGCAGGAACCGGGCGGCGTGGTCCCAGCCCGCCGGGGCGTAGCCGACGCCGAACCGCTCGGCCGCCGCCTGGTCGAACCCGCGCTCCCCGAGGAACCGGCGACCGATCTCCGCCTCCGGGGAGGACAGTTGCTCCACGAAGTACTCGGCCGCCGCCTTGTGTGCCTCGACCAGCCTGGTCCGCTCCCCCGCCTGGCTGGCGCGGCCGTAGCCGCCCTGCTCGTAGCGGAGCGTGATCCCCGCCTGTGCGGCGAGGCGCTCCACCGCCTCGGAGAAGGACAGGTGCTCCTGCTTCATCACGAAGTCGAGGGTGTCCCCGCCCTCCTGGCAGCCGAAGCAGTGGTAGAAGCCCTTACTGGGACTGACGTGGAAGGACGGCGACTTCTCGTCGTGGAAGGGGCACAGCCCCTTGAGGTTGCCACCGCCCGCGTTGCGGAGCTGGAGGTAGTCGGAGACGACGGCGTCGATCGGGACCGCGTCCCGTACCGCCTTCACGTCCTCGTCATTGATCCTGCCGGCCACGCCGCTCAGCATACGGCCGACCGCGGACGGCTCCGCGCCCGGCCGGGTCCGCGATGTCTCCCACCAGGTGTTTCCGGGCTTCGTGGGCGGCTCCCACGGCTTGCGACTGAGAAGCGGGCAAGTGGGCAGGGATTCGCCCAATGATCCCGCCCTGAAACGATTGCGACCGTGGACTGCTTCTCCTCCTCCCCCACTCCGGCTGCCGCCGTGACCGTCACCCGCGTCGACCGGGTGTTCACCATCGCCGTCTCCGGCGAGATCGACATCGACGCCGTGGGCCCCCTGGAGGAGACCCTCAGCGAGGCACTCCGCGCGGACTGCCGGTGCACGGTCCTCGATCTCTCGCGGCTGGGGTTCGCCGACTCCACCCTGCTCGGCATCCTGCTCTCCACCACCAGTGCCCACCAGCTCTCCGGCCGGCCGCTGGCCATCGCGGGGCCGTTTCCGTCGAGCGTGTGGCGGGTGTTCACCGTGACCGGGACCGCGGACCACCTTCCGCTGGCGGACAGCCTGGAGGCGGCGTACCGGCTCACCGGGAGCGCCTCCGACCCGGCCACCCCCACCTGACCCTCCTTCGCCGCCGCGCGCCCCGCTCCACGGCACAGCGCGCCCGGTGCGGCACCGGCGCGACGCACCCAGCGGCCCCGGCCTCGGCCGGGGCCGCGGTGTGTCCCCGGCCGGGAGCCCGCCGCCGTCCGGGCGGTGCGGGTCCCGGCGCGGATGTCGTGGAGGCGGCCCGCGCTTCCGGCGCCGTAGCGTGCCCCGCATGTCGGACAGCGACAGCGTCAGCGCCGCGGCGGACCCGGCCGAAGGCGGCTCTCACGGCCACCGCCGGGACTCCGCCGGCGGCCGGCGGCGGCCCGCGTCACCCGCGCGCCGGGGTCATTGCCCGGCACCGCCCTCGGGTGAGAGCATGCCGCGCACACCGAGGCCACTGGTTCACCCAGGGTGATGTGTGTTACCCGACGGTTTCGGCGATGTCACCGGCGGGCATATGCTCCGAGCCTCGACGGCGCGTGTGGGCACCGTGGCCCGCCCGGTTGAGGACTTTCCGCGGTGGCCGCCGGTAGCGGCGGTCCGCATGATGGATACGGCTACGCGCTCACCGGTAACACCGCCATCATGTAACCTTCACGAAATTTCGCCAGGGCCAACGTCGTCCCTCGGTACAAGCACCATGCCACTGACGACGACGGGAGAGCCGATGCGTGCAGGGTCTACGGCTGCCTATCCGGCCAAGCAGGGGATGTACGACCCGGCGGAGGAGCACGACGCGTGCGGCGTCGGGTTCGTCGCCACTCTCACCGGTGAGGCCAGCCACGACCTGGTGGACCGGGCGCTGACGGTACTCCGCAACCTGGAGCACCGCGGCGCCACCGGCTCCGACCCGGACACCGGTGACGGCGCCGGCATCCTCATCCAGGTCCCCGACGCGTTCCTGCGCGAGAACACCGGCTTCGAACTGCCGGCCGCCGGCCACTACGCGGTCGGCACCGCCTTCCTCCCCGCCGGGGAAGGCGACGAGGGCGAGGGCGCCGCCGCCGACGAGGCCGCGGCCCGTATCGAGGCGATCGCCGCCGAGGAGGGGTTGACCGTCCTCGGCTGGCGGGACGTGCCCGCCACCCCCGGCCTGCTGGGCGCCTCCGCCCGCTCCACCATGCCGGTCTTCCGGCAGATCTTCGTCAGCGACGGCCGGCAGAGCGGCCTGGAGCTGGACCGCCCCGCGTTCGTGCTGCGCAAGCGCGCCGAGCGCGAGGCCGGGGTCTACTTCCCCTCGCTGTCCTCCCGCACCCTGGTCTACAAGGGAATGCTGACCACCGGGCAGCTGGAGCCGTTCTTCCCCGACCTCTCCGACCGCCGTCTGGCGTCGGCGGTCGCGCTGGTCCACTCCCGGTTCTCCACCAACACCTTCCCGAGCTGGCCGCTGGCGCACCCGTACCGGTTCATCGCCCACAACGGCGAGATCAACACGGTCAAGGGCAACCGCAACTGGATGCGGGCCCGCGAGTCGCAGCTGTTCAGCGACAAGTTCGCGGCGGCCGGAGCGGCGGGCGGCGACGCCACCGACCCGCAGAAGGCCCTGGAGCGCGTCTTCCCGGTCTGTACCCCGGACGCCTCCGACTCGGCGTCCTTCGACGAGGTCCTGGAACTGCTGCACCTCGGCGGCCGTTCCCTCCCGCACGCGGTGCTGATGATGGTGCCCGAGGCATGGGAGAACAGCGACTCCATGGACCCGGCGCGCCGGGCCTTCTACCAGTACCACTCCACGATGATGGAGCCCTGGGACGGACCGGCCTGCGTCACCTTCACCGACGGCACCCAGGTCGGCGCGGTCCTGGACCGCAACGGTCTGCGCCCCGGCCGCTACTGGGTCACCGACGACGGCTTCGTGGTGCTCTCCTCCGAGGTCGGCGTCCTGGACATCGACCCCGCCCGTGTGGTGCGCAAGGGACGGCTCCAGCCGGGACGGATGTTCCTGGTGGACACCGCCGCCGGCCGCATCATCGAGGACGACGAGATCAAGGCCGGGCTGGCCGCCGAGCACCCCTACCAGGAGTGGCTCGACGACGGGCTGATCGAGCTGGGCCACCTCCCCGAGCGTGAGCACATCGTGCACACCCACGCCTCGGTCACCCGCCGGCAGCAGACCTTCGGCTACACCGAGGAGGAGCTGCGTGTCCTGCTGGCGCCGATGGCCCGCACCGGCGCCGAGCCGATCGGGTCCATGGGCACCGACACCCCGATCGCCGCGCTCTCCGACCGGCCCCGGCTGATCTTCGACTACTTCACCCAGCTGTTCGCGCAGGTCACCAACCCGCCGCTGGACGCGATCCGCGAGGAACTGGTCACCTCCCTGCACTCCTCGCTGGGCCCCCAGGGCAACCTGCTCGACCCGACGGCCGCCTCCTGCCGCAGCGTCACGCTGCCGTTCCCGGTCATCGACAACGACGAGCTGGCCAACCTGATCCACATCAACGCCGACGGCGACCTGCCGGCGTTCTCCTCGGCGATCCTCTCCGGCCTCTACCGCGTCAGCGGCGGCGGCACCGCGCTGGCGGACCGCATCGCCGAGATCTGCGCAGAGGCCGACGCCGCCATCGCCGACGGGGCGCGGATCATCGTGCTCTCCGACCGGCACTCCGACGCCGAGCACGCGCCGATCCCCTCGCTGCTGCTCACCTCCGCCGTCCACCACCACCTGATCGGTACCAAGCAGCGCACCCAGGTGGGGCTGCTGGTGGAGGCCGGCGACGTGCGCGAGGTGCACCACGTCGCGCTGCTCATCGGCTACGGCGCCGCCGCCGTCAACCCGTACCTCGCGATGGAGTCGGTCGAGGACCTCGCCCGGCGCGGCACGTTCTTCGAGAACGTCCCCGACCTCACCTCCGAGAACGCCATCCGGAACCTGATCAAGGCGCTGGGCAAGGGCGTGCTGAAGGTGATGTCCAAGATGGGCATCTCCACCGTCGCCTCCTACCGGGGCGCGCAGGTCTTCGAGGCGATCGGCCTGGACGAGCAGTTCGTCGCGACCTACTTCCACGGCACGACCACCAAGATCGGCGGCGTCGACCTGGAGGTCGTCGCCCGTGAGGTGGCCGAACGCCACGCCCGCGCCTACCCGCGCTCCGGCGTCACCTCCGCACACCGGCGGCTGGAGATCGGCGGCGAGTACCAGTGGCGCCGCGAGGGCGAGCCGCACCTCTTCGACCCCGACACCGTCTTCCGGCTCCAGCACTCCACCCGCGAACGCCGCTACGACATCTTCAAGCAGTACACCGAGCGGGTGAACGAGCAGTCCGAGCGGCTGATGACCCTGCGCGGGCTGTTCGGGCTCCGGCACGACCGGCAGCCGGTGCCGCTGGAGGAGGTGGAACCGGTCTCGGAGATCGTCCGCCGCTTCTCCACCGGCGCCATGTCCTACGGCTCCATCTCGCAGGAGGCGCACGAGACGCTGGCCATCGCCATGAACCGGCTGGGCGCCAAGTCCAACACCGGTGAGGGCGGCGAGGACGCCGAGCGGCTGTACGACCCCGAGCGGCGCTCGGCGATCAAGCAGGTGGCCTCCGGCCGGTTCGGCGTCACTTCCGAGTACCTGGTCAACGCCGACGACATCCAGATCAAGATGGCGCAGGGCGCCAAGCCCGGTGAGGGCGGCCAGCTGCCCGGCCACAAGGTCTACCCTTGGGTCGCCAAGACCCGGCACTCCACCCCCGGCGTCGGCCTGATCTCCCCGCCGCCGCACCACGACATCTACTCGATCGAGGACCTGGCGCAGCTGATCCACGACCTCAAGAACGCCAACCCGGCGGCCCGCATCCACGTGAAGCTGGTATCCGAGGTCGGCGTCGGCACGGTCGCGGCCGGCGTCTCCAAGGCGCATGCCGACGTGGTGCTGATCTCCGGACACGACGGCGGCACCGGCGCCTCCCCGCTGACCTCGCTGAAGCACGCGGGCGGCCCCTGGGAGCTCGGCCTCGCCGAGACCCAGCAGACGCTGCTCCTCAACGGCCTGCGCGACCGGATCGTGGTGCAGACCGACGGCCAGCTGAAGACCGGCCGCGACGTGCTGATCGCGGCGCTCCTGGGCGCCGAGGAGTACTGCTTCGCGACCGCCCCGCTGGTGGTCTCCGGCTGCGTGATGATGCGCGTCTGCCACCTGGACACCTGCCCGGTGGGCATCGCCACCCAGAACCCGGTGCTGCGCGAGCGCTACGCCGGCCAGGCCGACCACGTCGTGAACTTCTTCGAGTTCATCGCCGAGGAGGTCCGCGAGCTGCTGGCCGAGCTGGGCTTCCGCACCCTGGACGAGGCGGTCGGCCACGCGGAACTGCTGGACACCAGCCGCGCGGTGGACCACTGGAAGGCCGGCGGCCTGGACCTCGCACCGCTGCTGCACGTGCCGGATCTGCCCGAGGGCGCCGTCCGGCACCAGATCGCCACGCAGGACCACGGCCTGGCCAAGGCGCTGGACAACGAGCTGATCCGGCTCTCCGCCGACGCCCTGAGCGCCGAACGGGCCGAGGACGCCGGACCGGTCCGCGCCCAGCTGGCCATCCGCAACATCAACCGGACCGTCGGCACCATGCTCGGTCACGAGGTCACCAAGAGGTTCGGCGGTGACGGCCTCCCGGACGACACCATCGACCTGACCTTCACCGGTTCGGCCGGCCAGTCGTTCGGCGCGTTCGTGCCGCGCGGCGTGACCCTCCGGCTGGAGGGCGACGCCAACGACTACGTCGGCAAGGGCCTCTCCGGCGGCCGGCTCGTCGTCCGTCCCGACCGGGGCGCCGACCACCTCGCCGAGTACTCCACCATCGCCGGCAACACCCTCGCCTACGGCGCGACCGGCGGTGAGATGTTCCTGCGCGGCCAGGTCGGCGAGCGGTTCTGCGTCCGCAACTCCGGCGCCCTGGTGGTCGCCGAGGGCGTGGGCGACCACGGCTGCGAGTACATGACCGGCGGCACCGCCGTGGTGCTCGGCACCACCGGCCGGAACTTCGGCGCCGGCATGTCGGGCGGCACCGCCTACCTGATCGACCTCGACCGCGCCCACGTCAACGTGGGCAACCGGGACGCGGTCGCGGAGCTGGAGGAGTCCGACGCCGCGTGGCTGCACGACGTCGTGCGCCGTCACCACCTGGAGACCGGCTCGACCGTCGCGGAGAAGCTGCTGGCCGACTGGGACACCGCGGTCACCCGGTTCAGCAAGATCGTTCCGCTCACCTACAAGGCAGTGCTCGCCGCCAAGGACGCCGCCGAGCAGGCCGGGCTCTCGGAGTCCGCGACCCACGAGAAGATGATGGAGGCGGCGGCACATGGCTGACCCGAAGGGCTTTCTCACCACCGGCCGTGAGGTCGCGCGGACCCGCCCGGTCTCCGAGCGCGTCCAGGACTGGGACGAGGTCTACGTCCCCGGATCGCTGCTGCCGATCATCAGCCGCCAGGCCGGCCGCTGCATGGACTGCGGCATCCCGTTCTGTCACAACGGCTGTCCGCTGGGGAACCTCATCCCCGAGTGGAACGACTACGCCTACCGCGGGGACTGGGACGCCGCCAGCGAGCGGCTGCACGCCACCAACAACTTCCCCGAGTTCACCGGGCGGCTCTGCCCCGCGCCGTGCGAGTCGGCGTGCGTGCTGGCGATCAACCAGCCCGCGGTGACCATCAAGAACGTCGAGGTCACCATCATCGACAAGGCGTGGGAGGCCGGGGCCGTGACCCCGCAGCCACCCGGCCGCCTGTCGGGGAAGACCGTCGCCGTCGTCGGCTCAGGCCCCGCCGGGCTGGCCGCCGCCCAGCAGCTGACCCGGGCCGGCCACACCGTCGCCGTGTTCGAGCGGGCCGACCGCCTCGGCGGGCTGCTGCGCTACGGCATCCCCGAGTTCAAGATGGAGAAGCGCCACATCAACCGGCGCATCGAGCAGATGCGGGCGGAAGGCACCAAGTTCCGCACCGGTGTGGAGATCGGCCGCGACATCCAGGCCACCGACCTGCGGCGCCGCTACGACGCCGTCGTCATCGCCGCCGGAGCCACCACCGCCCGCGACCTGCCGGTCCCCGGACGGGAACTCCGGGGCATCCACCAGGCGATGGAGTACCTGCCGCTGTCCAACAAGGTGCAGGAGGGCGACTTCATCACCTCGCCCATCTCCGCCGAGGGCAAGCACGTCGTCGTCATCGGCGGCGGCGACACCGGCGCGGACTGCGTCGGCACCGCGCACCGCCAGGGCGCCGCCTCCGTCACCCAGCTGGAGATCATGCCCCGGCCCGGCGAGGACCGCGCCCCGAACCAGCCGTGGCCCACCTTCCCCATGCTGTACAAGGTCAGCTCCGCACACGAGGAGGGCGGCGAGCGGGTCTACTCCGTCTCCACCACCCACTTCGAGGGCGACGAGGACGGCAACGTCCAGTGGCTGCACCTGATCGAGGTCGAGTTCGTCGACGGTCGCCTCACCCAGAAGGAGGGCACCGAGCGGCGCATCCCCGCGCAACTGGTCACCCTCGCCATGGGCTTCACCGGAACCGACACCGAGAACGGCCTGACCGGCCAGTTCGACCTCGACCTGGACGAGCGCGGCAACATCGCCCGCGACGCCGAGTACGCCACCTCCGCCCGTGGGGTGTTCGTCGCCGGTGACGCCGGGCGCGGCCAGTCCCTGATCGTGTGGGCCATCGCCGAGGGCCGCGCCGCGGCCCGGGGCGTGGACCGCTTCCTCACCGGCGGCAGCGAACTGCCGTACCCGGTCAGGCCGACGGACCGCTCGCTCACCGTCTGACGCTTCGCCCCGCCCGGCGCCCCGCGCGCCGGGCACACAGCCCGCCGCCCGGTACCGGCTCATCCCTGGTACCGGGCGGCGTCATGTCCGCTTCGCGGGGTGGCGACCTCCCGGGCGACGGGAGGTGTGTGCGCGGCGAGGTTCGCGACGAGAGCGGTCGTCAGCCCTCGTCGGGCTGCATCGGGGTGGGCTCCTGCGCCGTCATGGCGTCCACCAGGGTGCGGTCACCCAGCTCGTTCTCCAGCTCGACCTCGACCTCGTCGACCGCGAGCATCTCGTTGCACACCTCGACATCGGTGTCCTCCACCGACCAGCCGCCGAGAATCACCAGGTCGTCGGTCTCGTGGACCCAACTGCCCCATTCGGCGTCACAGTCGCCGTGGCCGATGACCACGGTCAGTTCGGTGTCGCCTGGTTCGGCGTCGATGACACCCTCGACCGCCCAGAGCACCGGGCTGGACGCCTCGGCGGGCTGCGCCGACGGCCAGTCGGCGGCGATCTGTTCGGCCCGCTCGTGGAAGACACTCTCGTCGGGCTTCTCGCCCGGCTGCCGCTGGTCGCCGCCGGCGCCCGGGTCCTCGCCACCGGGACTGTCGCCGCCTTCGCCACCGTCGTCCTCGCCGCCGCCGGTCGCCGCGCCGTCGTCACCCGCCCCGTCCGAGGCCGGCGGCGCCCCCGTGTCGGAGGAATCGTCCTCCCCGCCGCACCCCGACAGAACCAGGGCCCCGGCGGCCAGCATCGGAATCAGCACCGTCTTACGCATGACGCTCCTTCCGTCCCGTGAGCCCCACCCGGAACGCGGGGCTCTTGGATCTCTGACGGACGCGTGCCCCGACGGGTTCCGCCGAATCAGTGGTACAGGCCACTAACGGTGCGGTTCCGTGATGCAACGCACCCGCTCCCGTGATCAGCTCGGGCCAGAATCGTCGCCAGCGCGCCGGTCTCACCGGTGACGGTCGGACGCTTGGAGGAACTGTCATGAGAAGGCGCCACACCGCCCTGGCGGCCGCGATGTCGCTCGGTCTGCTCACCGCCTGCGGCGGCGACGGCGGCAGCGGCAGCGGCGACGGAGCCTCCGGAGCGACCCTCGAACTGTGGGTCATGGAAGGCACCTACCCGGACACCGGAAGCTACTTCGAGGATCTGAAGGCCGCGTTCGAGGAGGAGACCGGCGCCCGCCTCAACTACCAGCTGGTGCCCTGGGACGAGGCCCACGACAAGTTCACCACCGCCGCGGCCGGCGACACCCTGCCGGACGTCTCCGAGATCGGGACCACCTGGGTCCCGGAGTTCGCGGACGCCGCCATCGTCGCCGACATGAGCGACTGGATAGAGGACGACGGCCTCTCCGGAGACCTGGTCGAAGGGCTCCAGCAGGCGGGCACCGTGGACGGACAGCTCTACGGCATGCCCTGGTACGCCGGAATCCGCGCGCTCTTCTACCGCGCCGACGTCTTCGAGGAGCACGGCCTGGAGCCGCCCACCACCTGGGACGAACTGCTGGAGGTCGGGCTCCAACTCAAGGATCTCGAACCGGACATGATCCCGTATCCGGTTCCCGGCTCCAGCGAGCACTCCTTCTACCCCTACCTCTGGGGCGCCGGCGCCGAGATCGCCGTCGAGGACGGCGACGGCTGGACCTCCACCATCAACTCGCCCGAAGCGGTGGAAGGCATCACCTTCTTCACCGAACTCGCCACCGAGCACGGTCTGTCGGTGGCCGCCGCCAACACCTGGACCGAGGCCGACTCGCTGCAGAGCTTCCAGGACGGCCAGGCCGCCATGATCGTCAACGGCGCCTGGACGGTGGGCAACCTGCTGAACGAGGACGAGTCCTGGGACGGGAAGTTCGGCGTGCTGCCCATGCCGGGGAAGGACGGCGGCATCAGCCCCTCCTTCATGGGCGGCTCGCTGGTCAGCGTGATTGAGGGCAGTAGCGAGCCCGAACTCGCCTGGGAACTGGTCAAGTTGATGACCACTGGTGATTTCGCGGACCGCTGGTCGGAGGAGACCGGCTTCTTCCCCGGCCAGCAGAGCCTGCTGGCGGAGTACTCCACCAGCGACGACCCCTATGTCGCCCCGTTCGCGGAGCAGATGTCCGAGGGCGGCAAACTCCTCCCGGTCACGGAGAAGTTCGGCGCGGTCCAGGCCGAACAGGTCGTACAGCAGATGCTGCTGGCCATCCTCTCCGGCAACAAGGACGTCCAGACGGCCGCCGACGACGCCGCTGCCGCGATGGACCGCATCTTCCAGGAGTGAGCGGGTGAGCCGCTGTGCCGGTGCCCGGGAGCGTTCTCCCCGGGCACCGGCACGGCGCACGGCGGGGAGCGACTCACGGCCGGGTCACCGGGCGGAGGTCAACGAACAGCGATGGTCAACCACCAGCGGGCCGCCGACCGGACGGCCACCGAACGGACGGTCCACGACTGATGGCGATCGACACCCGGCCCGGCCCGGAACCCGGCAGCGACACCCCGCCCGCCGGCCCCGACGACGCGGAGACCGCCCGCGCCCGTCGGCTCACCCGGCAGCGACGCCTGCGCGCCACCAGGCCCTGGCTGCTGCTGGCACCCGCCCTGATCGTGCTGGCCGTGCTCCTGCTGTGGCCGCTGCTGCGCGTCGTGCTCCTGTCCTTCCAGGACTACGGCCTGCGGGAGATCAGGACCGGCGAGAGCAACTACACCGGATTCGACAACTACCGCGCCCTGCTCACCGACTCCTTCCTGTGGACCACGGCGCTGCCCAACACCGTCGTCTTCGCCGTCGCCTGCGTCACCCTGACCGTGGCCACCGGCACCCTGGTCGCGCTGCTGCTCCACCGCCTCGGCCGCTTCTGGCGCGTGGTGTGCTCCACCGCGATCATGGCCGCCTGGGCGATGCCCGCCGTCACCGGCACCTACGCCTGGATCTGGATCTTCGACCCGCTCAACGGCCCCGTCAGCGCGGGCCTGGACGGCCTGGGGATGATCGAACCCCGTGAGACCAACTGGTTCACCGACCGCTGGTCCTTCTACGCGATCGCCGTGCTGAACGTCGTCCACCACGGCTTCCCGTTCGTCGCCATCACCGTCTTCGCCGGGCTGCTGACCATCCCCCGGGAACTCCCGGAGGCAGCGACCGTCGACGGGGCCAACGCCTGGCAGCGGTTCTGGCACGTCACCGTGCCCACCATCAAACCGGTGTTCACCGTGGTCACCATCCTGTCGACCATCTGGGACTTCAAGGTCTTCGTCCAGATCTACCTGATGCCGGGCGGAGACGGCGCCAATCCCGCCGTCCTCAACCTGGGCGTGTGGTCCTATGTGCGGTCCTTCGGCCGCAACGACTACGGCCAGGGCGCGGCCATCGCCGTGCTGCTGACCGTGCTGCTGCTGGTCATCACGGTGCTCTACGTGCGGACCCTGTTCAAGGAGAAGGACGAGCTGTGACCGCCGCGACGCCAGCGACCCCCGCCACCCCGGCCGCGCCCGTGACCCCTCCCGCGCCCGTCACCCCGCGCGGCGCCACCAGGCCCGGCGGCGCCGGGCGCGTACTGCGCCGGGCCGGACTGGCCCTGGCCGTCGTCGCGGTGATCGGCTTCTCGCTGTTCCCCGTGTACTGGATGGTCAGCTCGGCGGTGGACCCCGGCGCCAACTCCCGTGGTGCGTCGCTGGTCCCGACCGGGTTCACCTGGGACCACTTCCGGTATGTGCTGGACCGCGGCGGCTTCGGCCGCTACCTCGCCAACTCGGCCATCGTCGGCGTCGGCACCGTGCTGCTCGCCGCCGCGCTGTCGCTGTTCGCCGCCATCGCCGTGGCCCGCTTCCGGTTCCGGATGCGCACCAAGGTCCTGATCATGGTGCTGATCGTGCAGATGGTGCCGCTGGAGGCGCTGGTCATCCCGCTCTTCCTCCAGATGCGCAACCTGCAGATGCTGAACACCCTGCTGGGCCTGATCATCGTCTACCTGGCGTTCTCGCTGCCGTTCGCCATCTGGACGCTGCGCGGCTTCGTCGCCGCCGTGCCGCCGGAGATCGAGGAGGCGGCCTACCTCGACGGCTGCGGCTGGTGGCGGATGTTCCGCTCCGTGCTGCTGCCGCTGGTGGCCCCCGGGCTCGTCGCCACCAGCATCTTCGCCTTCATCGTGGCCTGGAACGAGTTCATCTTCGCCTTCGTGTTCATGCAGGACCAGAGCAAGTACACCGCCGCCGTCGGACTGCGGTACTTCGCCGGTCCGTACGCCACCGACTGGGGCGCGGTCATGGCCGGCTCCACGCTGATCACCGTCCCCGTGCTGGTGTTCTTCATCGTGGTCCAGCGACGCCTCGCCTCGGGGCTGGCCGCCGGGGCCGTCAAGGGGTGATCCCGGGCGGCGCCTCACGCCCCAGGTGTCTCAGGATGTCTCAGGGTGGCTCACACGTGGGGCTCCGC
>NZ_BHZI01000114.1 GCF_004305975.1 Streptomyces otsuchiensis
TGGGAACCGGTGTGGGCGGGCGGGCCCGTGGAGCCGGTACACCACGCGGAAACGGTCGGCTCGCGGCGGCCTCACGGGCACCGCCGCGCGCGACGCGACGCCGCGCACGGACCCCGGGCGCACCGGGCCGGCGCCGTCCGGGCCGGGGCGGTCCGCGCCCACCGGCAGCCTCTCGGCCCGGCCGGGTCGTGCCCGTTACGGCCGACGAGAGGGGCGCCCGTGCCCGGATCAGCTCCCGAGGGTGGCCGATTTCGCTCCGTCGGCCGGCACCGGGTCGCGCGCCGATCAGCCGGACGGCTACCAGCTCGTCGCCCACCTGCTCCCGCCGGCCCTCCGGCACGGCGGCGCGGACCTGTTGAACGCGCCACCACTGTCCGCCTCATCTTCAACACGGTTGGGCCGTCCGGGCGACGACGGGTGACCAGCGCCGGGTCGCCGCGTTGTCCCCTGCGCACTACCGGGACAGCGATCTCCCGCACCGCGGGAAGACAGGGGACACGGGCATGACGTTCCGCCAGAGGACCATCCACCGCGCCGTCGGCACCGGCGCCGTGCTGGCCGCGCTGCTGGCGTCGGCCGCGCAGGCCACCGCCGTGACGGTCACCGACCGCGCCGCGCACCAGGGGCAGCAGGAGTCGACGGGGACGGCCGCGTGGGAGCGGGACGGCCTGTCGCTGAACTCCGAGGACAACGCGGCGGTCGATGTCTTCATCGCCGACGCGGCGGAGGCCGAGGCACTGATCAGCCCGCAGCTGGTGGAGATCGCCGAACTCACCTCGGCCGAACTGGTCGGGTTCGACCACCGGCTGAAGACGGAGGACTCCCTGAAGCGCAAGGTCGCCACCTGGCTGGAGGAGACCCCGGAGAAGTCCGTCGACGAGGTGCTGGGCGAGATCAACGACTCGGTCCGCTACACCCTCCAGTGGGAGGACGAGGAGTACACCGGCGGCGCGCGGGCGGCCTCGGACCTCCTCTCCATGTGGCGCAACGCCCCTATCCGCTGGAGCAACACCTGGCACAACACCGGGGGTTACAAGGCGGTCAACAGCGCCTGGCGTGAGGCGTCGACCGAGCACGTCTTCGAGGTCCAGTTCCACACCCCCGCCAGCCGCGCCGCCGCCCTGCTGACGCACCCGCTGTACGAGGAGGAGCGCCTGCCCAGCACCTCCCCCGAGCGCGTCGCGGAGCTGCGTGAGCAGCAGGCCCTGATCTTCGGCGCGGTGCCCGTGCCCGAAGGGGCGCAGGAGCTGCGGGCGCCGCGTACGGCGGAGCCCTCGGCCCGGCCGATGCCGCTGCCGGCGCTCGGCTGAACACCCGCCCCGGTACGGGGGCGGGCATGACGGCGGGGCCGGGACGGATCTCTCCGTCCCGGCCCCGCCGTCATGTGTCACGCCGCCGGCGACGCCGTACCGGTGACCGCCCGGCCGCAGAGCCGGCGGGCCGCCCGGGCGGTCAGTCCTCCGACGGTTCGGAGGCCATCCGGCGGGGTGCGTCCACCGGTTCGCCGCTGAGAGCGGCGGCCAGCCGCAGCTGGGCGGTCGCCTCGTCGTCCCGCCCGAGCCGCTGGAGCGTCCGGCCGAGCATCAGCCGGGCGTAGGACTCGTCCGGGTGCCGGTCGGTGATGACCCGGAGTTCCTTCTCCGCCCGGCCGAGCTGGGCCGAGTGGTAGAGCGCGCGGGCCAGGAGCAGCCGCAGGTCGAGTCGTGCGGGCTCGGCGTCCACCAGCGGCCGGGTCAGGCGGGCCGCCTCGCCGTAGTCCCTGGCCTCGAAGAAGAGCTGGGCGCGGTTGTACTGGTCGAGGTTTCCTTCGGTGTTCATGGGCCTCCTCCCGTGCGTCCGCTGCAACACGGAGCCGTCATGCGGTATTCCGGTGTACCGCGCGGCGGGGCGCGACGGTGGTCGCGGGCACGGCGCGGGGGCTGCGAGCGGAGGCTGTTCGGGACTGTTCGGGGCGCATACCAGCACGTACGCTCCCCGCATGTTCACGACGCGCCCCACACTCCACGGCACCATCGGCATGGTGTCCAGTACGCACTGGCTCGCCTCCCAGTCCGCCATGGCGGTCCTGGAGGACGGCGGCAACGCCTTCGACGCGGCCGTCGCCGCCGGCTTCGTCCTGCAGGTGGTCGAGCCGCACCTCAACGGACCGGCGGGCGAGGTGCCTGCCATCGTCGCCCCGGCGGGCGGCCCGGTGCGCGTGCTCTGCGGCCAGGGTCCGGCCCCGGCCGCCGCGACCGTCGGCCACTACACCTCGCTCGGGCTGGAACTGGTCCCCGGGACCGGCCCGCTGGCCGCCGTCGTGCCCGGCGCGTTCGACGCGTGGATGCTGATGCTCCGTGACCTGGGCACCCGCACCCCTGCCGAGGTGCTCCGCTACGCCATCGAGTACGCCGAGCACGGCCACCCGGCGCTGGAGCGGGTCGGCATGGCGGTGGAGAACGTCCGGGAACTGTTCGAGAACGAGTGGACCTCCTCCGCCGAGGTCTACCTCCCCGGCGGACGCGCCCCGGCGGGCAGCGGTCTGCTGCGCAACCCGGATCTGGCCGCGACATGGCGGCGGCTGATCGCCGAGTCGGACGCGGCGGGCGGCGACCGCGAGGCCCGGATCGACGCGGCGCGCCGCATCTGGCGCGAGGGCTTCATCGGCGAGGCCATCGCAGCGCACGCCGCGCGTCCCGCGATGGACTCCTCCGGAGAGCGGCACGCCTCCACCCTGACCGGGGAGGACCTGGCCGGCTGGTCCGCGTCCTTCGAGGAGCCGGTGCGCTACGACTGGCAGGGCTGGACGGTCTGCAAGCCCGGCCCGTGGTCCCAGGGCCCGGTGCTGCTCCAGCAGTTGGCGCTGCTGGACCCGGGCCTCGACGCCGCCGCCCACGGCACGCCGGACTATGTGCACGCCCTCGTCGAGGGCGGGAAGCTGGCCATGGCCGACCGCGAGGCCTGGTACGGCGACGCGGCCGAGGTGCCGATGGACGACCTCCTCAGCGACGCCTACAACGCGGAGCGGCGCGCGCTGATCGGGCCCGGGGCGTCCCTGGAGATGCGTCCCGGCTCGCCCGGTGGCCGCGCCCCCGTCATCGGCAAGCACGCCACGGGCGCGGCCGGCGACGTGCCCGGCTACACCCCGCCGGACCCGGTGGCGGGCGCGGGCGAGCCCACCGTCGCCCGCAACGGCGAGGTGCGCGGCGACACCTGCCACATCGACGTGGTGGACCGTTGGGGCAACATGGTCAGCGCCACGCCCAGCGGTGGCTGGCTCCAGTCCAGCCCGGTGGTCCCCTCTCTCGGCTTCCCGCTGGGTACCCGCCTGCAGATGACCTGGCTGGAGCCGGGGCTGCCGTCGTCCCTGGTGCCGGGGCGGCGCCCGCGCACCACGCTCAGCCCGTCGCTGGCACTGCGCGACGGCGAGCCGGTGCTGGCGTTCGGCACGCCGGGCGGCGACCAGCAGGACCAGTGGCAGACCCACTTCTTCCTCGCCGTCGCCCTGCGGGAGCCGGTTCGCGGCCGGTGGGACCTCCAGGGCGCGATGGACGAGCCGAACTGGCACCAGGACAGCTTTCCCAGTTCGTTCTACCCCCGGCGGATGGAGCCGGGCTCGGTGACCGTCGAGGCACGCGCGGGCGAGGACATGGTGGCGGCGCTGCGCGCCCGGGGCCACCGGGTGACGGTGGCCGGAGGGTGGACCGAGGGCCGGCTGTGCGCCGTCGCCCGGGACCCGGCGACGGGCGTGCTGTCCGCGGCGGCCAACGCGCGGGGGATGCAGGGGTACGCGGTCGGCCGCTGACCCCCGGCTCCACCGGCCGGTCCCGAAGGCGGCGCCGGCGGCGCGGCCGGGTCAGCCCGAGCCGTGCCGGACCGGCCGGACCTCGATCGGCAGCGTGGTGGCACGGGCGAGCTTCACGCCCCACTCGACCGCGGCGTGCTGATCGTCGGCCTCGATCACGGTGAAGCCGCCGAGGTGCTCCTCACCCGCCAGATGGGGTCCGTCGGCGGTGGTGGCCCCGTTCTCGTCGGCCCGCACCACGGTCGCGGTGCCGGGGGCGTGCAGACCGGCGGCGAAGACCCGCGCTCCGGCGGCCCGCATCTCCTCCTCCACGGCCTCGAGGGCCCGCACGACGGGCTCCAGGAACTCGGGCGGCGGCGGCTCCCCGTCCGGCTGGTAGACGCTGAGCAGGTAACGGGGCATGGTGCGCCTCCTGCGGTCCGGCGCCGGCCGGGTGCCGGCGCCCACCCCTCCATGGCACCCGCATCCGGGCGATCCGACATCTCGGGAGCGCGGGCGGCCGCGCCGGCCGCCCGCCACCCGCCTCTCCGTCCGGCCGGCAAAGGGGGCGGCCCGCCCCGCGCCCTCAAGGGCACGGGACGGGCCGGAGCGCGGCTCACCGCGGTGGAGGCGGTCAGGGAGTGATGTCGATGACCCCGGTGCCGGCGTACTGCTGGACGGCGGACCGGGCGTCGGCCGGGCTGTCCGCGTCGAAGGAGTACGGCGGGGTGAAGTCCGTCGTCGACGTCAGGTGCTCGTGGGGGCTGTCGACGAAGGTGTTGTCCTGGAGGTTCCAGTAGCCGGTCTGGCTGGAGCCGTACCACCAGCCGACGGGACCCTCGGGGTAGTCGGCGTGCGTGTCGGTCTCGCCGCTGCCGACGCCGTCGAAGTAGTTGCCCTCGACGAGGACCTGGGCGCCCATGCGGGCGTTGATCGCGGAGCCGCTGACGTCCTCCACCAGGTTGTTGACGAAGTGGACGTCCGCGTGGCGGATCAGCGGGATGCGGCTGTTCATGTTCTGGAAGTGGTTGTGGTGGTAGGTGATCTTGTCGGCGGCCGAGCCGGCGCTGTCGTTGTGGCCGACGAGCATGCCCTTCCAGTGGTCGTGGAAGTAGTTCCACGACACGGTGACGTACTCGCTGTTGTGCTTCACGTCGACCAGACCGTCGTAGTAGTCCTTGTCGACGCCGTCGAGTTCGCTGGAGAACTCGTTGTGGTCGATCCACACGTGGTGGCTGTTGCTGGTGACCTCGATCGCGTCCCCCTCGCCCTGGTGGACGTGGTGGATGTTGAGGTTGCGGAAGATGATGTTGTCGGACCGGGTGACCTTGAAGCCCGCGCCATCGAACTCCCCGGAGTCGCCCACTCCCAGGATCGAGACGTTGGAGACGTCCTTGACGTCCATCTTCTTGCCGGTCAGGTTGTCCGGGACGACGGTGGTGTCGACGTAGATCACCAGGCCCTCGTCACTGCCGGCCTTGGCGTGCGCCTTGAGCAGGTCGTACATGGCGACACCGGGGTCGCTGTAGCCGTTGTCCGCGGCGTACTCGCTCAGCAGGTGTTCGTGCACCGTCGAGGCACCGTGGCCGCCCGTGGTGCCGCCGGCCTGGGCGGCGTAGCCGAGCGGGGTGTCGCTGTGCGGGTCGGCCGAGGCGGTCACCTCGGCGGCGGGCGCGGCGGGCTCCGCGGCGCCCGCGGTGGCGCCTCCGAGTCCCGCGGCCCAGCTGCCCGCCAGCAGCGCGGCGGCACCGGCACCGGCGATCCCGGACCGGACCAGTGTCTTCTTCTTGTTCGTCATCTTGCGGCTCCTATCCGCCGGAGACGTGTCCCGGACACGACGATCCCGAGGGGTGGGGGCACCTCGATTCCCCGGCATACGGCCCACGACTGCAACCGTTTGCAGTAACACTCTGGTAACAGAGTTGCCCAGGGCCCAGGCAGTGTCAATACCTCTCACACAACGTCGAACGGCCCCTAGCCGTATACGACTTGGCTTTCAGCGCGGTAATGACGCCAGTTGCACACAGCGTCGCGGCGCACGATCAGTCGCACCACCTGTGCGTTCGGGAGAACGAAGCAAGCGCTTCCATGGACGTGAACGGCAACCGGTTGCACTTTCGGTGCAGCCGAGCCCCGCCGAGCGGACGGAGTGGCCCCCACCGGTACCGACCCGTCCGCTTCGTCCGGAAAGCGCACCCGCGAGGGTGGGCGCCCTCCTCGCTCGAAGCCCCGCCGAGGACGGCAGGTGTCCACGCGATCCCCTCGCGGAGCGCGCGACGGACGAAGGGTTGACCGTGCCGGCGGGAGTCACCGCCGGGCGGGCGGGAAGCGCGGTCGGCCCCGGGAACGGCGCGTGGCGGTCAGCCCAGCCGCAGGTTCCAGCGCCCGCCGCCTCCACTGAGGCTGATCACCGAGAGCGGATGCACCTCGGTGCGCCAGTACGAGTAGGGCGGGGCCTTCAGGGCGTACAGCATCGCGGCCCGGATGACGGTGGACTCGGTGACCGCCACCACCCGGCCGTGCGGGCCCGCCGGCCGGGTGTCGAGCCAGCCGCCGATGCGGGTGACGAAGGCGATCAGCGGCTCGCCGCCGTGGGGCGCGGAGCGTGGGTCGGCCAGCCACGCCTCGACCGCCGCCGGCTCGCGGGCGCTGACCTCCGGCAGGGTCATCCCCCGCCACCTGCCCATGTCGCAGTCACGCAGGGCCGGCTGGGCGAGCGGGGCGAGACCGAGCACGTCACCGGTCTGCCGGGCGCCGGGGGTAGGCGAGCAGTAGCGGAGTTCGGCGGCGGCCAGGGGGGCGAGCGCGGGTACGGCTCGTTCGACCGCCTGCCAGCCGGCCGCGTCCAGGGGGCGGTCGTCGCCGAAGCGGGCGTCAAGAAGGGGGGAGGTGCGGGCAGCGGCTATCAGCGTGACCAGCATGGCGGAATCGTACGAGCACTCTTATTTTCACACCACACTCACCGGGGAATTCGGTACGGAATTCCTTCAGCCCGCTGACACCTCAGGGCCGCCACCGCCGATGCACCCGGAGGGCGTCGCGGCCTAAAATGGGAAAAGACCTGTTCACACCCCATGGATCGGCGGGAGCATTCATGCGAGCGCAGACCGGAGACCGGATGATCACCCACGGCCGCACGGTCGGCGAACCCGACCGCGTGACGCGGATCGTCGAGATTCTCGGCGAGAACGGGGCGCCGCCCTACCGCGTCCGGGACGAACGGGGCCACGAGACCGTGGTCTCCCCCGGCCCCGACACGGTGGTGGAGCACCCCGGCGGCGGCTGACGGCACCGGCCGCCACCCCGTGCCGAGGCCCGGACCTGCCGGGCCCCGGCACCGGGGTGTGCACGCCTCAGCGGTAGTGGTCCTCGTACACGCGGGACATGGCGCCGAGCGGGTCCTCCGCCACCCCGGACTGCGAGAAGAACACGTGCCCGCCGACCTCCTCGTACCCGGCGGCCAGCGTGAGGTGCCGGGACAGCTCCGCCGGGTCCTGCCACGCGTCCGGCTGTGCCGGGTCGCCGACCTTGTACATGGCCTCGCCCAGCACCAGCCGCACGCCGCTGCCGGCGCAGACGTCCGCCCACCACGGCACCAGCTTGGCGTAGTCGGCGGCGGGGAGCCCGATGTTCCAGTACAGCTGGGGGACCACGTAGTCCATCCAGCCCTTGGTGACCCAGCCCCGGGTGTCGGCGTACAGCTCGTCGTACGCCTGGAGGCTGGTGGTGTCGGAGCCCAGCGGGTCGGTGCCCCGGTTGCGCCACACGCCGAAGGGGCTGATGCCGAAGGCGATTCCGGGACGGCTGTCCTGAATCCGCTGGTACATCTCGCTGACCAGCAGGTCGACGTTGTTCCTGCGCCAGTCGGCCACGTCGGAGAAGTCCCCGCCGTATTCGGCGAAGGCGTCGGCGTCGTCGAACTCCTCCCCCGAGGCCGGATAGGGATAGAAGTAGTCGTCCCAGTGCACGCCGTCGATGTCGTAGTTCTCGGCCGCGTGCATCATCGCGTCCTGCACGAATGCGCGGACCGCGGGAATGCCCGGGTTGTAGTAGAGCTGCCCTCCGTAGCTCACCACCCATTCCGGGTTCCGGCGCGCGGGGTGGTCCTCGACCAGGCGCCCCGGATCGTCGTGGTTGGCGATCCGGTACGGGTTGAACCAGGCGTGCAGCTCCAGCCCGCGCCCGTGCGCCTCCTCCACGGCGAACGCCAGCGGGTCCCAGCCGGGGTCGGTCCCCTGCACCCCGGTCAGCCACGCCGACCAGGGCTCGTGCGGGGAGGACCAGAAGGCGTCGGCCGTCGGCCGCACCTGGAGGAAGACGGTGTTGAGGTTCCACCGCATGGCGTCGTCGAACGCGGCGCGCAGCTCGGCCTGGGCCTGGTCCCGCGACAGGCCGGCCCGCGAAGGCCAGTCGCCGTTGTTGACGGAGGCGATCCAGACGCCGCGCATGTCCGCCTGTGACGGTTGGTCCCGGCGCGGCGACGCGGCGGGTTCGGTGGTCGGCGCGCCGGGGGCGGCGGACGATGCCCGGGCGAGTGCCAGGGAACCGAACGCGGCGCCCGCCGCGGCGAAGCTGAAGGTCCTGCGGGTGATGTGTCCCACGCCGTACTCCCTTGGGGGTGTCCGGGGTCTGAGCGGCCAGCTCTATCAAGATGACCCACCGGACACCCCGCTGACACGGGCACTTATGCGAATTGTTTGTGCCCGATGACGCGAACGCGGAGCGTGGGGGCGCGTCGCGCCGCGTAGCGCGGTGTGGCACTCCGCACGACACGGCTGCGGAGCGTCACTGGCCCAGGCAGGGGGGTGACCCCCCGCCGATGGCATCCGGGCCGTCCGGGAGTACCGTCGGTCCGGGGCGGTGGAGCGGCGAGGGAGCCGCGCCGCCGGAGTGCTGTCTCAGCGAAAGGGCACGGAGTGACCGACATCGAACGGGTCGGAGTGGTGGGCTGCGGCCAGATGGGCGCCGGCATCGCGGAGGTGTGTGCCCGGTCCGGACTGGATGTCCGCGTCGCCGAGACCACGGGCGAGGCCCTGGAGCTGGGCCGTTCCCGGCTGGTCAACTCGCTGGCCAAGGCCGCGGAACGCGGGAAGATCAGCGAGCAGGAGCACAACGCGACGCTGGAGCGGCTGACCTTCACCACGGACCTCGGCGAGCTCGCCGACCGCGATCTCGTCATCGAGGCCGTGGTGGAGAACGAGCAGGTGAAGACCGAGATCTTCCAGGTCCTCGACCAGGTCCTCACCCGGCCGGACGCGATCCTCGCCTCCAACACCTCCTCCATCCCGCTGGTCAACCTGGCGGTCACCACCACCCGACCGGGCCAGGTGCTCGGTATTCACTTCTTCAATCCGCCGCAGGTAC
This sequence comes from Streptomyces otsuchiensis, assembly GCF_004305975.1. GTDB lineage: Bacteria > Actinomycetota > Actinomycetes > Streptomycetales > Streptomycetaceae > Streptomyces > Streptomyces otsuchiensis. The sequence goes on from NZ_BHZI01000114.1 coordinate 9,128, forward strand.
AGAACCTGGTGGAGCTGATCCCGGCGCTCACCACCTCCGAGGAGACACTGCGGCGCGCGGAGGACCTGGTGGTGCGGGTGCTGGGCAAGCACTCGATCCGCGCCCAGGACCGCTCGGGGTTCGTGGTCAACGCGCTGCTGATCCCCTACCTGCTCTCCGCGGTGCGGATGTTCGAGGCCGGGGTCGCCGGCCGCGAGGACATCGACAACGGCATGGAGCTGGGCTGCGCCCACCCGATGGGCCCGCTCAAGCTCGCCGACCTGATCGGCCTGGACACGGTCGCCTCGGTCGCCGCCTCGATGTACGAGGAGTTCAAGGAGCCGCTGTACGCCGCTCCCCCGCTGCTCCAGCGCATGGTCTCGGCGGGCCGGCTCGGCCGCAAGACCGGTGCGGGCTTCTACACCTACGGCTGAGGCGCGGACCCATGAGCACCGTCGCGGTGGACTTCGACGGCGTGATCCACGGCTACAGCCGCGGCTGGGCCGACGGGACCATCTACGACCCGCCGGTGCCCGGCTCGCTGGAGGCGCTGCGCACGCTGATGGCCTCGCACTCGGTGTTCGTGCTGACCAGCCGGGACCCGGAGCAGGTGGCGCCCTGGCTGGACGAGCACGGCTTCGAGACGGTGGTGGACCGCCCGGCGGCACGACGGCGCTTCTGGAACAGCCGCGGCAAGCTGCTGGTCACCAGCCGCAAGCTCCCCGCGGTGGCGTACGTGGACGACCGGGCCGTCCGGTTCACCGACTGGGACCGGACGCTGCGGGAGCTGGACGAGCTGAGCTGACCGCGCCGAGCGCGGATACGGGGCCGGGCGCGCGTGTCGCGCCCGGCCCCGGTGCTCACGCCGACTTACGGCCCCCCGAGGCGGTCTTCGCGGCCGGCTTCTTCTTCGCCGCCGTCTTCTTGGCGGCGGCTTTCCCCGTGGTGGCCTTCCCCGTGGTGGCCTTGTTCCCGGTGGCCTTGTTCCCGGTGGCCTTCTTCGCCGCCGACTTCTTCGCGGCGGTCTTCTTCTCCGCCGGCTGCTGAGCGGCGCCCTTCTTCGCGGCGGTCTTCTTCGCCGAGCGCTTCCTGGCCGCCGACCCGCCGGCCCCGGTGGCCTCGCTGAGATCGGTGACGGTGGCCGCCGTCCCCTCCTCCTCGCCGTCTCCGCGCGAGGAACGCGCGGCCCGCACGCTGTCCTCCAGGGCGGCCATCAGGTCGATGACGCGGGCGCCGGGCTCCGCCTCGGCGGGCTGCTCCGGCTCCACGCCGTTGAGCTTGGCGGTCACCAGGGCCTCGACGGCCGAGCGGTAGTCGTCGCGCAGTTCGGAGACGTCGACCTCGCCGAGCGACTCCATCAGCGTGTCCGCGAGGTCCAGCTCGGCGTCCCGCACGGTCACCCGCCCCTGGGGGGCCAGCCCCTCGGCGGAGCGGATCTCGTCCGGCCAGAGCATGGTGTGCATCCCCAGGACGCCGTCCTCCGCCGGGCGCAGCAGCGCCAGCGTCTCCCGCCCTCGCATCGCCAGCTTCGCCACCGCGCCCTTGCCGGAGCGCTTGAGTGCCTCGCGCAGCAGCACGTAGGGCTTGTCGGCGCCGGAGTCCGGGGCGAGGTAGTAGGAGCGGTCCAGCTGGATCAGCTCGATGCTGTCGACGGGGACGAAGCCGAGGATCTCGATGGTCCGGGCGGTCGGCAGCGGCATCTGGGCCAGCTCGGCGTCGCTGATCAGCACCACCTGGCCGTCCGGCGCCTGGTAGCCCTTGCTGATCTCGTCGCCGGAGACCTCCTGCTCGTCGATCTCGCAGACCTTGCGGTAGCGGATGCGCCCGCCGTCGCTGACGTGCAGTTGCCGGAAGGAGACGCTGTGGCTCTCGGTGGCGCCCATCACCTTGATCGGGATGGTCACCAGACCGAAGGAAATCGCACCTTTCCAAATGGATCGCATGTTCTGCCCCTTTCATGCCACCCTTCGAGTATGACGGTCACCGAGGTCGAGGGTCGGCGCCTGAGCCTGACCAATCTCGACAAGGTCATCCATCCCGCGACCGGCACCACCAAGGGCGAGCTGGTGCACTACTACGCCGCCAACGCGGGAACGGTGCTGGCGCACCTGCACGACCGGCCCCTGAGCTTCCTGCGTTACCCGGACGGCCCGCGGGGGCAGCTGTTCTTCACCAAGAACGTGCCGGCCGGTACCCCCGCCTGGGTGAAGAGCTGCGAGGTCCCGCGCCGGGGAGAGGCCCCGGCCCGGCAGGTGATGGTGCAGGACCTGCCCTCGCTGGTGTGGGCGGCCAACCTGGTGGTGGAGTTCCACACCCCGCAGTGGCGGGCGGACGCCCCCGCGGAGGCCGACCGTCTGGTGCTCGACCTCGACCCTGGTGCCCCGGCGACGATCGTCGAGTGCTGCGAGGTCGCCCGCTGGCTGCGGGAGCGGCTGGCCGAGGACGGGCTGGAGTGCTTCGCGAAGACGTCCGGGTCCAAGGGGCTCCATCTGCTCTCGCCGCTGCGGCCGGCCCCGTCCGCCGACGTGAGCGCGTACGCCCGGTCACTGGCCGAGCGGGCGGCCGCCGCGCTGCCCGGTCTCGCGCTGGCCCGGATGGCCCGGGCCGCCCGCCCCGGCAAGGTCTTCATCGACCACAGCCAGAACGCCGCCGCCAAGACGACCGCCGCGCCCTACACACTGCGGGCGCGCGAACGCCCGGAGGTCTCCGCCCCCGTCACCTGGGCCGAGATCGCGGAGTGCGCCAGTCCCGGCGAGCTGGCCTTCACGCTGGAGGACGTGACCGGTCGTCTCGCGACGCGGGGGGACCTGCTGGCCGGGCTGCTCAATCCCGCCCACGCCCGACCGCTCCCCCGGCGCTGACGGCCGGCCACGGCACGCCGGACGTACGGAACAGGACGGGCCGGGCGCGGCCACCCCACTTCGGGGTGGCCGCGCCCGGCCCGTCGTCTCTCCCGCCGCCACGCCAGGCGCGCGGCGGCGGGAGCCCTGTTCTCAGGCGCCGCGCAGCGCCGCGCCCAGCCGCTCCCCGGCGGCGGTCACGGCCGCTTCCCGGGCGGCGGTGACCTCCTCCGCCGTCAGCGTGCGGTCGGAGGCGCGGAACCGGAGCGTGTACGCCAGGGACTTGCGGCCCTCGGCCACCTGCTCCCCGGTGTAGACGTCGAACAGGTCCAGCGACTCCAGGAGTTCACCGGCGGCGTCCCGCAGCACCCGCTCGACGGCGGCGGCCGGCACTCCGGTGTCCACCACCAGCGCGACGTCCTGGGTGGCGACCGGGAACGAGGAGACGCGCGGAGCCCGCAGCGGACCGGCACCGGCGGCCTCCACCACCTCCTGGTCGATCTCCATGGCGCAGGTGCGGTCCGGCAGCGACATCGCCTTGATGACGCGCGGGTGCAGCTCACCGGCGTGACCCGCCGGCACACGTTCTCCGTCGATGGTGACGTGGAGCGCCGCACACCGTCCGGGGTGGAACGGCGGGTGCCGGTCGGCGGTGACCTCCAGCTCGGCCCCCGCCTGGGCGGCGACGAGCCGGGCCGCCTGGACGGCGTCGGCCCAGTCGGCGGGGCGGCCCGCGCCCCACCAGCCGGCCGCGGCCCGGTCACCGGCGAGGGCGACCGCCACGTGGCGCGGCTGACGCGGCAGCGCGACGTCCAGCCGGGCGATCTCCTCGTCGGTGGGCCGGCGGTCCACCGGCGGCCGGATCGGCGTGGGCTCGTCCCCGGTCGGCAGGAACACCGTCCCGGACTCGAAGAGCGCCAGGTCGTGGCTGCCGCGCCGGTCGTTGCGGCGCAGGGCGGCGAGCAGCCCGGGCAGCAGCGTGGTGCGCAGCTCGGGGTCCTCGTCGGAGAGCGGGTTGGCCAGCGTCACGGTGCGCAGCCGGGCGTCGTCCGCCTCCAAACCGAGCTGCTCCAGCGCCTGCCGGCTGACGAACGGGTAGCTGAGCACCTCGACGTAGCCGGCGCCGGCCAGGGCGCGGCCGGTACGGCGGCGAAGCCGCTGGCTCTCGGTGAGTCCCCGCCCGGCCGGGGGCCGCGGCAGGGTGGAGGGCAGATGGGCGTAGCCCTCCAGCCGGATGACCTCCTCGGCGAGGTCGTTGGGCGCGCCGAGGTCGGGACGCCAGCTGGGGACGGTGACGGTGAGCTCGTCGGAGCCGTAGACGTCGCAGCCGATCGACTGCAGGCGCCGGACCACGGTCTCCCGGCCGTAGTCCACCCCGGCGACGCGGCCCGGGTGGGACGCGGGCATCAGGACGGTGCGCGGGGTGGTGACCGAGCTGACGTGGGTGACACCGGCGTCGGCGGTGCCGCCGCCCAGGAGCACCAGCAGGTCGACGGCGCGCTGCGCGGCGGCGGCGGCCGCCTCCGGGTCCACGCCGCGTTCGAACCTGCGGGAGGCCTCCGAGGAGAGCCGGTGACGGCGGGCGGACCGCGCGATGGCCCGGGGGGCGAAGTGCGCGGCCTCGATCACGACGTCCGTGGTGGCGGCGTATCCGCCGGCCTCCTCGCCTCCCGCGTCCCCGGTGTCACCGGTGATCTCGGTGTCGGCGCCGCCCATCACGCCGGCCAGGCCGATGGGGCCGCGGCCGTCGGTGATGACCAGGTCCTCGGGGTGGAGGGTCCGGCGCACGTCGTCCAGGGTGGTCAGCTTCTCGCCGGGTTCGGCGCGGCGGACCCCGATGGGTCCTTCCAGCCGGGCCCGGTCGTAGGCGTGCAGCGGCTGCCCGAGTTCGAGCATCACGTAGTTGGTGATGTCCACGGCCAGCGAGATGGACCGCATACCGGCCTTCTCCAGCCTGCGCTGGAGCCAGATCGGGGAGCGGGCGTCGGGACGCACCCCGGTCACGGTGCGCGCGACGAACCGGTCGCAGGCGCCGCGGTCGGCGATCTCCACCGGGTAGCCCTCGCCGTTGGGCACCGGCACGTCCAGCAGGGCCGGATCGCGCAGCGGCAGGCCGTAGGCGACCGCCGTCTCGCGGGCGAGCCCGCGCAGCGACAGGCAGTAGCCCCGGTCGGGGTTGACGGAGATGTCCAGGACGTCGTCGACCAGCTCCAGCAGCGCGATGGCGTCGGTGCCGGGCTCGTACTCGGGCGGGAGCACGATGATGCCGTCGTGGTCCTCGCTGGTGCCCAGTTCCGCGGCGGAGCAGATCATGCCCTCGGAGACCTTGCCGTAGGTCTTGCGCGCGGCGATCTTGAAGCCGCCGGGCAGCTCCGCCCCGGGCAGGACCACGACGACCTTGTCGCCGACGGCGAAGTTCCGGGCACCGCAGATGAGATTCTGCGGTTCGCCGGTGCCGTTGGCGTCACCGACGTCGACCTGACACCAGCGGATCGGCTTCTTGAAGTCGGTCAGTTCCTCGATGGCCAGGACCTCGCCGACCACCAGCGGACCGGTGAGCCCGGCGCCGGTGCGCTCGACGGTCTCGACCTCCAGCCCGGCGCCGGTCAGCCGGGCGGCGACGTCACGGCCGGTCACGTCGGCCGGCAGGTCGACGTACTCCCGCAGCCAGGAAAGCGGGGCCCGCATCAGATCTCCATCCCGAACGGCCGGGTGAACCGGACGTCGCCCTCGACCATGTCTCGCATGTCCTCGACGTTGTGCCGGAACATCAGCATCCGCTCGATCCCGAACCCGAAGGCGAAGCCGCTGTACTTCTCCGGGTCGACGCCGCAGGCGGTCAGCACCCGGGGGTTGACCATGCCGCAGCCACCGAGTTCGATCCAGCCCTCGCTGGAGCAGGTCCGGCAGGGACGGTCCGGGTTGCCGACGGACGCGCCGCGGCAGACGTAGCAGACCATGTCCATCTCGGCGGACGGCTCGGTGAACGGGAAGTGGTCCGGCCGCAGCCGCGTCTCCATGCCCGGGCCGAAGAGCGACTGGACCATGTGGTCCAGGGTGCCCTTGAGGTCGGCCATGGTCAGCCCCTCGTCGACCGCGAGCAGTTCGACCTGGTGGAAGACCGGGGTGTGCGTGGCGTCCAGCTCGTCGGTGCGGAAGACCCGCCCGGGGCAGACCACGTAGACCGGGGGCTCCCGGTCGAGCAGCGAGCGGATCTGCACCGGCGAGGTGTGGGTGCGCAGCACCAGCCCGGCGTCCTCGGGGTCGGGTGCGTCCCCGGACGGCGGGCGGACGAAGAAGGTGTCCTGGGTGGTGCGGGCCGGGTGGTCCGGGCCGATGTTGAGGGCGTCGAAGTTGAACCAGTCGGCCTCGACCTCGGGGCCTTCGGCGACCTCGTAGCCCATCGCCGTGAAGATGTCCTCGATCCGGTCCATCAGCGTGGTCAGCGGGTGCCGGGCGCCGGGACGTACCCGGTCGTACGGCAGGGAGACGTCGACCGCCTCCTCGACGAGGACCCGCTCGTCGCGCTCCTCCTCCAGCCGCTCCTGCCGCGCGGCCAGTGCCTTGGACACGGCGCCGCGGGCCTGGCCGACGCGCTTGCCCGCGTCCGCCCGTGCCTTCGGCGGCAGTGCGCCGATCTCGCGGTTCGCGAGGGCGAGCGGTGAGCGGTCGCCGGCGTGGGCGGCCTTCACCTCGCGCAGCGCGTCGAGGCTCCGCGCGTCCTCGATGGCCGCGAGCGCTTCCTCGCGCGCCCGGTCGATCACGGCCGGTTTGAGTGCCTCGACCTCGACGGGGTCGTATGACTTATTGGGTGCCGACATCGCTTCTCGGTGTTCCCTACTTCCGGTTTCGCCTGGCTGCGCCGCTCCGCGGCGATGGTGCCGGGAGTCGAGTCTAAGGCGCGCCGTGGTGGCGTCGTCCCCGGTGGGCCCCGGGTCCGGGGCACGTGGGGCTGGCGGGTTTCGGCGGCGGAGACCGGTGCGGCGCGCGGACGGGCGGGCCCGTCGTCCGCCGGTGGCCCGCCCTGGTCGCCGCGTCGCGCCACCGTGGTGGCGCCGGTCAGGGCCGCTGCGGCCCGCGGGCGGTGGGCGGGACCTCGCTCAGGAGACGAGGAACGCCGGGATGCCCGCGGGCAGGATAAATCGGAACCGGGCGCCGCCGCCGGAGCACCGGCCGACGGTCACGGTGCCGCCGTGGGCCTCAATGATGCCCTTCACGATGTAGAGGCCGAGGCCGGTGCCGCCGCGGGGGGAGCCGCGCCAGAAGCGCGTGAAGACACGGTGCATCGCGTCCTCCGGGATGCCCGCTCCCTGGTCGCTGACGGTCACGGCTGTGCCCTCCTGGCGGTCACCGCTGTGCGGTACGGGTTCGACCTCGATCGTGACAGTCCCCGCGCCGTGCCGCACCGCGTTTTCCAGCAGGTTGCCCAGCACCTGGTCGATCTTGTCGGGGTCCGCCCACAGCAGGGGCAGGCCGTCCGCGAGCCGCAGGTCGAACCGCTCGGCGTCGGCGCCGCCGTTGACCAGCGTCTTCACCTGCCGGCGGACCGCTTCGTCCAGCCGTACCGGCTCGCGCCGTATCTCCAGGCGGCCGGAGTCGATCCGGGAGACGTCGAGCAGTTCGGTGATGAGCCGGGTGACGCGGTCGGCGTCGGCGTCCACGGTCTGGAGCATCAGCCGCTTCTGCTCGTCGGTGAACCGCTCCCACTTGTCGAGCATGGTCGCGGTGAATCCCTTGACCGAGGTGAGCGGGGAGCGCAGTTCGTGCGCCACGGTCGCGATCAGCTCGGCGTTGGAGCGCTCCATGCGCTGCCGGGCCTCGGTACTGCGCAGGGTGATCACCACCTGCCGCACGGGACCCGCCGGGCGGACCCGCACATAGCGGGCGGCGACCAGCACCTCGCGTCCGCCGGGCAGCAGCAGGTTGCGTTCGGGCTGGCCCCAACGGGTGGCCAGCCCGTGGTACGGGTCGGTCAGCCGCCACCAGGGGCGGCCGTCCGGGTCCTCCAGCGGCAGCGCGGTCTCCAGCGGGCCGCCGAGTGCCTGGGCCGGGTCGGTGCCCGTGAGCCGGGCGGCCTCGGAGTTGAAGCAGGTGACCCGCCCGTGGTCGTCGGCGATCACCAGCCCGTCGGGCAGGTCGTCGGGCGGCACGTCCAACTCGCCGGCCCCGGCGCGCTTCTGCATCCCCGCCCGTCCCCTCCGTGTATCCGCTCCGTCACCCTACTAGCACTGGGAGGTGTTTGAGATCCCCCCGCCGCCGGGCGGGTGCGCGCTCAGCCGTCGTGGCGGCAGCCGCCGACCGTGCGCTGGGCACGCGCGGAGGCGTAGAGGCAGACGGCGGCGGCCGTGGCCAGGTTGAGGCTCTCGGCCCGGCCGTGGATGGGCACGCGCACCACGGCGTCGGCCAGGGACCGGGTCTCCTCCGGCAGGCCCCATGCCTCGTTGCCGAAGATCCAGGCCGTGGGGGAACCCATGTGGCCGGCGTCCAGCTCGTCGTCGAGGTCCCGGTCGCCGGCGCCGTCCGCCGCCACCACTCGTGCTCCGGCCGCCACCAACCCGTCCACCGCCTCCCCGACGGGCACTCCGACGGCGACGGGCAGATGGAAGAGACTCCCGACCGAGGCACGCACGGCTTTGGGGTTGTAGACGTCGACCGAGGCGTCGGTGAGGACGACCGCGTCGGCGCCGGCGGCGTCCGCGCAGCGCAGCACGGTGCCCGCGTTGCCCGGGTCGCGGACGTGGGCGAGGACGGCGACGAGCCGGGGCCGGGCGGCCAGCACGTCCGCGAAGGGACGGTCCACGAACCGGCAGACACCCACCAGCCCCTGCGGGGTGACGGTCTGGGAGATACCCGCGACCACGTCCTCACCGGCGACGGCGACGCGGGCGCCGGCGTCCCGCGCGGCCTCCAGCAGCTCCGCGTGACGCTCGGCGGCCTCGGGCGTGGCGAACAACTCGACGAGGAAGGCGCCCTCACCGTCACCGTGGCGGATCGCCTCGCGCACCGCCTGCGGGCCCTCCGCCAGGAAGCGGCGCTCGCGGGTGCGCGCGCCCCGTCGGGCCAGCCGCCGAGCGGCTACGGCGCGCGCGGAGCGTGGAGAGGTCAGCTCGGCGGGGAGCATGGCGGCGGATCGCTTCCTTCACGGGAGGGGTGGGCGTCGATGCGGCACACGGCGGGCCGGGCGTCGGGAGCGCGGGGTGTGCCGCGCGAGGAGACGGCCGGGGCCTGCCCGGTGCCGACGCACGTCACGGGAACCGGGGGGCCGGAACACGGGCCGCCCGCCGGTCCGGTGGCGGCGGGCAGGGCCGGGGGGGCGGACA
>NZ_BHZI01000115.1 GCF_004305975.1 Streptomyces otsuchiensis
GCCCCACCCCTCCGCCGGGTGCCCGCGACACCGACGGCGACGTACCGGCTCCAGCTGCAACCGGAGTTCACCTTCGCCGACGCCGAGCGGACGGTCGGCTACCTGGCCTCCCTCGGTGTCTCGCATCTGCACCTCTCCCCCGTGCTGGAGGCGGCCCCCGGTTCCACCCACGGCTACGACGTCACCCGGCACGATCTGGTCCGGCCGGATCTCGGCGGTGAGGAGGGGCTCCGGGCCCTCTCGGCCACCGCCGCCACCCACGGGCTCGGCCTGATCGCCGACGTGGTCCCCAACCACATGGCGGTGCCCTCCCCCGCCGCCCCGGGGGACCCGCTGTGGGACGTGCTGGCCCATGGCCGGGCCGCGCACCACGCGCGCTGGTTCGACATCGACTGGGACGCCGGCGACGGGCGGGTGCTCCTGCCCGTCCTCGGGGCACCGGTCGGCGAGGAACTGGAGCGGCTGACCGTCACCGACGGCGAGCTGCGCCAGGGCGGCCACCTGAGACTCCCGCTGCGCGAGGGCACCGCTGGGCTGCCGCCGGACCGGCTGCTGGAGGCACAGCACTACCGGCTCGCGTGGTGGCGCCTGGCACGTACCGAGCTGAACTACCGGCGCTTCTTCACCGTCAACGACCTCATCGCGCTCCGGGTGGAGGACCCCGAGGTCTTCGAGGCCACCCACGGCACCATGCTCCGCCTGGTCGCCGAGGGCGTGCTGCACGGACTGCGGGTCGACCATCCCGACGGCCTGGCCGACCCGGCGGGGTACTTCCGCCGGCTGGCCGCGCGCAGCGGCGGCGGCTGGACCGTCGCCGAGAAGATCCTCGGACACGGCGAGCACCTGCCGCCGGACTGGGAGGTCGCCGGCACCACCGGGTACGACGCGATGCGGCACATCGACGGGGTCCTCACCGACCCCGAGGGCCACGCGGCTCTGACCGGTCACTACCGGGCGTGGACGGGCGCACCGCCCGACCTCGGCGGCGACTGGCCCGCGACGGTGCGCCGCGCCGTCCACCGGGTGGTGAGCCACGACCTGGCGGCCGAGGTGTCGCGGCTGGTCCGTGCCGCCGTGCGGGTGTGCGCCGCGGCGCCGGGCGGGCGGCTGCGGGACCAGGCGCCCTGGGCGCTGCGCACCGCGGTGACCGAGGTGCTGGCGGGGCTGCCGGTGTACCGGCCGTACGTCCCGGCGGGCGGGCCGCCCACCCCGGCGGACGAGGCGTTGCTGGCGGGTGCGGCCGAGGCGGCCCGGAAGGCGTTCGCCGTGCCGGAGGAGGCGGCCGCCGTGACCACGGTGCGGGAGCTGGCGCTGGGAAGGCTGGGCGGCGGCGCGGACGCCGACGACTTCCGGGTGCGGTTCGCGCAGGTCTCCTCCGCGCTGCGGGCCAAGGCGGTGGAGGACCTGGCGTTCTACCGGTACACGCCGCTGCTCTCCGCGTGCGAGGTCGGGGGCGAGCCGGGCTCGCCGGCGCTGGCACCCGCCACCTTCCACGCCTTCTGCGCGCGGATCCAGCGGGACTGGCCGTCGACGGGCACCGTGTTGTCCACCCATGACACCAAGCGCAGCGCGGACGTGCGGGCGGTGCTGCTGGCGCTCGCCGAGCATCCCGACGGCTGGGCGGGTGTCCTGCCACGGCTGGCGGAGCAGTCGGCCGCGGCGGGCGGCCGGGCCCCGGACCCCCAGCTGGCCTGGTCGGTGTGGCAGAACGCGCTCGGTCTCGGCCAGCCGGATCAGGAACGCCTCCTGGGGGCCACGCTGAAGGGGGCACGGGAGGCGGCGCTGCACACCACGTGGACCGAGCCCGACCCGGCGTACGAGCTGGCGTTGGAGGAGTTCGTCAAGGCGGGACCGTGCGGCGCCGCGGTGGGGACGCTGACGGAGTTCCGCCACTCGCTGGGCGCCCAGACGCGTGCCGTGTCGCTGGCACAGACGCTGCTGCAGCTGACCATGCCGGGGGTGCCGGACCTCTACCAGGGCACCGAGGTCCGCTACCGGGCGCTGGTCGACCCGGACAACCGTCGTCCGGCGCGCTTCCCGGTGGAGGAACTGCGTGCCCTGGGCGAGCGTGCGGGGCCGGGCGCGGACGCGACCCCGGACTCGGACGCGACCCCGGACTCGGACGCGGTCGCGGACCTGGACCCGGACGCGGACCTGGACCCGGACGCGGACCTGGACTCGGACGCGGTCGCGGATCTGGAGAAGCTGCGGCTGACGGCCACGGCTCTGCGCCTGCGCCGGGACCACCCGCGGTGGTTCGGCCCCGAGGGCGGCTACCTGCCCCTGCTCGCGCGCGGCGCACAGGCGGACCAGTGCCTGGCGTTCGTCCGCGGCGGCGAGGTCGTCACCGCCGTCACCCGGCTCTCCCGGCGGGTGACGGAAGCGGGGGGCTGGGGGGACACCGCGCTGCGGCTGCCCGCCGGGACCTGGGTCGACCTGATCGGCGGCGGCCGGTTCGGCGACGCCGGCGCGCGGGCGGTGAGCGGCGAGGCAGGGGAGACGGCGGAGCAGCCGGTGCCGCTGGCCGAGCTGTTCGCGACCGCGCCGGTGGCACTGCTGGTGCGCGAGACCCCGGCGGTGCGGGGAAACCCGGCCTGACGCCCCAGGGGGCGGGCCGCCCTCGGGCTCGCACGGCCGCGGGGCGCGGCCGTGTACGACTGGCGCCACCCCGCCCGGTGACGGGCCGGTTCCGGCCAACGTCTCGTGGCGGCCCCGCCCCGGGGTGTCCTCGCTGCTGGAGGACGGCGCCGGACATCCACGTCGGACGCCCACGCGGGCCCCGCGCCGGCCGGGGGTGTCCGGAAACCGGCCGGGGGCACCGGAACGCCGTGCCGCTTCTCTTTACGCGGCCGTGACACAGCACTACGGTCCGAACACATGGGAGCGCTCCCACCTCTTTGGCGGGCGTGCCCCACCCCCACACCCTCGCGAAGGGAACGCACCGCGATGAAGGACCGTTCGCAGCGTCGTTCGCTGCTGAAGAAGACCGCCCTGCTGACCACGGCAGCCACGTTCCCCGCCATGGCGATGGTCATGGGCTCGGGCGGCACCGCCGCGGCGCACGGCGCCCCGATGGACCCCGGCAGCCGCACCTACCTCTGTTACGTGCACAGCATCGACAACACCGGCCAGATCAGCCCCAGCAACCCGGCCTGCGCCGCCGCGCTCGCGCAGGGCGGCGCCAACGCGTACTACAACTGGTTCGCGGTCCTGCAGTCCAACGGCCAGGGCCGGACCCAGGGCTTCATCCCCGACGGGCAGCTGTGCAGCGGCGGTTCCGGCGCCTTCGACTTCTCCGGCTTCGACCTGCCGCGCGCCGACTGGCCCTACACCCATGTGACGGCCGGCGACGACTACCGCTTCAGCTACAACGTCTGGGCACACCACCCCGGCTCGTTCCACCTGTACGTCACCGAGGACGGCTACGACCCGAACCAGCCGCTGACGTGGGACGACATCGAGGACGAGCCGTTCGCCAGCGTGCAGGACCCGCCGTGGACCGGCGTCGGCTCGATCGACGACGAGTACTACTGGACCTCGAAGCTGCCCGACGACAAGGAGGGCCGCCACGTCATCTACACCGTCTGGGAGCGTTCGGACAGCCCGGAGACGTTCTACAGCTGCTCCGACGTCGTCTTCGACGGCGGCAACGGCGAGGTGACCGTTCCCGGCGGCAGCACCGGCGCGTCGGCGGAGACCGTGGCCGCGTACACGGCGGAGCCGGACCTCGGCGACCACGCGCACCACGACCACGCCACGCACGCCGCCCACACGACGGTGAACACCACCGACGCACCGGTGAACGCGTTCACGCCCGACATCGCGCGCCTGGCCGTCGCGGCCGAGAGCGTCAGCGCGCTGATCTCGGCGCCCTGGTCCGCTCGCTGACCGTCCCCCCACACGGGCCGGGTCCACCCGGCCCGCTCCCGGTCCCCGCGCCCGTGCGCGGGGACGCCACGACCCGGCCCGTCCCGCCACGCGAAGGTCCTCCTCGCCGGCGGGGCGGGCCGGCCCGTGCGTTGCGCGCCGGGCGACTCGCGGCCGGCCGGGGCGCCGGGTGGCGGGCCGTCAGGGGCAGGCGACCCGGAAGGTGACGGAGCCGAAGCGGAGGACGTCGCCGGAGGAGAGCGTCGTGGCGCCCACCACCCGCGCGCCGTTGACCCAGGTGCCGTTGGCGGAGCCGATGTCGCGCACCGTCCAGGTCCCGCCGACGCCCTTCAGCTGGGCGTGGAACCGGGAGACGGAGATGTCGCTGATCCGCAGGACGGAGCCCGGGGCGCGCCCGATGGACATGGGGTGACGGCCGGGGCGCGGCAGCACCAGCTCCGGGTACCGCTCGATGTCCCATGCCTGCCGTACCCGCTGCTGGAAGGCGGAGGCCCGGCCGATGGTGCGTACCACCCGGCTCCGTTGCCGCCGGGTGGACAGGTCCTTGAGCACGGCGCTGATCTCACCGCCGTCGGCGGCGGTCACGACGACCTCCATGCGGCGCTGGAAGGTGTCGTGCGACACCTTGCCCCGGGAGACGCCTTCCCGCAGTGCGGTCAGCGCACGCACCCGGTCACTGTCAAGGACCGCGACGGCGGTCTCATCGGCGGAGGTCATGCGGACCATTGTCGGCCTGTCAGCCGGGCGCCGTCCATCGCCTGAACTCGACAGCTCTGTAACAGGCCCTGGCCGCGCGGGAGTCGGCGCCGCGCGGAACACCGGCGGCTCCCGCCGGCAAAACGCGTGGCGCGCCCCGGCCCGCCCGGGCTACGGTGCACGCACGCCCCGACGGACCGAGGAAGGAGGCGACCGCATGTACACCGACCACCATGCCGCACGCCTCCCGGCCCGTCCCGACGGGGCGATCCCGGGCTGACGGACACGCGCGCGGCGCGTTCCCCGAAGGACATCCCATGACCGATCTGGTCATTCGCACGCTCGCCGAACACGAGGCGAGCGCCCTCTTCAACTCCCTCGACTCCCCCGGTCTGGTCGGCCGCTCCGTGCTCGACCCCCCGCACAACGTCTACCGCACCCGTGCGGAGGGCGGCGACCAGCGCCCGGAGTGGAGCTGGGTGGCGCTGCACGACGGCGTGGTCGTCGCCCGGCTGGCCTTCTGGGGCTCGGCCGAGGACACCGAGCCGGTGCTGATGGAGTGGCTGGACTTCACCGACCGCGACGCGGCCGTCCGGCTGCTCCGGGCGGCCGGCCGCCGCCCCCGGTTCGAGTCACCGCTCCCGGTCGGCTGGGAGGACGACCCGGCGACCCGGGCGGCCGCCCTCGCGGTCCGGGACGTGGCCGCCGCCGTCGGCTACGTGCCGCTGGTGGAGCGGCTGTCCTACCGCTGGACTCCCGCCGCCGGCGTCCCCGAGCGGCCCGGCCGGCTGGTGTTCCGGCCGGAACCCGACGACGAGGTGGTGCTGGACGCGCTGCGTCGGGTGCACAGTTCCACCCTGGACAGCTCCGCGGCCCGGGCCGTGGAGCGCGGCGGCACGGAACTGGCCGCCCGTGAGGAGCTGGAGTTCTTCCGCTGGTGCCCCTCCCCGCGCGACTGGTGGCGGCTGGCGTACACGCGGGACGGGCGGCTGGCCGGCATACAGGTACCGGTGCGCAATCCCTCCGGGCCGGCCGTGGGCTTCGTCGGAGTCGTCCCCGAGCAGCGCGGCCACGGCTACGGCTACGACCTGCTGGTCGAGTGCACCCACCACCACGCGGACCGGGGTGCCGCGTTCGTCTCGGCGGCCACGGACGCCCACAACACCGGTATGGCCAAGGCGTTCGCCCGGGCCGGCTATCCGCTGGTGCGCCGGATGCACGTGATGGTCCATCCCGACGGGGAGTAGCACCCCGCCCCGCGTACGGTGCCGCCCGGCGCGGCGGGGCCGTACGCGGGACAACGGCGACGCGCGGCCGCCACACGCCGGAGATGGTCTGGTATCGGCGGCGCCTGGCACCGACCATGGTGCCCATGCTTTTCGAGGTGTGGGCACCCCACGCGCGCCGGGTCGCGCTCTGGCTGGACGGCACGACGCGGGAGATGGCCGCCGACCCCGCCCGCCGCGGCTGGTGGCGGACGACGGCGGAGGCGGACGACGGCGCACGGTACGGCTTCCGGCTGGACGACGGCCCGGTGCGTCCGGACCCACGCGCCCGGCGGCTGCCGGACGGCCCGGGTGAACCGTCGGCCGTCGTCGACCACAGCGGCTACCGGTGGCGGCACCCCTGGGCCGGACGCGGGCTGCCGGGGGCGGTCCTCTACGAGCTGCACATCGGGACCTTCACCCCCGAGGGCACCCTGGACGCCGCGGTCCAGCGGCTGCCGCTCCTGGCCGACCTGGGCGTCAGCCACGTCGAGTTGATGCCGCTGAGCCCGTTTCCCGGCCGCCACGGCTGGGGGTACGACGGGGTCGCGCCCTGGGCGGTCCACGAGCCCTACGGTGGGCCGGCCGCGCTGCGGCGGTTCGTGGACGCCGCGCACGGCGCCGGACTGGGGGTCGTCCTGGACGTGGTCCACAACCACCTCGGCCCCTCGGGCAACTTCCTCCCGGAGTTCGGGCCGTACTTCACCGACCGCACCCACACCCCGTGGGGTTCGGCGGTCAACCTCGACGGTCCGGGCTCCGACGAGGTGCGGGCCTACTTCCTGGGCAGTGCGCTGTCGCTGCTGCGGGACTACCGGCTGGACGGGCTACGGCTGGACGCGGTCCACGCGCTCGCCGACACCCGCGCCCGGCATTTCCTGACCGAACTGTCCGCTTCGGTGGATGAGCTGGCGGAGACGACCGGCCGGCCGCTGTTCCTGGTCGCCGAGTCCGACCTCAACGACCCGCGCACCACGGCGCCCCGGTCGCACAACGGTCAGGGACTCCACGCGCAGTGGAACGACGACTTCCACCACTGCCTCCACTCGGCGCTGACCGGCGAGTCCCAGGGCTACTACGGGGACTTCGCGCGCGCCCCGCTCACCGCGCTGGCGACGACGCTCACCCGCGGGTTCCTCCACGACGGCGGGTACTCCTCCTTCCGCGACCGGCACCACGGCGCCCCGCTGGAGCGCGAGACCTTCCCGGCGGAGCGGCTGCTCGGCTACGCGCAGACGCACGACCAGATCGGCAACCGGGCGCTGGGCGACCGGCTCGCGGCCGGCGTCGACCGCTCGTCGCTGTACTGCGCGGCGGCGCTGGTGCTGTGCGGACCGTTCACCCCCATGCTGTTCATGGGTGAGGAGTGGGGTGCGACGACTCCCTGGCAGTACTTCACCGACCACCCCGACCCGGAGCTGGCGGAGGCCGTCCGCACCGGGCGGCGACGGGAGTTCGGGGCGCACGGCTGGCCGGAGGAGGAGATCCCGGACCCGCAGGACCCGGCCACCCGGGACCGGTCGGTGCTGCGGATGCCCGAGGACCCGGCGGCGGACCCGCTGTGGCGCTGGCACCGCACCCTGATCGGGCTGCGGCGCGCCCATCTGCCGGCCGGGCTGACGCTCGCGGAGGTCTCGGCCGCCGCGGACGATGCCGCCGGCTGGCTGGTGGTGCACACCGGGCCGCTCACGGTGGCGGTGACGCCCGGGGACCGCAAGGCGGAGATCCCCCTGGGCGAGGGCCGGTTCCAGCTGCTGGCGGCGCACACCGGCGGCGCCGGAGACCCTCGCCCCGAGCCGGACGGCACCCTGCGCCTCCCGCCCCGCGCGGCCGCGGTGCTCGCGCGGACACCGGACCGGCCACGACGGGCGGGCTGACGGCGCGGCCGGGGCGGCGGCACGGCCGGGGCGGCGGGCGCGGCAGTGGCGGCGGCACGGCCGGGCCGTGGCCCCGGCCGCTCAGCCGTCCGTCCGGCTCCCGGCGGCCTCCCGCACCACCGCGGCGAAGCGGCGGGTGACGGTGTGCCAGGCCGCCTCGGCGACCGGTTCGGCGGCCCGGGCACGCCGGCTGAGCTCCTCCGGGTCCAGCCCGCGCCGCCGCAGCGGCTCCGGGTCCCAGGCAGCCAGCCGCTCGGCCGGTACCTCGGGGTGGAACTGGGTTCCCCACGCCCGGTCGCCGACCCGGAACGCCTGGTACGGGCAGTCGCGGCTCTCCGCCAGCCACCGCGCCCCGGGCGGCAGCGCGGTGATCACGTCGACGTGGCGTTCGATCGCCGAGACACCGGCCGGGAGCCCGTGGAAGAGCGGGTCGTCGGCCGCCTCGGGGCGCAGCGTCAGCGGGGTGGACCCGAACTCGGGGATCCCGCTCTGCGCCGCGACGTCGCCGCCCGCCACCTGGGCGAGCAGCTGTCCGCCCAGGCAGATGCCGAGCACCGGAATTGACGTCTCCAGCGCCGCCGCCACCAGTGCCCGGGTCGGCTTCAGCCAGGGCGCGCGGTCATCCTCGTCCGGCATGTAGCCGCCGCCCAGGACGAGGACGGCGGCGTGGCCGCCGGGCTCCTCCGGCACCGGGTCACCGGCGTAGCCGTGGGCGACCCGGAGCGTCAGCCCCGCCTCCTCCAGCCAGCGTCCGACGCGGCGCGGCCCGCCCTGGGGGCCGTTCTGCACGACCAGGACGGTCGCGTTCGCCACCGTCTCCACGGTCAGGCCCGCGGGGCGGCGTCGTCGGCCTCGCCGTTCTCCGGGGTCAGCCGGACGGCGATGGAGTTGATGCAGTACCGCAGGTCGGTGGGGGTGCCGTACCCCTCGCCCTCGAACACGTGGCCCAGGTGCGAGCCGCAGGTGGCGCAGAGCACCTCGGTCCGGGGGCGGCCGGGGATGGAGTGGTCGGGCCGGGTCTCCACCGCGTCGCTGTCGGCCGGGTCGTAGAACGAGGGCCACCCGCAGTGGCTCTCGAACTTGGTGCCCGAGCGGAACAGCTCGGTGCCGCAGGCGCGGCAGTTGTAGACGCCCACGGTGCTGGTGTCGGTGTACTCGCCGGTGAACGCCTGCTCGGTACCGGCCTGGCGCAGCACCCGGTACTCCTCCGGCGTCAGCTCCTCGCGCCACTGCGCGTCGGTCTTCTCGACCTCGTAGGCCATCTCTCGCTCCTTCGTCACGCGTGTCACGGGCGGCGCGGCCGTCCGGGCCGTGCCGCCCCCGGGGTGGAAACACGTCCGGGCCCCGGTTTACTCCTGTCATGGCCCGGCCCGCGCCGGGCCGCGCCCGTCGCGGCCGGGGTCAGCCGTCCCGGCGCGCCAGCCGGGCGAGGATGGCGGGACCGAGGTCGGTCACGTCTCCCGCGCCCATGGTCAGGACGAGGTCTCCGGGCGAGACCAGGTCGGCGACGCGGCGGGCGACGGCGGTCATGTCGGGCTCCGGGTGGACCACCGCGCCCCGCTCACGTGCCGCGTCGATGATCAGCGCGCTGGTGACGCCGGGGATGGGGTCCTCACGCGCCGGGTAGATGTCGAGGACGACGGAGGTGTCGGCCAGGGCGAGCGCGTGGCCCATCTCGGCGCCCAGTTCCCGGGTGCGGCTGTAGAGGTGGGGCTGGAAGACCACGTGGACGGCACCGTCGCCGGCCCCGTCGCGCACCGCCTCCAGGTCGGCGGTCATCTCGGTCGGGTGGTGGGCGTAGGAGTCGATCACCCGCACTCCCCCGGCCTCTCCCTTGAGCTGGAGCCGGCGGGCGACGCCCGTGTAACTGCTGAGGGCGGCGGCGAGCTGGTCCGCCGGGACGCCGACCGCGACACCCGCGGCGAGGGCCGCGACGGCGTTGTGGGCGTAGTGGCGGCCGGGGACGGAGACGGTGAAGGCGATCTCCCGCCCGTCGAGGGCGACCGTGACCTCGCTGGTCAGGCCCTTGGGCTCGACCGCGAGGACCCGGGCGTCGGCGTCCGGCGCCACGCCGTAGGTCACCACCGTGACCCCGCGCGCGGCGGCGTCGGCGCTGATCCGGCCGGTGAGTTCACGAGAGCCGGAGTGGTCGGCGTTGACGACCAGCGTGCCGCCGTCCCGTACCCGTCCGACGAAGGTCTCGAAGGACTGGTAGATCTCCTCGATGGAGGCGTAGTTGGCGTGGTGGTCCAGCTCCGCGTTGAGGATGATCGCGACCTCGGGCGCGTAGCGGTGGAAGCTGCGGTCGCTCTCGTCGGCCTCTGCGACGAAGATCTCGCCGCTGCCGTTCTCCGCGTTTGACCCGGGGTGGTCGAGGTCGCCGCCGATGGCGTACCCGGGGTTCAGACCGAGCGTGCGCAGCCCGACCGCGAGCATCGAGGTCGTGGTCGTCTTGCCGTGGGTACCGGCGACGGCGATGGAGCGACGGCCCTCCATGAGGGCGGCCAGCGCCTCCGAGCGGTGCAGCACGGGGAGGCCGCGTTCGCGGGCGGCGGCCAGCTCCGGGTTGGACTCGCGGATGGCGCTGGAGACGACGACGCAGGTGGCGTCTGCCGCCAGGTGCTCGCTCTCGTGCCCGATGTGGACGACGGCGCCCAGGCTCCGCAGCGAGCGGACGGTGTCGGACTCGCGGGCGTCGCTGCCCGCGACGGCCGTGCCGCGCTGGCTGAGGATTTTCGCGATGCCGGACATCCCCGCGCCGCCGACCCCGATGAAGTGGGGGCGTTCCAGAGTGGGCGGGCCTGCTGCCATGCGCGTCTCCCTTGTCGAGTTCTACCCGCAGATTGTCGCACCGTGCAGGGGTCCGCCCGGGGAGCGGGTGCCCGCGCCGCGCCCCGTGGCGAACCAGGCCCATGGCGGACCCACGCCCGTCCGGGCCGGGGACACGGCGCCGGGCGGGGCTACTCCGCGTGGGCGAAGAGCTTGAGGACCGGTACTCCCACCTTGTGCCGGGCGCGCGAGGCCCAGTCGCGGTGGAAGAGCTCCTCCAGGTAGTGCGGCGCGGTCAGGACGACGACCTCGTCCGCCTCGGACTCGCGGACGACGGTGGCCAGGGCGTCCAGCGGGTGGTCGTCGGCGAGCCGTCCGGTCGCCGTCGCTCCTGCCGCCTCCAGCGCGTGGACGGAGTGGCGCAGCGCCCGCTCGGCCGGCGGGCCGGCCTGCTTCCCCTCCGGGATGTCGTTCTCGCGCACCGCGTCGCCGAACTCGCCGAGGGCCACGTCGTCGAGGGCGCGCAGCAGGCGGTCCTGGTCGCCGCGTGGCTGCATCAGCACCACGAAGGTGACGGGGTCGTCCCCGTGCAAGGTGGTGACGAGGTCGACGTCCGTGGGCACCAGTGCCTTCTCGATCATGAGGACTGTCGTGATCACGGTGAGTGCCCTTCTTCGAGGCCGGATCGCGCGGGTCCGGCAGAAACCATCCTTCCCCGTCGGCACACGGGGTTTCGCGCCTTCAGTCTGCCCACCCCCAGAATAAGCGGAACGTGATCTTCCGCTCGTTCGTGCCGGCTCGGCACGTCGGCTGGTCGTGGCCGTCACCGGACCGGCGGCGGTCACGGCGGCGCGCGGACACGGCACGGCGCGGCCCTCCCCGCCGCCGGTGTGGATCCGGAGGCGCGGAGGGCCGAGTGGGACGTGCCGGCGGGGCCACCGCCACACGGGCGGAGTCAGGCACCCCCGCGGGTGTAGCGGGTGAAGAGGAAGCCGTCGTCCTCCAGGATCGACACCGGCCTCAGCTCGGCGGGCGCGGCGACCTCGGGGCCGCGGCTGATCCGTCCGGCGGCTCCAGCCGCCAGCCGGGGCGCCAGCGACAGACACAGTTCGTCCAGGGCTCCCGCGGCGATCAGGCCGCCCAGCAGGCGGGGACCGCCCTCGCACAGCGCACGCGGATGTCCGCGCCGCACCAGCTCCGGCATGATGCGCGCCGGGTCGACCCCGGCGCCGTCACCCGCGACCACGACCTCCGCGCCCGCCCGCCGCGCCCGCGCCACGCGGTCGGCCGGCGCCAGCGCGCCGGTGAGCACCAGCGTGGGGGTGCGCGGCTCGGTGAACAGCGGGGCGGTGAAGTCCAGTTCCAGACGGGCGCTGACGACGGCGATCGCGGGGGCCTCCGGCTGCCCGGCCGCCGCGCGGGCCTCGGCGAACTCGGCCCGCCGCCGCGCGGGCCGGTACCCCTCCTGGCGGACGGTCTCGGCCCCGACCACGATGACGTCCGCGAGCTGCCGCAGCACACCGAAGATCCGCATGTCGGCGGGGCCGGAGAGCGGCTGGGACCTGCCGCCGTGGTGCACGGCGCCGTCCAGCGAGGAGACCATGTTGGCGCGCAGCCACCCGCCGGGAGGAGCGGGATGGGCGTAGGCCCGGGCGATCTCCGACAGCTCCCACTGCCGGTCACGGGACTCCGCCGGGTCGTCGGGCGCGGGGAACAGGCGTCTCATGGCGCGCAGTGTGGCACAGCCCTCCCGCCGTCGCCCGGGGCGCCGGGCCGCCGCCCACTAGACTGGACGATCGTGTCCTCCAGCGCAGCGTCCCAGCCCAGTGCCGCCCCGTCGGCCGCCCCCGCGACGAGCGCCGGCGGTGTCGGCCACGGCGGGAGCGGAGCGGCGCCCGGCGCGCTGTGCGACCGGTCGCCGAAGGTCCCCGCGGAGCGGCTGGTGGCCGAGATGGTGCCGCCGCCGCGGTTCGACGGGGTGCGCTTCGACACCTACGTACCCGACCCGACGCAGCCCAGCCAGCAGGAGGCGGTGACCCTGCTGCGGGAGTTCGCGGCCGGGCTCGGCGGGGCGCACGCCGCCGGGGAGGGCCGCCGTGGTCTCTTCCGGCGCCGGCCCCGGCCGGAGAAGCGGTCCGGCCCCCGCGGTGTCTATCTCGACGGCGGATACGGGGTGGGCAAGACCCACCTGCTGGCGTCCCTGTGGCACGCGGCACCGGCCGGCCCCGAGCAGAAGGCGTTCGGCACCTTCGTGGAACTGACCAATCTGGTGGGGGCGCTCGGCTTCCAGCAGGCGGTCGCCACCCTCTCCGGCCACCGGCTGCTGTGCATCGACGAGTTCGAACTCGACGACCCGGGCGACACCGTCCTGGTCTCCAGCCTGCTCGGCCGCCTCGTCGACGAGGGAGTGGCACTGGCCGCGACCTCCAACACGCTGCCGGGCAAGCTCGGTGAGGGCCGGTTCGCCGCGGTCGACTTCCTGCGGGAGATCCAGGGGCTGTCCGCGCACTTCCGCACCGCGCGCATCGACGGCCGGGACTACCGCCACCGCGGGCTCCCCGAGGCACCCGCGCCGCACGACGACGAGACCGTCACCCGGGCCGCGTACCGGACCGCCGGGGCGACCCTGGACGCGTTCCCGGCCCTGCTGGCGCATCTGGCGACCGTGCACCCCAGCCGGTACGGGGCGATGTGCGAGGGGCTGGGCGCCGTCTGCCTCACCGGGGTGACCCCGGTCCCCGACCAGGCCACCGCGCTGCGGCTGGTGGTGCTCGCCGACCGGCTCTACGACCGCGAGGTGCCCGTGCTGGCCTCGGGCGTTCCGTTCGACCGGCTGTTCGGCGAGGAGATGCTCAACGGCGGCTACCGCAAGAAGTACTTCCGGGCCATCTCCCGGCTGACCGCGCTCGCCCGGGACGCGGGCGGTCTGGCGGACGCGGCGCGGTAGCCCGGCGCCGCGCCGGTGCGCCGGGGCCTCGCTCCGGTAGCGCCGCGCACCGCCCGCACGGATCATCGACAGGACGTGGGGTGCGGACGACGGAAGGAGTCCGACGTGGCGGCAGCCGAGAAAGCCGATTCCGGCACGGAGGGCGGTACCCGGCCTGCGAACGGGTCGGGCCACGGCGCGCCGGAGCCGGCCGCCGCCCCGCCGCCGGAGGACACCGCACCGGCGAAGGACACCGCACCGGCCAAGGGCCGCACGCCGCGGAAGGCGAAGAAGGCGCGCAAGGCCCGGAAGGAAGCCGCCCGCAAGGAGGCGGCTCGCGCGAAGCAGGCCGGGCGTACGTCGCGACACGACGGCGAGGGCGCACCCGGCGGGGACCGGCTCACGGAACTGCTGCGCGTACCGCCGGGCGCACCGGTCGATCTGGAAGCGCTTCCGGCCCGGGCCACCACCGGATTCGACGGCGACAAGCGGTCGGGGAAGCGTGCCTCGGAGCACCACGCCGTCGAACTGGCCGCGTTGCAGGAACGGCTGCACGCCGCCAGCACCGCCGGCGACCGGAGGCGGCTGCTGCTGGTGCTCCAGGGCATGGACACCTCGGGCAAGGGAGGGACGGTCAAGCACGTGGTCCGCGCCTTCGACCCGGCGGGCTGCCGCATCCACGCGTTCAAGGCCCCGACCGCCGAGGAACGCGCCCACCACTTCCTGTGGCGGGTGGACGCCGCGCTCCCGGGCGCCGGCACCATCGGCATCTTCGACCGCTCGCACTACGAGGACGTGCTGATCGCGCGGGTGCGCGGGCTGGTCCCCCCGGACGTCTGGGACCGGCGCTACCAGGAGATCAACGACTGGGAGCAGACCCTGGCCGCGGACGGCGTCACCGTGGTGAAGGTGTTCCTGCACGTCAGCCACGAGCGGCAGCGCGAGCGGCTGCTGGCCCGGCTGGACAACCCGGAGAAGCACTGGAAGTTCAGTCCGGACGACGTGGCCGAACGGGCGCTGTGGCCCGCCTACCGTGAGGCGTACGAGGCCGCACTCGCCCGCTGCTCCACCGAGGCGGCCCCCTGGTACGTCGTCCCCGCCGACCGCAAGTGGTACCGCGACTGGGCGGTCGGGCGGCTGCTGCTGGAGCATCTGCGCGATCTCGACCCGCACTTCCCGGCCGGCGGCTTCGACCCCGAGCGGTACCGCGCCCAGTTGCTGGCTTCCCGAGCCTCTCTGAGCCTCTCTGAGCCTGGCTGACCCACAGCCCCCCACGCCCCTGGCCTGCGCCACTGCGCGCAGGCCCGCCCGCGCAGGCCGCCCGGGGCCTCCCGGAACCGTCCACGCCCTCCCGGCGTCCTTCTCCGGCGGCAACCTCAAATGTTGCTCTGAACCCCGTGCCGCGCGGGTTCGGGTCCGGCCCCGGGGAGATGACATGGGTACCGGCACGGCGTGTCGACTTCACGGGGAAGGGGAGTGACGTCGTGGGATCACTGGGCACGGGGATCGGGTGGCGACCGGAACTGGCTTCCGGGATAGCCGATCTGGAACCTCTCGACTGGGTCGAGGTGGTGGCGGAGAACGTGTGCGTCGACCATCCGGCCGAGGAACTGCGGCAACTGCGGCAGCGGGGTGTGACCGTCGTCCCGCACGGGGTCGGGCTCGGTCTGGGAGGCGCCGAACGGCCCTCGCCCGCCCGGCTGGTGCGGCTGGCGCATGTGGCCGAGGCGCTGGACGCACCACTGGTGACCGAGCACATCGCCTTCGTGCGCGGTGGCGGCGGCCTCACCCGCACCCCCCGGATGGAGGCCGGTCACCTGCTGCCGGTGCCGCGCACCCGCGACGCGCTGGACGTGCTCTGTGAGAACGTCCGGATCGCGCAGGACGCGCTGCCGGTTCCGCTGGCGCTGGAGAACATCGCCGCGCTGTTCTCCTGGCCGGACGACGAGATGAGCGAGGCCCGCTTCCTCGGCGAGCTGGTGGAACGCACCGGGGTCCGGCTGCTGATCGACGTGGCCAACCTGCACACCAACCACGTCAACCGGGGCGAGGACCCCGCCGCGACGCTGGCGGCCCTGCCTCTGGAGGCCCTGGCCTACGTGCATGTGGCGGGCGGCGTGGAGCGTGACGGCGTCTGGCACGACACGCACGCCCATCCCGTGCCGCCCGCGGTGCTGGAGGTCCTGGCGGAGCTGTGCTCCCGCGCCGAGCCGCCCGGCGTGCTGCTGGAGCGTGACGACGCGTTCCCGGACATCGCGGAGCTGGCGAGCGAGCTGGCGACGGTCCGCTCCGTGGTCACGGCTGCCCGCCGCACACGTGAAACGGCGGGCGCGGGGCCAGCGGGCGCGGCGAGGGCGGTACGAGGCGAGACCGATGCCGGCGAGGAGGACCGTCCGGCGGGACCGGCCTCCGCTCCGCACGAGGGGGGCGGAACCGCGACCGCCGTCCGCCCCGCAGCCGTCCGGACGACCCCGCGCGCGGCGGCACCGGCATCGCCCGCCGCGGCCGTGCCCGCGCCCGGCGGTCCGGCGCGCGCCGTGCCGGACGGCACCCGGGTCCGGCTGGCGCTGGCCCAGACGGCGCTGCTCTCCTGCCTAGTGGCGGCCACACCCGCCCCGGAGGGGTTCGACCGGCGCCGTCTGCGGACACAGCGCGCCGCACTGGCGGCCAAGCGGGCCTCGGTGATGGCGAGGGTGGCGCCCGAACTTCCCCTGGTCCTCGGCGACCGCTACCGCCGGGCGGCGTCGAGCTGGGCACGGACGCATCCGCTGACCGGCGGATACCGCGCCGACGCCCACGGTTTCGCCCGGCATCTGACGGCACGCGGTTCCGGCTCGGGGCTGACCGGCGCGCAGCGCCGCCGGCTGCGCCGCTGGCTGCGGTCGAGCCGGTGACGACCATGGCGCCCGGCGCCCGGACCCCACCCCGGGCACGCGAACACGGCACGACGCTGCCGCATCCCACGGGAACCACCGGGACGACGGGGCCCACACGACCGACGACACTGCCAGACCTGAACGGCCTGCCGCCCGGGGGCGGCACGGCGAACGGAGCTGAGAGATGAACGCGATACCGATTGCGATAGCCCTGCTGGTGGTCATGTCCCTGGCGGCCACGGTCGCCGCCAAGCGCCGCACCGTGGCCAACACCGGCGTGGACACCTCCGTCGGCTCGCCGACCGACCGCTACGAGCGCGCGATGATCACCGGCGGGCCCGTCCGGGTGGCCGAGACCGCGATGGTGACGATGCTGGAGGACGGGCGGCTGGCACTGGCCGGCGGCCGCGCCTCGGTGCGACACGCCGGAGCGCCCCCCGGGCCGGAGGCGGACCTGCTGGGACTGTTCGAGAACGACGAGTCGATGGACGCCGGCGATCTGCGCCGGCGACTGGCGGGTTCGGTGTCCGTGGAGCGGCTGACCCATGTGCTGACGGCCAAGGGCCTGCTCTGGCAGCGGGCCTGCTGGTTGCGCTGGCGCCGCGCGGCACGTCTGAACCTGCTGGTCGCCCTGTTGTCGGTGCCCGTGGTGGGCGCGGTCGCCGCCGCGGGGTTCGGGGAGTTCGCCGACGGCGGGTACGCGGTGCTGATCCTCTCGGGGATCGTCTGTGTGGCCGCGTCGCCGGTGGCTCTGACGCTGCTGGCCGGTTCACCGGTCACCCCCGCCGGGCGGCTGGCCGCGTACCGGCTGGGCCGGTCGTCCGACAAGCGGCGCTCGGTGCCGGACCGGGTGGCGGTCCGCGGCGTCGCGGCCGTCTCCGACGACGCGCACTGCCGGCGGCTGTCGAGGGCGTTCGGCCTGTCGGGCAGAGGCCAGGGTTCCTCGTCGTCGACGTCCGCGGACGCGGGCGGAGCGCCGGCGGCCGCCGTGTGGTGCGGGAGCGAAGGCTCCGGCGGAGTCGACAGCGGCAGCTCCAGCTCCTGCGGGAGCAGCAGCAGCAGTTGCGGAGGAGGGGGCTGTGGCAGCAGTTGACCGGCGCCCGCGGGGCACGTCCACCCGGGCCGGGGACGGAGAAGGGGCACGGTCATGCTGATCACGGTGCTGGGATTCTGTCTGCTGGGACTCGTCCTGCTGAGCGCGGCGACGGAACCGGTACGGGCCCGCCGGTACGCGGCCGATCCGGAGTCGGCGGCGGTGGAGAGCGTCTACGAGGCGGCCGAGCTGGCCGGCGGTCCTGCCCGGGTCGCCGACACCGTGATCTGCTCGATGCACGAGAAGGAACGGCTGCTGATCGAGGACGGGCGGGTGCTGGTCGTCCAGCCCGTCGCGGACGACCCGGTGGAGCGCGCCGTGCTGGACTGTTTCGGCAGCGCGTGGGAGACCCGGCTCTCCCGCCTCCGTCTGGACCTCTCCCGCAGCCCGGCGGTGCGGGCGGTCCGCCGTGACCTGGAGGAGCGCGGTCTGGCGTACTCGGCGGCGTTCCGGGCCGCCGGCCGGTCGGCGCGGCGGCTGCGCACGGCTACCTGCCTGCTGGTCGCGGCGGCCGCGCTGCTGTCCCTGCTGACCGGGAACGCCTCGGAGGGCGTGATCTGGCTCGCGGTCTCCTCCCTCTCCACGCTCGTCCTGCTGCGCGGCCTGCCGGGGCAGGCCGGGCAGAACCTCACGGCGTCCGGTCGCAGCGCCCTGGGGCGGGTCGCCCGGGACAACCCGTGGGAGGGCAGGCTGGGCACACCCGCGCTGCTCGCGGTCGGCGGGGTCGCTGTGCTGGGTGGTTCGCTGTTCGCGCTGCAACTGGCCGACGGAGAGGGCGGGATCGAGGACGCCCGGCAGGCCGCCGGCGGCGGCGGAGCGGGAAGCGGGGCCGACGGCGGGGGCGGTGACGGCGCGAGCGGTTGCGGGG
>NZ_BHZI01000116.1 GCF_004305975.1 Streptomyces otsuchiensis
CCCCCGCCCTCGGCCCAGGCGCCCGCGCACACCGCGGGAGCGGGTGCCGGTGCGGGTGCCGGCGTCGGCACCGGGACGCCGCCCCCCGGCGGCCCCGGCTCCTACGGCTACCCGCCTCCGGGCCAGCCGATGGTGGGCTCCGGCTACATGGCGGTGCTGCGCTACCGGGCGCCGGACGGTTCGGAGCAGCGGCTGATCCGGCGTTCGGCGCCGGGCACCCCGCACCCGGAGTGGCAGCTGCTGCACGAGCTGCACGCGATGGGTGTGCCGCCGCAGCAGGCGCTGGAGCTGCACACCGAGCTGCAGTCCTGCTCGCTGCCGGGCGGCTACTGCTCCCGGATGATCCAGGAGACCTGGCCGCAGGTGCGGATCACCCACACCGCCTCCTACGGCGCGGACTTCGCCTCCCGGCAGGCCGGGGTGCGCCATCTGGTGGAGCACCAGGACGAACTGGAGCAGTACGCGGACGGTCCGGCCCGGACGGCGCCGGTGCGTGCGCCGCTGCCGCAGACCCAGACGGCGCCGGCGGTCGGGCTGGACGTCATCGGCCAGGAGCTCCAGCAGGCGTTCGGCCCGCAGGGTGTCTTCCGCTACGACCAGCAGTCCGTCTCCCGTCAGGGTGTGCCGGACATCGTGGCGCAGTCGCTGGTGTGGGCGGGTGTGCCGCTGGAGATCGGCCCGTTCTTCTGGGCGCAGGCCCAGCCGGGTCGCCCGATCCCGACGCTGGCGGAGCTGGCGCAGGAGCGCGGCGCGCCGCCGGCGCCGGACGCCGGGTCGTACCTGGTCATCGGTAACGACTTCGGCCGGCAGCTGTGTGTGCAGTACGGCACGGCGTACATCGTGGCGGTGCCGCTGGAGGCGGGGCCGGGCGGGCAGGTGGTGGCGCCGCAGTTCGTGAACTCCTCGCTCCCGCAGTTCGCCCGGTCGATGGCGCTGCTGGGCCGTATGTGGCGGCTGCGGTACGGCCTCAACCCGGAGCAGGCGGGCCGCTGGACCGGGGACTTCCAGGCGCAGCTGGCCTCCCTGGACAGCCAGGCGCTGGCTGATCCGGAGCACTGGTGGTCGGTGCTGCTGGAGCAGATGTGGGACGGCTTGCTCTGAGCCGCCGGTAACCGCCCGGCTTCGGCGCTGTTCCGGCGCCGGGCCGGGCGGGCCGGGCGGTACGCGTGGCGCGCGGCGGCGGCGCCGCCGGGGCCGGGCGGTATGGTGCGGAGACCGGCGGCGGGCGGCGTCCGTCCGCCCGTCACGTCCGCCTCACCCCGCACCGAAGGGCATCCACGTGAGTTCCATGCGCCCGGCCGCTGTCGTCGTTCTCGCCGCAGGCGAGGGCACCCGGATGAAGTCGGCCACGCCGAAGGTTCTGCACGACCTCTGCGGGCGGTCGCTGGTCGGCCATGTGGTCGCGGCGGCCCGCGAGCTGGGCCCGGAGCAGCTGGTGACCGTCGTCGGTCACGCCCGGGAGCAGGTGACCGCGCATCTCGCGGAGATCGATCCCGAGGCGCGCACCGCGGTGCAGCACCAGCAGAACGGCACCGGGCACGCCGTGCGGGTGGCGCTGGAGGAGCTGGCCGGAGGTGACGCGGGCGGCGACGCGGCTCTCGCGGGCACCGTGCTGGTCACCTGCGGCGACACCCCGCTGCTGACGGCGGCGACCCTGCGCGCGCTGGCGTCAGCCCACGACAGCGACGGCAACGCGGTGACGGTGCTGACCGCCGAGGTGCCCGACGCCACCGGCTACGGCCGGATCGTGCGCGGGGACGACGGCTCGGTCACCGCCATCGTGGAGCACAAGGACGCCGACGAGGCGCAGCTGGCGATCCGGGAGATCAACTCGGGGGTGTTCGCCTTCGACGGCCGGCTCCTCGCGGACGCCCTGTCGAAGCTGAGCACGGACAACAGCCAGGGCGAGGAATACCTGACCGACGTCCTCGGCATCCTGCGGGCGGAGGGCCACCGGGTGGGTGCGGCGCTTGCCGCCGACCACCGGGAGATCTCCGGCATCAACAACCGGGTCCAGCTGTCCCAGGCGCGCCGGATGCTCAACGACCGGCTGCTGGAGCGGGCGATGCTGGCGGGCGTCACGGTGGTCGACCCGGCGACGACCTGGATCGACGTGACCGTGACGGTGGAGCGCGATGTCGTCGTCCATCCCGGCACGCAGCTGCTGGGGTCGACCCATCTCGCGGAGGGCAGCGAGGTCGGCCCGAACAGCCGGCTGACCGACACCCGGGTGGGCCAGGCCGCCGTCGTCACCAACACCGTCGCGGACGGCGCGGAGATCGGCGCGGAGGCGTCGGTGGGGCCGTACACCTATCTGCGGCCGGGCACCCGGCTGGGCACCGCGACCAAGGCGGGCGCCTTCGTGGAGATCAAGAAGGCGACGGTCGGGAACGGCAGCAAGGTGCCGCACCTGACCTATGTCGGGGACGCCACCATCGGCGACCACACCAACATCGGCGCGGCGAGCGTCTTCGTGAACTACGACGGCGTGAACAAGCACCACACGACGATCGGTTCGCACTGCCGGACGGGCGCGGACAACATGTTCGTCGCACCGGTCACGGTCGGGGACGGCGCCTACACGGCGGCCGGTTCGGTGATCGCCCACGATGTGCCCGCCGGCGCTCTGGGTGTGGCCCGGGGCCAGCAGCGCAACGTCGAGGGCTGGGTCGGGCGCAAGCGCCCGGGTTCGTCGTCGGCACGCGCGGCCGCGGAGGCGCTGGAGAACACGGACGGCACGGACGGGGCCGACGCCACCGCGTCGGGTGCGCCCACCGAGGCGTAGGCGAGGGCGGGTTCGGCGGCGCGCGCCGTCGCTGCCGGCTGTCGCCGTCGGCCGCCGTCGGCCGCCGGCTCGCCGTCCGCTCCCTGGACGCGTCGCATGTCACACCCGGCGCGTCTGGGGGCGCGCGGGGGCGCCGGGGTGGCGGACGGAGGCGTTCCGGGCCACGTCGCACGCGGGGCTCGGACGCACCGCCGGTGACCCGCTGTACCAGCTCTGACCTGGGCTTATCCTTGGCTCGGGGCATCCGCTCACGGCGGCGCGGGCTTGCCCCGCGCAGGCTCCCGGCACCGGACCGCGCGTTCGCCGATCGCGACCGACCGGTGTTCGGGGTGGGCGGCCAGCGCGTACCGTAGAGATGCCTCACGCAGATGGCCGAAAGGCGACCATCGGGGTTCGCTGGACCCCGAAGCGACAGTCAAGGAGACCTGCTGTGACCGGGATCAAGACGACCGGTGAGAAGAAGATGATGCTCTTCTCCGGCCGCGCTCACCCCGAGCTGGCGAAGGAGGTCGCGGACGCCCTCGGAGTGGCGCTGGTCCCGACCACAGCCCGGACCTTCGCCGACGGCGAGATCTACGTCCGCTACAAGGAGTCGGTCCGTGGCGCGGACTGCTTCCTCATCCAGAGCCACACCGCGCCGGTCAACACCTGGATCATGGAACAGCTGATCATGATCGACGCGATGAAGCGGGCCTCGGCCCGGTCGATCTCGGTGGTCATCCCCTACTACGGCTATGCGCGTCAGGACAAGAAGCACCGGGGCCGCGAGCCCATCTCGGCGCGCCTGATGGCGGACCTGCTCACCACGGCGGGCGCCGACCGCATCCTGAGCGTGGACCTCCACGCCGACCAGGTCCAGGGCTACTTCAACGGCCCGGTGGACCACCTCCAGGCGCTCCCGCTGCTCGCCGACTACATCGGCGGACGCGTGGACCGCGACAAGCTCACCATCGTCTCCCCGGACGCGGGCCGGGTGCGGGTCGCCGACCGCTGGTGCGACCGTCTCAACGCGCCGCTGGCGATCGTGCACAAGCGCCGTGACCCGGACGTGGCCAACCAGGTCTCCGTCCACGAGGTCGTCGGTGACGTCCGTGACCGGGTGTGCGTGCTGGTCGACGACATGGTGGACACCGGTGGCACGATCTGTGCCGCCGCCGACGCCCTGTACGCCAACGGCGCGGCCGACGTCATCGTCACCGCCACCCACGGCATCCTCTCCGACCCGGCGCCGGACCGGCTGAAGAACTCCCGCGTCAGCGAGTTCGTCTTCACCGACTCCCTGCCGACCCCCACCCGGCTGGCGCTGGACAAGATCACGGTGCTGCCGCTGGCGCCGACCATCGCCCGCGCCATCCACGAGGTCTTCGAGGACGGCTCGGTGACCAGCCTCTTCGAGAACCACTAGCGACTCGGCGCCGCTGGCCGTCGGTCGGCACGCGGCGCGACACGATCGGGCGCCGGACGGGATCCTCCGTCCGGCGCCCGATTTCTGTCCGGGCGCCACCCCCGTTAGACTCGCGGCGATGCTCGGCGAGGGAGGCCCCGTCCGTGCCCGTGAGGGAGACGGCGGCCGTCCGTTATCGACGCGCTCCTCGGAAGGCGGTACGGGACGTCATGGTCCCGGCGCCCCTGCGGATGGTGTGCGACGGCACGCCGGGTCCCGTCCCGGCTCGTCCGGCACGGTTCATGTCCCGCAGTGACCCAAGGAGCGCCACCATGGCCGACGTCAAGATCCCGGCTGAGACCCGTACCGAGTTCGGCAAGGGTTCCGCCCGCCGCGCGCGGATGGCCGACCGCATTCCCGGAGTCGTCTACGGCCACGGTGGCGACCCCGTGCACGTGACGCTCCCGTCCTACGACCTGATGATGGCCCTGAAGTCCCCCAACGTGCTGATCACGCTGGACATCGAGGGCCGGCAGGAGCTCGTCATCCCCAAGGCGGTGCAGCGCGAGGCGCTCCGCAACAAGCTGGTCCACATCGACCTGCTCGTGGTGAAGAAGGGCGAGAAGGTCACCGTCGAGGTGCCGATCGAGGTCGAGGGTGAGCTGGCCCCGGGCCAGCACCTGCTGGAGCACGTGCTCTCCACCCTGGCCCTGGAGGCCGAGGCCACCCACCTGCCCGAGTCGGTCACCGTCTCGGTCCAGGGCCTGACCGTCGGCGACCAGATCCTCGCCAAGGACGTCAAGCTCCCCAAGGGCTCCACCCTCGCCAACGAGGAGGACGCCGTCGTCATCCAGGTCCTGGCCGCCCAGGCCGAGGAGCCGACGGCCGAGGGCGAGTCCTCGGAGGAGAACGGCGCTGCCTGATCCCTCACGGATCAGCACACCCGGACGGCCGGGGCCCGGCACGGGCCCCGGCCGTCCGTCGTCCGCCCCGCCCGGCCCGGGAGGACCGGCCCGGGCGGGCGTGACACGGGGAGCGGGACACCGGAACGGGGCGGGCGGCGCCCGTCCGACGGGCCCGTCCGACGGCAACAGCGAGCGACCGGAGAGCGAGAACGACGTGAGCGAGACAGCGGAGACCGAGCCCTGGCTGGTGGCCGGGCTGGGCAACCCGGGCCCCGGGTACGCGGGCAACCGGCACAACGTGGGCTTCATGGTCGCCGACCTGCTCGCCGCGCGGATGGGCGGCAAGTTCAAGACGCACCGCTCGCGCGCGCTGGTGGCCGAGGGCCGGGTCGGCCCGCCGGGACCGGCGGGCCGCAAGGTGGTGCTGGCCAAGCCGATGACGTTCATGAACCTCTCGGGCGGTCCGGTGACCGCGCTGAGCGGCTACCTCAAGATCCCCGTGGGGCGGATCGTCGTCATCCACGACGAGCTGGACATCGACTACGGCGCCCTGCGGCTGAAGCTCGGCGGCGGGGACAACGGCCACAACGGACTGAAGTCGCTGACGTCCTCCCTGACCCGCGAGTACTACCGGGTGCGGTTCGGCGTCGGGCGTCCGCCCGGGCGGATGGATGTCGCCGACTTCGTGCTGAAGGACTTCTCCTCCGCCGAACGCAAGGAGCTGGACTACTTCGTCGACCGCGCGGCGGACGCGGTCGAGGCACTGGTCATCGAGGGGCTGGAACGCGCGCAGAGCGCCTACAACAGCTGACACCCGGGGACGGCCACGGCCCCGGGGTGGTCCCCGGCAAGGAGCGGCGTGGCCCGTGGCGGAGACGGCACCGCCCGGCCTTGACCGGGGCCGGGCGGTGCCCAAGTATTCGCCCATGCCGGTCACTACCGACGCCACGCGTACGCGCACACACGCGCGGGCGCGCGCAGGCTCCCGCGCCGGGCGGGCACTCGGCGCGGCCCGGGCGCTCTGCTCGGCCCTGCTGGTCGGCCTGCTGCTCGTGGCGGGCGTGTGGTCCTCGTGGGAGACCGTGCACTACTCCCTGTACGCCAAGGAGGTCACGCGCGGCACCCTGACGGTCGACCGCTGCCGGACGGGCGAGTGCACCGGGGCCTTCGTTCCCCGCTCCGCGCTGGGCGAGCACCACGACGAGGTGACGCTGCCGCAGCGGATCGGGCGGGAGGAGGGCGACGTCGTCCCCGTGGCGCTGTGGCCCGGCAGCACGGAGGCGGTACGGACCGGGCTGCCGGGCTTCCTCTACGGCTGGCTGCCGCTGGCGGGGTCGCTGCTGCTGGCCGCGGTCATCGTCTCGGGCGGCCTGCGGCTCCACCGGGTGGCGTGCGGGGTGGCCGGGCTGGCGGCCACGATGATCGCCGCGACGTTCCTCACGCGTTAGCGGGCCACCGGCCCCGGGCCGTCGCCCTCGGCTGCGCCCACGGTCCCGGCCGTCGCGTCACCCGTGGCCCCGGACACGGGATCGCCTGCCGTCGGCTCGCCGGCGGCAGCCTCGACCACGAGTGCCGGCGCGGCGGCCGGTGCGGACGCGGGCAGCGCCCCCGGGGGCGCCGTACTCGGCGGCGGGGCGGGGTCCGGCGCCCGGATCGCCATCACCATCAGCGCGGCCAGCGCGCACAGCACCCCGGCGGACATCCAGGCCAGATCGTAGGAGCCGGTGGTGTCGCGCACCGCGCCGGCGCCCCACGCGACGACGGCGGCACCGAGCTGGTGGGAGGCGAGTACCCAGCCGAAGACCACGGCGCCGTCGCCACCGAAGTGGTCGCGGCACAGCGCGATCGTGGGCGGGACGGTGGCGACCCAGTCCAGCCCGTAGAAGATCACGAAGAAGAGCATCGGCGGCTGCACCGATTCGCTGAAGAGCATCGGCAGAAGCAGCAGCGACAGCCCGCGCAGCGCGTAGTAGACCGCCAGCAGCTTGCGCGGGTCGTAGCGGTCGGTGAGCCAGCCGGAGAAGACGGTGCCGATCAGGTCGAAGATGCCGATCAGCGCCAGCAGCGAGGCGGCGACCGGGATCGCCATGCCGTGGTCGTGGGCGCCCGGCACGAAGTGGGTGCCGATCAGCCCGTTGGTGGAGGCTCCGCAGATGGCGAAGGTGACGGCGAGCAGCCAGAACACCCGGCTGCGGGCCGCCGTACCGAGCGCGCGCAGGGTGCGCCGGGCGGCGCCCGGGGGCGCGGGCGGAGGGGTGACGTACTCCGGTCCGGCGCCGTACGGCCGCACTCCGAGATCCTCGGGGCGGTCCCGCAGCAGCCACAGCACCAGCGGAACCACGGCGAGCGCGCAGCCGGAGACGGCGAGTGCCGCCGCACGCCACCCGGGCCCGTCGACCAGCAACGCCACCAGCGGCAGGAAGACGAGGTTCCCGGCGGCGCCACCGGCGGTGAGGATGCCGGTCACCAGACCCCGCCGGGCCACGAACCAGCGTCCTGAGACGGTCGCGGCGAACGCCAGCGCCATGGAGCCGGCGCCCAGTCCGACGAGGAAGCCCCAGCAGAGCACCAGTTGCCACTGGCTGGTCATGAACACCGTGAGCCCGCTGCCGGCGGAGATCAGCAGCAGGGCGCAGCTCACGACCCGGCGGATGCCGTAGCGCTCCATCAGCGCGGCGGCGAACGGCGCGGTCAGGCCGTAGAGCAGCAGGTTGACGGAGATGGCGAACGAGATCCCGCCTCGCGACCAGCCGAACTCCTGGTGCAGCGGATCGATGAAGACACCGGGGGTGGCGCGGAACCCGGCGGCGCCGATGAGCACCACGAAGGCGACCGCCGCGACCCACCAGGCCGGGTGCACCCGGCGCCCGCCCGTCTCTCCCGCGCCCGCTTTCGCCGCGCTCGGGGACCGGTGTGTGTCAGGTGTGGCCGCTGTCTCCCGTGGTTCCGCCATCGTCGCTCCCGGTCCGGCGGCCGTCCGCCGCGGCCTCCCACGCACCGCGCGCGGCCCGGGGCCCCGGAGCGTGCGCCGAGGTCCCGGGCCACCCACGGCGCCGTTTCATCGGATGATCCTGCCACGCCCGCCCGCCGGCCGGCAGTCCCTCCCGCACGGGACGCGCGCACCGGACACCACCGTCCCGCGTCGCGGTTGCCGGCGATTGCGCGCGGTGGCCGCGTCGGTGCCCGAGCTTGCTCAGGAGGTCCGGAGCGCTTCCCGTGCCCGGACGATCAGTCGATGCGCGTGGGCACCACGCACGGCGGACTGGTCCAGCCATTCCCATGTCTTCGCGTAGAGGGCGACATTGGCAGGGTCGTCGAGCCAGAGCTGGGCATTGATCATTTCCACGATGACCAGACGGTCGTCGTAGATCCGGAAGCCGGCGGTGTCGGTGTCGGTGTCGGTGTCGGCCGGTGTGCCCTGAAGCTCAGCGTTCAGCGCGAGGACCGCACGGGCGTAGTCGGCTGTCTGGAACAGTCCCGGAATCACGTCGACTTCGAGGCCGCGAATCTCACGGGTCCGCGCTGTCTCAGCGTCGGCGATGTCCTCCCGAACTCGTCCCGGGCGGCCGGACGACGCACCCTCGGGTAACAGGGTGCTGCCTCACGGTCGCGGAACGTGCCGGTCGATTGCCGGGGATTGCTCGGGGCAGCGGCGGGGCCGCCGATTGCGGGCGATCGGCGGCCCCGTTCAGCGTGTGGAGGCGGATCAGGGGCGGCCCCAGAAGTCGAAGACCGCCTCCGCGATGTCGATGTTCTCCAGGTAGTCGCCGCGCACCGGGTCCTCGTGGCGGGCGTAGTGCTCGATGCGGGCCGCGCCGACGCCCTTGGCGTAGACGGGGACGAGGGCGTTGGTGTGGCCGCCGGTGTGCCAGGTGGCCTCGGGGAGTTCGCCCTTCTCGCCGTTGATCGGCGCCCACGCGGGGTCGGAGTCGGTGCTGGTGAGGTAGCCGGTCTCGTGGTCGGCGGTGACCATGACGAGGGTCTCGCTCCAGCTGCTCTCGCGCTCCACCCAGTCCACGACGGTCTCGATGGTCTGGTTGAAGGCGATCTGTTCCTCGATCTGGCGGTTCAGCTCGTTGGCGTGGCTGGCCCAGTCGATGGCGCC
The DNA here is from genome assembly GCF_004305975.1 of Streptomyces otsuchiensis. Classification (GTDB taxonomy): domain Bacteria; phylum Actinomycetota; class Actinomycetes; order Streptomycetales; family Streptomycetaceae; genus Streptomyces; species Streptomyces otsuchiensis. The sequence goes on from NZ_BHZI01000116.1 coordinate 9,180, forward strand.
GCCCTCGACCATCAGGAACATGCCCTCGTCGGAGGCGTTGTCCAGCACGTTGAGCGCGGCCTTGGTCATCTCCGTGAGCGTGGGCACGCCGGTGTTCTTCTCGGCGACGTAGGGCTGGGCGCCGGGGACGGGCGCGCCGGTGTCCGTGCGGTCCGGGCCGCTGCGCTCGTACTGGAGGGTGGCGGCTACGCGCGGCAGGCCGAAGACGTGCTCGGGGGTGGTGTGCGCGGTGGCCAGGGCGTTGAACTCGGCCGGGGTCTCCACCAGTTCGAACTGTGTCTCGCCGTCGGCGAGCGCCCGGTACTCGGGTTCCGCGACGTACTGGTAGTTGGGCTCGTCGAGACGTTGGGCGTCGTGGCCGTAGTAGGGGTGGCCGCCGCCCATGATGACGTTGATGTCGTGTTCCCACACCATCTCGCGCGCGATGGAGTGGTAGTTGTTGCGGTGCGCGTTGTGGGCCACGAAGCTGGCGGGGGTGGCGTGGGTGAACGGCACGCTGGTGACGACGCCGCTGGCCTTGCCCAGCTCCTGGGCGCGCTCGGTGAGGTTGCGGACGGGTTTGCCGTCCGGGTCGACGCCGATGGCCGCGTTGTAGGTGCGGACGCCGGTGGCCAGGGCGGTGGCGGTGGCGGCCGAGTCGGGCTTGTTGCGCAGCGGGCCGTCGAAGGAGCCCCACTCCACGGCGGGGTCGTAGTACGCGCCGTCCTGGAAGGTGGCCGCGGCGACGCCCACGGGGAAGTGCTGGTAGACCTGGGTGGCTCTGCCCGGCTGACGTTCGACGTCGCCGGTCGCCGGGTCGACGGCCACCTGGTTGTAGGCGACGCCGTGTTCGTAGAGGCTCGCGGTGTCGATCTGGTTGAAGCCCATGCCGTCGCCGATGAGGAAGATGACGTTCTTGGGGCCGAAAGCCGCCGGGTCGATCCCCGCATCGTCCGGTTCGTCGGCTGCCGACACGGGTGCGGCCAGGGTGAGCGCGAGCCCCGTGGCGGCGATCCCGGCCACCAGGCGGCTGGTCCATGTGAGGTGCACTGCGCTGTCCTCCTCGAACGTGGGGGAGGTACCAGAGGTGCGTTCTGGTACTGACGTTCCATCATGAGTCGCCTCACGTCCCCGTCAATGCCCCCTCGCCGTCCGACGGCCGGAACCCGCCCGGACGCGCCGCTGACGCCGCCGGCCGCCGCCGGCGGGTCAGCCGGTGGGTCAGCCGGCGCGCCAGAGGTCGAAGACGGTTCCGGCGATCCGGGTGTTCTCCAGGTAGGCGCCTCGGACCGGGTCCTCGCCGGTGGCCGCGTGCGCCAGCCGGGTGGCGCCCGGGCCCTTGGCGTACAGCGGCACCAGGGAGTTGGTGTGGTCGGTGGAGTTCCACGCCGCCTCGGGCAGTTCGCCCTTGCCGCCGCCGAGCGGTGTCCAGCGGGGGTCGGAGCCGGGGCCGGTGAGGTAGCCGGTCTCGTGGTCGGCGGTGACCACCACGAGGGTCTCGCCCCAGTCGCTCTCCCGCTCCACCCAGTCGACGACCGTGGAGACGGCCTCGTCGAAGGCGATCTGTTCCTCGATCTGGCGGTTCAGCTCGTTGGCGTGCCCCGCCCAGTCGATGGCGCCGCCCTCGACCATCAGGAAGATCCCCTCGTCCGAGGCGTTGCCGAGGACGTTGAGGGCCGCGCCCGTCATCTCGGCGAGGGTGGGGACGTCCGGGTTGGGTTCGGCGGTGTAGGGCCGGGCGCCGGGGACGGGGTCGCCGTCCTTGGTGCGGTCGGCGCCGCCGCGCTCGAACTGGAGGGTCGAGCCGGCCGGCGCCAGGCCGAACACCTGGTCCGGGGTGTCGTCGGCGGTGGCCAGCTCCTGGAACTCCTGCCGGGTGCGGACCAGTTCGAACCGGGTGTCGCCGTCGGTCAGTGAGCGGTAGTCGTCCTCGGCGATGTAGGTGAACTCGGGCCGGGGCCGTTCCCGGCCGTCGTCGTCGCGGGTCGGGTCGCCCGCGCCCATGACGACGTCGACCTCGCTGTCGCGGATCATCTGCCGGGCGATGGCGTGGTAGTCGTCGCGGTCGCGCTGATGGGCCACGAACCCGGCCGGGGTGGCGTGGCTGAACGGCACGGAGGTGACGACGCCCGTCGCCTTGCCCAGTTCGGCGGCGCGTTCGGTGAGATTGGTCAGGGGCTCGCCGTCGGCGTCCACGCCGAGGCTGCCGTTGGTGGTGCGCTGCCCGGTGGCCAGCGCGGTGGCGGCGGCTGCCGAGTCGGTGGCGCCCTCGGTCACGGTGCCGAAGGTGTCCCAGGTGGCGCGCGGGTCGTATCCGCCGCCCCGGGCGTAGGTGGTGACGGCGGCCGCGACGGGGAAGTGCTGGTAGTCCTGGGTGGCCTCGGCCGGGCGACGCTCGATCCCGGCGGCTCCCGGGTCCACCGTGACCTGGCTGAAGGCGGCGCCGTGCTGGTAGAGCGCGGCGGCGTCGATCTGGTTGAAGCCCATGCCGTCGCCCACGAGGAAGACGACGTTCTTCGCCCCGCCGACGGCCTTGGCGCCCCCGGACTCCTCGCCGTTCCCGGCGGCTGCCAGCGCCATCGCCAGGGCGAGCGCGGCGGTGATCGCGCCGGCCCGGCCCGGTCCCGTGACATGGCTCGTTGCTCGGATGTGCACGGTCTGCCTGCCTCCTAGGCCCTGGCGCGCCCGGCCGGTGTGCGCGGGCGCCGCCCGTCTCTGCGGTGCCGTCAGGATGCGGCGCGCGGGGGCCCGGGCACCAGCACCGCGCCGCCCGCGGGCCGGAGACGACCGGTCCGGCGGCGGCCCGGCACCCGGTCGGCCGTCGCCCGCCCGGCGGAAGCGGAGCCGTAACGGAACCGGCCTCACACGACCGCGCCGCCGCCGGGGGTTCCCGGCGGCGGCGCGGTGGTGCGTGGTGTACGTCGTGGTCGGCGGCCGGTCCGCCCCCGCCCGCCCCCGTCAGCCGGTGTTGCGGAGACCGGCGGCGACGCCGTTGACGGTCAGCAGCAGCGCGCGGGAGAGCAACTGGTCCGGCTCCTCGCCACGTTCGGCCGCCTGCCGCTGACGGTCCAGCAGGGCGACCTGGAGGTAGGAGATCGGGTCGAGGTAGGCGTCGCGGATCTGGAGGGTCTGCTGGAGCACGGGGTTGGCGTCGAGCAGCCGCTTCTCGCCGGTGATGCGCAGCACCTCCGCGACGGTGAGGTCGTGTTCGGCGCGGATGGTGTCGAAGACGTGCTTCAGCTCCTCGGGGACGAGGGTGTCGACGTAGTGCCCGGCGATCCGCAGGTCCGTCTTGGCCAGCGTCATCTCGACGTTGGAGAGGAAGTTGCGGAAGAAGTGCCAGCGTTCGAACGCCTCCGCCAGCACCTCGCCCAGACCGGCCTCACGGGCCGCCCGCAGGCCGGAGCCGACGCCGAACCAGCCGGGGACGATCTGGCGGGACTGCGTCCAGCCGAAGACCCACGGGATGGCCCGCAGCCCGTCGAGCCCGGCGCCGCTGTCGGGCCGGCGTGAGGGGCGGGAGCCGAGGTGAAGCTCCGCGAGCTGGTCGACGGGGGTGGCTGCGAAGAAGTACGCGGGCAGGTCCGGGTCCTCGACCAGCGACCGGTAGGCGGTGTGGGCGGTCTCCGAGACGGTGTCCATGGCGGCGTCCCAGCGGGCGAGCGCCTCCTCGGGCTGGCGCGGCGCGGTGTGCAGCGCGGACGCCTGGAGGGTGGCGGCCACCGTCAGTTCCAGGTTCTCCCGGGCGAGGGAGGGGACCAGGTACTTGTCGGAGATGACCTCGCCCTGCTCGGTGACCTTGATGGCGCCTTCCAGCGTGCCCCAGGGCTGCGCGAGGATCGCGTCGTGGGTGGGGCCGCCGCCGCGGCCGACGGTGCCGCCACGGCCGTGGAAGAGACGCAGCCGTACGCCGTGCCGGTGGGCGACGTCACGCAGGCGGCGCTGGGCGCGGTGGATCTCCCACTGGGAGGTGGTGATGCCACCGAACTTGGAGGAGTCGGAGTAGCCGAGCATGACCTCCTGGAGGTCACCGCGCAGGGCGACCAGCCGCCGGTAGGAGGGGTCGGAGAGCATCGCGTCGAGGAGTTCGTCGGCGATCTTCAGCTCGTCGGTGGTCTCCAGCAACGGCACGATGCCGATGCGCGCCCACCCGGCGTGCAGGTCGATCAGGCCCGCCTCGCGGGCGAGGACGGCGGCGGCGAACACGTCGTCGGCGCCCTGGCACATGGAGATGATGTAGGACTCGATGACCTCGGGCCCGAAGGTGTCCAGCGCCCGGCGGACGGTGGAGAAGACGCCGAGCGTCTTGGTGCCGGCGGCGTCCAGCGGTGCCGGGGTGGGTGCCAGCGGGCGGCGGGAGCGCAGTTCCTTGGCGAGCAGCCGGCTGCGGTAGTCGCGCGGCATGTCCGCGTAGCGCCAGGACTCCTCACCGAGCCGGTCGAAGAGCTGGCCGAGGGCGTGGTGGTGGGCGTCGGCGTGCTCACGGACGTCCATGGTGGCGAGCTGGAGGCCGAACGCGGCGATGGTGCGCACCACGCGCTGGACGTGGCCGTCCGCGACGAGGCCGCCGCGGTGGGCCCGCAGCGAGTCCTGGACGACGGTGAGGTCCTCCAGCAGCTGGCTGGTGCCGAGGTAGTCGCGGCCGGGCTGGTGGGCGGCGCCGGCGGCGAGCCGGTCGCGGGTGTTGAGCAGCTTCTGCCGGACGCAGGTGACCTTGAGCCGGTAGGGCTCCTCGGCGTTGAGCCGCTTGTAGCGGGGCGTGATCTCCGGCAGCCGCTCCAGGTCCTGTTCGAGGGAGCGCTGGAGTTCGTCGGTGACGCCGCTGTTGCGGATGGAGCTGGAGAGCGCGCCGCGCAGGTCGTCGATGTGCTCCAGCGCCTGGCTGATGCCGTGCTCGTGCTGGAGCAGCAGCACGTCCCAGGTGACGTCGGGGGTGACGTTGGGGTTGCCGTCGCGGTCGCCGCCGATCCAGGTGCCGAAGGTCAGCGGGCGGCTTCCGGCGGGCAGCTCGACGTCCGCGCGTTCCAGTTCGGCGGCGAGGTCCTCCAGCACGTCGCCGACGGCGCCGCTGTGCAGCTCGTCGAGGTAGTAGACGGCGTTGCGGGCCTCGTCGGCGGGCTCGGGACGGACGACCCGCAGCTCGTCGGTCTGCCAGATCAGGTCGATGTTCTCGGCGAGGCGGAGGTCGGTGCGGCGGCGGTCGGCGCCGCCCTCGCGCTCGGCGACGTCGAGGAGGGCCGCGACGGTGCGGAGCTTGGTGAGGACGGACCGGCGGGCCGCCTCGGTGGGGTGCGCGGTGAAGACGGGGCGGACGCCGAGGTTGGCGGCGGTCTGCCGCAGGTGCTCGGGGTCGGCGTCCTTGAGCATGTCGGCGGTGCGGGCCAGCTGCCCGCCCTCCTCGGCCCGGCGGGTGCGCAGTTCGCGGCCGCGGTGGACCTGCTCGGTGACGTTGGCCAGGTGGAAGTAGGTGGAGAAGGCGCGCACCAGCTTGGCGGCGGTCTCCAGGTCGGTGTCACCGAGGAGTTCGGCGGCGGCCTCGCCGTCGGTGCGGGTCAGCAGGCGGACGCGTTCGACGAGGTCGAGGAGGTCCGGCCCGTCCTGGCGGACCAGGGTGGCGCCGAGCAGGTCGCCGAGGCGGCGGATGTCGGCGCGCAGGGCGCTACTTCTTTCGAGTGCTTCGTGGTTCTCGGCGGACTCCGGGTCGTGGGTGGCGTCGGCGCTGCTCACAGGTACGGCTCCTTGCGGCTCTTCGTACGACGGGATCACGGACCGCGCTGTCCGACGGCCCCAGGATATGCACTGGATACAACGCCGGGGTCACGTATTGGTCGCATGGCGCACCCCGGGGGCGCGCGATGTCACGCACAGCAGAACCTACGGTTCCGTAGGTTACGGTTGCGTAGGTACGGCCGTTCCCGGTCGCACTCCCCACACTCCGAGGTTCGCGAATGACCACAGAATCAGGCGTGACCCCCATCCCGTCCCCCTCCGGCGATCCCACCGCCGCCGCCTCCGCAGCGTCGGCGGAGGCCGACCGAGGCGGCCCGGCGTCGCCCGTCGCGTCCGCCACCCTCGGCGGCGAACGGCGCGGCTCGGCCGAGCAGGTCGCGCTGCTCCTCTTCATCCTGCTGCCGTTCCTGGCACTGGTGGCCGCCGTGCCGCTCGCGTGGGGCTGGGGCATGAGCTGGCTGGACCTGGCGCTGCTGCTGGTCTTCTACTTCGTCGGGTGCCACGGCATCACCGTCGGCTTCCACCGCTATTTCACGCACGGTTCGTTCAAGGCGAAGCGGCCGCTGCGGATCGCGTTGGCGATCATGGGGTCGCTGGCCGTGGAGGGCCCGGTCGTACGCTGGGTCGCGGACCACCGCCGCCATCACCGGTTCTCGGACGCCGAGGGCGACCCGCACTCCCCGTGGCGCTACGGCGAGACGGTGCCGGCCCTGATGAAGGGCCTGTGGTGGGCGCATCTGGGGTGGATGTTCGACAAGGAGCAGACCTCCCAGGAGAAGTACGCGCCGGATCTCGTCAAGGACCCGGCGATCCGGCGGATCTCCCGCCAGTTCGCGCTGTGGACGGCGGTCTCCCTGCTGCTGCCGCCGCTGATCGGCGGCCTGGCGACCTGGTCCTGGCAGGGCGCGCTGAGCGCGTTCTTCTGGGCCTCGCTGGTGCGCGTGGCGCTGCTGCACCATGTGACCTGGTCGATCAACTCGATCTGCCACGCCGTCGGCAGGCGCCCGTTCGCCTCGCGCGACCGCTCGGGCAACGTCTGGTGGCTGGCGGTCCTCTCCTGCGGCGAGTCCTGGCACAACCTGCACCACTCCGACCCGACGTGCGCCCGGCACGGGGTGGACCGCGGGCAGGTCGACTCCAGCGCGCGGCTGATCCGCTGGTTCGAGAAGGCGGGCTGGGCGTACGACGTACGCTGGCCCAAGGCTTCACGCCTCGACGCACGGCGTGCCCGCCCGGAGCAGGGTTCCGGTGCCCCCGAGGAGGCTTCCGCCGTCAGCGCGGGATGATGGCCGCAGCAGCGAACCAGGAGAATGTGTGGCGACCGAGGACAGCAGCACAGAGAAGGCCCCGCGATCCGCCCGCAGGGGCCGGCGCAGGATGACCGGCACCGAACGCCGGGCACAGCTGCTCGACATCGGCCGTACGCTCTTCGCCACCCGTGGCTTCGAGGGCACCTCGGTGGAGGAGATCGCCGCGAAGGCGGGCGTCTCCAAGCCGGTGGTGTACGAGCACTTCGGCGGCAAGGAGGGGCTGTACGCGGTCGTCGTCGACCGCGAGATGGCCCGGCTGCTGGACATGGTGACCAGCGCCCTGACCGCCGGCCACCCACGTGAGCTGCTGGAACAGGCCGCGTTCGCCCTGCTGGACTACATCGAGCAGCACACCGACGGCTTCCACATCCTGGTGCGCGACTCCCCGGTCGCCCAGTCGACGGGGACCTTCGCGTCGCTCATCGGTGACATCGCGACCAAGGTCGAGGACATCCTGGGCCACGAGTTCAAGGCACGCGGCTACGACGCCAAGCTGGCGCCGATGTACGCGCAGGCACTGGTCGGGATGGTCGCCCTGACCGGGCAGTGGTGGCTGAACGTGCGGAAGCCGAAGAAGTCCGAGGTGGCGGCCCACCTGGTCAACCTGGCCTGGCACGGCCTGGAGGGCCTGGAGCACAAGCCCCGGCTGATAGGCCACCGCCGCACCTGAGCGACACCCCGGCGGCCGAGGCCGGACGGGCCCCCGGCCGGGGGCACCCGGCCGCGCCGGTGCGGGTGCCGGGTCGCCCCGGCCGTCCTACGCTCGCGCCATGACCGGTTCGGGACCACCCCGCCCCCTGCGGCCCTGGTACTACCTGGCGGCCGCCTACACCTTCGCCGTCGGCATGGCCGGGACCACTCTCCCCACCCCCCTGTACGAGCTGTACCAGGAGGAGATCGGCTTCTCCTCCTTCATCGTGACGGTGGTCTTCGCCACCTACGCGACCGGGGTGATCGCCGTGCTGGCGCTGCTCGGCAGCGTCTCGGACAAGCGCGGGCGGCGGCCGGTGCTGCTGGCGTCGCTGGCGCTGGCGACGGCGAGCGCGCTGTGCTTCGTCTTCGAGGCGGGGCTGCCGCTGCTCTTCGCGGGCCGGGTGCTGTCGGGGTTCTCCGCCGGGCTGCTGACCGGGGCGGCGACGGTCGCGGTGATGGAGCTGGCGCCGGAGCGGCTGCGGAGCCGGGCCGCTTTCGCCGCGACCGCCGCCAACATGGGCGGGCTGGGCTGCGGTCCGCTGCTCGCGGGCGTGCTGGCCGAGTACGTGCCGGACCCGCTGCGCACTCCCTACCTGGTCCATCTGGGGCTGCTGGTGGTGGCGGTGCTGCTGACGCTGGCGCTGCCCGAGACGGTGCGGGTGTCGCGTCCCCCGGCGCCGTTGCGGATCTCTCCGCCGGGGGTGCCGCCGCAGGTGCGCGCGGTCTTCGTGCCCGCCGCGCTCGCCGGGCTGACCGGTTTCGCCCTGCTGGGGCTGTTCACCTCGGTGGCGCCGACCTTCATGTCCCGCACGCTGGACGTCGAGAACCTGGCGGTCGTCGGCGCGGTGGTCTTCTCGGCGTTCGCCGCCTCCACGGTCGGGCAGCTGGCGGTGGGGCGGGTGACCGTGGAGCGGGCACTGCCCGCGGGCTGCCTGGCGCTGGTGGTGGGGATGGCCCTGATCGGGGGCGCGCTGCTCGCCGAGTCGCTGCCGCTGCTGGTCGCCGGCGCGCTGGTGGGTGGCGCGGGACAGGGGCTGGCGTTCCGGGCCGGGGTGGCCGCGGTGACCGCGCACGCCCCGGCGGACCGGAGGGGCCAGACGGTCTCGGCGTTCTTCGTGGTCGCCTACGTCGGCATCTCGCTGCCGGTGGTCGGAGTGGGGGCGCTGACGCTGGCGATGGGGCTGCGGGACGCCGGCCTGGTGTTCACGGGCTGCGGCATGGCGCTGGCTCTGGTCACCGCGGTGCGGTTGCGGCCGGCCGGGGCGGGAG
>NZ_BHZI01000117.1 GCF_004305975.1 Streptomyces otsuchiensis
GGGCAGGGGTGGGCCGTACGTCAGCGACGCGACATGTAGATGTCGAGCGCCTTGTGCAGCAGCTTGTTGAGCGGGAAGTCCCATTCGCCGAGATACTCGGCGGCTTCCCCGCCCGTACCGACCTTGAACTGGATCAGTCCGAACAGGTGGTCGGTGTCCTCCAGGCAGTCGCCGATACCGCGCAGGTCGTACACCTGCGCGCCGATGGCGTGCGCGTCGCGCAGCATCTGCCACTGCATCGCGTTGGAGGGCCGCACCTCCCGCTTGTGGTTGGCGGAGGCGCCGTAGGAGTACCAGACGTGTCCGCCGACGATCAGCATCGTCGCCGCGGCGACCGCCTCACCCTCGTGCTTCGCGAAGTACAGCCGCATCCGCGGCTCCTCCCCGCGACCGGCCGTCTCGGCGTTCAGCGCCTGCCACATCTGCTGGAAGTAACTCAGCGGGCGCGGGCGGAACTTGTCACGCTCGGCCGTCACCTCGTACAGCTGCTGCCACAGGGCCAGGTCGTCGTAGCCGCCGCGCACCACCTCGACGCCCGCCTTCTCGGCCTTCTTGATGTTGCGCCGCCACAGCTGGTTGAACTCCTTGTGGACCTCCTCCAGGCTGCGTCCGGCCAGCGGGATCTGGAAGACGTAGCGGGGCTGCACGTCGCCGAAGCCGGCGCCGCCGTCCTCGCCCTGCTGCCAGCCCATCCGCCGCAGCTTGTCCGACACCTCGAACGCGCGCGGCTCCAGGAACGTCGCCTCGACATCACGCAGCCGCTTGACCTCGGGGTTCTGGATGCCGGCCTTGATCGCCTTCGCGTCCCATCTGCGGATCACCACCGGCGGGCCCATCTTCACCGAGAACGCGCCCTGCGCCTTGAGGTGCGCCAGCATCGGCTGGAGCCAGTCCTCGAGGTTGGGGGCGTACCAGTTGATCACCGGGCCCTCTGGGAGGTAGGCCAGGTACCGCTTGACCTTCGGCAGCTGCCGGTAGAGCACCAGGCCGACGCCGACGAGCTTGCCGTAGGAGTCGTACCAGCCGAGCGACTCGGAGCGCCATTCGGACTTCACGTCCGCCCACGCCGGGACCTGCATGTGGCTGGCCGAGGGCAGCGAGCGGATGTACGCCAGATGCTGCTCGCGGCTGATCGTCCTCAGGGTCAGGCTCATACGGGCGCTCCTCCGGCGGCACTTGGCGCTCAGCAACATCACGTGGATACGGCGGCAGCCTCGGGGGCTCCCCGCCGGAAGCCTACTGCCGCCGGGCGCGCGGGCCGTCGCTGCCGTGCCCGTCGCCGGAGGTAACCGGGGCGCGCCCGGTCGGCCGGACGGGGCGCATGGCCTCCGACGCCCGGCCGCCGCGGCGCTTCACGGGTTCCCTGTTGCCAGGCTCCCCGGCTCCCGTGGGGCCCGGCTCTCCCGGGGTCCCACGGCTCCCCGGGTCAGCCGAGGACGCCGCCGAAGAGCCCGCCGTGGGCCATGCCGAGGTAGAAGCCGACGGCGGCCGCCCCCAGCCCGAGCACGGTGACGAACCGCTCGGCGGTGGTGACCGACAGCATCTGTCCGGACGCCCCGGTGACGATTCCGGCCAGGCCGGCCCACGAGGCGATCAGATGGAGTCCGGGGAAGAAGGCGGTGATCAGGGCCAGCAGGCCCAGTACCGCGGTGACGACGGCGAGGGCGTTCTCCCTCGGGTGGGGGTTGCCGTCGGTGTTGAAGAAGGACAGCGGGGAGCGGTGTCCGTGCACTGCCTGAGCCATGGGGCACCTCCAGGCGTGGGCCGTATGACCGTGAGCCGTATAACACAGAGTGTGGCGGCTTCTGGGCGGATTTCAACCGGAGCGGTGGCAGCGGGTACGCTGAGCCGTCCGTGTCGTGTCGTCCGCTCGTGGATTCGAGCCGGTGGACGCGGTACGGCAACGCATTTGACCCTCCTGCCACGGATCGTCCGTGGCCGCTGAGTCCAGAGGAGGTGGGTTCCACATGCGTCACTACGAGGTGATGGTCATCCTCGACCCCGATCTTGAGGAGCGCGCTGTCGCCCCCCTGATCGAGACCTTCCTTACCGTGGTCCGTGAGGGCGACGGCAAGGTCGAGAAGGTCGACACCTGGGGCCGTCGTCGTCTCGCCTACGAGATCAACAAGAAGCCCGAGGGCATCTACGCCGTGATCGACGTGCAGGCCGAGCCCGCACTGGTCAAGGAACTCGACCGTCAGATGGGCCTGAACGAGTCGGTCCTGCGGACGAAGGTCCTCCGTCCCGCCATTCGGTGAGCCCAGCTCATCCGTGACACGGGCCCACGGGCCCGGACGGTAACCGGGTAGTCCAGCCGGCGAGTGGTGTCAGAGCCACCCGTCATCATCGCAGCAACTGCAGTTAGCACCCGCCGAGAGGTTCACCCATGGCAGGCGAGACCGTCATCACGGTCGTCGGCAATCTCGTCGACGACCCCGAGCTGCGCTTCACCCCCTCCGGTGCGGCGGTCGCGAAGTTCCGTGTCGCGTCCACCCCGCGCATCTTCGACCGGCAGACCAGCGAGTGGCGGGACGGCGAGAGCCTGTTCCTGACCTGCTCGGTCTGGCGGCAGGCCGCGGAGAACGTGGCCGAGTCCCTCACCAAGGGGACCCGCGTGCTCGTTCAGGGCCGGCTGAAGCAGCGGTCCTACGAGGACCGGGAGGGCATCAAGCGCACGGTCTTCGAGCTGGAGGTCGACGAGGTCGGCCCCAGCCTGCGCAACGCCACCACCAAGGTCACCAAGACCTCGGGGCGCGGCGGCGGCCAGGGCGGCGGTGGCGGCTTCGGCGGAGGCGGCGGCCAGCAGGGTGGCGGCGGCTGGGGCGGCGGCCCCGGCGGCGGTCAGCAGGGTGGCGGCGGCGGCCAGCAGGGCGGCGACCCGTGGGCCACCGGCCCCGCGGGCGGCGGCCAGCAGGGCGGCGGCGGTGGCGGAGGCGGCTGGGGCGGCGGCCCCGGCGGCGACTCCGGCGGCTACTCGGACGAACCCCCCTTCTGAGGCCCACGGGCCTCGTGGCGGCCCCGGGGCGACCCGGGCCCGCGGAGGGAAGCAGGGTTCATCCCACTTCTTGAGCGATTCAAAGGAAAGAGACCATGGCGAAGCCGCCTGCACGCAAGCCGAAGAAGAAGGTCTGCGTGTTCTGCAAGGAGAAGATCTCCTACGTCGACTACAAGGACACGAACCTGCTGCGGAAGTTCATTTCCGACCGCGGCAAGATCCGTGCCCGCCGGGTCACCGGCAACTGCACCCAGCACCAGCGTGACGTCGCCACGGCCGTGAAGAACAGCCGTGAGATGGCGCTGCTGCCCTACACCTCCACCGCGCGCTAAGGAAGGGTGACACAACATGAAGATCATCCTGACCAGCGAGGTCTCCGGCCTCGGCGCGCCCGGCGATGTCGTCGAGGTGAAGGACGGGTACGCCCGTAACTACCTGCTCCCGCGCAACGTCGCCATCCGGTGGACCAAGGGCGGCGAGAAGGATGTCGAGCAGATCCGTCGCGGTCGTCGCATCCGCGAGATCGCCACGATCGAGCAGGCCAACGAGGTCAAGGGCCGGCTCGAGGGTGTCAAGGTGCGCCTGAAGGTCCGCGCCGGCACCGGCGGTCGCCTGTTCGGCTCGGTCACCCCGGCCGACATCGTCACCGCGGTGAAGCAGGCCGGTGGCCCCGAGTTCGACAAGCGTCGTATCGAGCTCGGCCACCCGATCAAGAGCCTGGGCGTTCACCAGATCTCGGTCCGGCTGCACCCCGAGGTCACCGCCAAGGTGGGCCTTGAGGTCAACGCCGCCAAGTGATCCGCGCGGTCACCCCGGATTGACCGGGGTGGTCACCGGTTCCGGTGACCGGGACGGGCGGCCGCTTGACGGCCGCCGGGATGCCCGGCAGCCGGAACCGACAGCGGTTCCGGTAGCACTCACGGAAGGGCGGTACCCCGCAGCCTGCGGGGTACCGCCCTTCCGGCTGTCCGGAGCGGGCGGGGGCGCTGCGTCGTGGGGCGGCGACCGTGGCTCAGGTGCTCAGGTGCTCAGGTGCTCAGGTGCTCAGGTGCTCAGGTGCTCAGGGGCGTTCAGGCCCGGACGGCGCCGGTGACCAGCCAGCGGCCCGTGCGGGTGCGCAGCCACAGCGTCAGCATCCGGGTGCCCATCATCAGCCCGGCGATCGTCCACCACAGTGCGCCGACACCCCCGCCGAGCACCGGCACCAGCAGCGCGACCGGCGCGAACACGATCAACGTAAGCAGCATGGCCCAGGCGAGGTACGGCCCGTCGCCCGCGCCCATCAGGACGCCGTCGAGGACGAAGACCACCCCGGCGACCGGCTGGGTGACCGCCACGATGAGCAACAGGACCAGAAGCTGGTCGCGCACCTCGGGGTCGGAGGTGAAGACGCGGAGGATCAGCGGGCTGCTCGCGGCGATCAGGGCGCCGAGCACCAGCCCGGAACCGATGCCCCACTGCACCATGCGGCGGCAGACCCGCCGCGCCCCGGCGGCGTCGCCGCCGCCGAGATAGCGGCCGATGATGGCCTGGCCGGCGATGGCGATGGCGTCGAGGGCGAACGCCAGCAGCGTCCACAGCGTGAGAGTGATCTGGTGCGCGGCGATGGAGACATCCCCGAACCGGGCGGCGACCGCCGTGGCGATCAGCAGCACGGCTCGCAGCGACAGGGTCCGGACCAGCAGTGGGGTGCCGGCCTTCGCACAGGCGCGGATACCGGCCGGGTCCGGCCGCAGCGACGCCCCGTGGCGGCGGGCCCCGCGCACCACGACGTACAGGTAGACGGCGGCCATGCCGCACTGGGCGATCACACTGCCCCAGGCCGAGCCGGCGACACCCCAGCCGAAGCCGTAGATGAGCAGGGCGTTGAGGCCCGCGTTGGCGGTGAAGCCACCGACGGCCACATAGAGCGGGGTGCGGGTGTCCTGGAGACCGCGCAGTACGCCGATGGCCGCCAGGACGACCAGCATCGGCGGAATGCCGAGGGCGCTGATCCGCAGATAGGTGATGCCGTGGGGAGCGGCGGTCGCGGAGGCCCCGAACGCCTCGATGAGGGCGGGAGCCGCGGGAATCACCACGGCCGCCGTCGCGACGCCGAGCAGCAAGGCGAGCCAGATGCCGTCCATGCCCTGGCGGATGGCGGCCGCGAGATCGCCGGCACCGACGCGGCGGGCCACCGCGGCCGTGGTGGCGTAGGCGAGGAAGACGAAGATGTTGACGCCGGTGGCGAGCAAGGCGGCGGCCACGCCGAGGCCCGCCAGTTGTGGGGTGCCGAGGTGGCCGATCATCGCGGAGTCGGTGAGCAGGAAGAGCGGTTCGGCCACCAGTGCGCCGAAGGCGGGCACGGCGAGCGCGAGGATCTCGCGGTCGTGGCGGCGCCGGGCGGCACGCTTTCCCCGGGGTGTGCCGTCGTGCGGGGGGTCGGTGGCGTTCGCCCCGGTGGTGCCGGTGCCGGTGCCGACGCCGACGCCGACGTCTGTGTCTGTGTCGACGACTGCCGCTGCCGGAGTGATGCCGCCGACCGCAGTGGGAGCGGGGGCGGTGGTCGGGGTGGCGGCCGTGGTGGTGGCCGTAGTGGCCGGGTCCGACGTGGTGCCGACCGCCGGGGGGCCCGGGTCCGGTGTGGTGCCGTGGTTCTGTTCGGCGTCGGCCGGGCGGCGGTCGGGACTGTGGGTCATGGGGTGATCCAAACATCCACAGGTAACGGATACAAGAGGGCTGGGGTCCTTACTTCGATCACAGAACGGTGTGATGGTCTGCGCCCATTGCCATGATCTTGTCGAGTTGCGAGAACTTTTTGTCGCGCACCGTCCGTGGATGACGTCATGCCTGGTCAGGAGGGGTTGTGTCGCAGGTTTTCGTGGTAGTCCACAGCGCTGTCCACCGACCCGTCCACAGGAATCGCCGGGTTATCCACAGGGTCTGATCAGACATCCACATGGTCCCCCTCCAACCTGTGGATAACCGGGTTGGGGGCAGGGGCCGACTAGGCGTAGCGTGGCTCCTCGCCTGTCTCCCCCGGTGCCTCCCGTACGGGCCCGCCGTGAACGCGGCAGGCTCCGGATCGCTGGGGTGTCGGTGCCGTGCCGTACCAATGGGCTGACGGCCGAAGCACGCGGCACGGGACCGAGTTCAGATTCCAGGAGGAGGCGGGGGCGTGACCGACCTTGAGCACACCGGGAGCGCCTGGGACGAGGCGGAGGTCTCCCGCCCCCGGCGCAACTCCGACGACAGCGGTGGCGGTGGTGGCGGCTATGACGGTGCGCCGGACCGCAGTTCCTTCGAACGCCTGCCACCGCAGGATCTGGAGGCCGAGCAGTCCGTCCTGGGCGGCATGCTGCTCTCCAAGGACGCCATCGCGGATGTGGTCGAGGCCCTGAAGGGCCATGACTTCTACAAGCCGGCGCACGAGACCATCTACGCCGCCATCCTGGACCTCTACGCCAAGGGTGAGCCGGCGGACCCGATCACGGTCTCCAACGAGCTGACCAAGCGCGGTGAGCTGGCCAAGATCGGCGGAGCCGGCTATGTCCACTCCCTCGTCCAGACCGTGCCCACGGCGGCCAACGCCGAGTACTACGCGGAGATCGTCCACGACCGCGCGGTGCTGCGCCGCCTGGTGCAGGCCGGCACTCGCATCACCCAGATGGGTTACGCGGCCGACGGCGACGTCGACGAGATCGTCAACTCCGCCCAGGCCGAGGTCTACGCGGTCACCGAGCAACGCACGGCTGAGGACTACCTGCCGCTCGGCGACATCATGGAGGGCGCGCTCGACGAGATCGAGGCCATCAGCAACCGCAGCGGTGAGATGACCGGCGTGCCCACCGGCTTCACCGACCTCGACCAGCTGACCAACGGACTGCATCCCGGCCAGATGGTGGTCATCGCCGCACGGCCCGCGATGGGTAAGTGCCTGGCCGCGCCCACCCTGGTGACCGAGGCGCGCAGCGGCGAACCGCTGACCATCGAGGAGTTCGTCCGGCGCGGCCGGGCCGGCGAGGCCCTGGAGATCGTCACCCTGACCGACGACTGGCGGCTGCGGGCCGTCCGCCCGTCCGACTTCATCCCCAACGGCCGCCGTTCGGTACTGCGCCTGACCACCGAGCGAGGGCGGTCGATCGCCGCCACCGCCAACCACCCGTTCCGGACGCTTCGTGGCTGGGTGCCGCTCTCCGAGCTGCGTCCGGGAGACCACCTCGCGGTGGTCGGCGACGCCGCGGATGCGGAGGGCGCTGCGGGAGCCGATGCCCCCGGCGGTGGGGAACTGCCCGCCGAGGTGCACGCGCTGATCGCGGAGGCCCGGTCCCGGGCCGCTCAGGTCGCCGGGACCGCCGGGTCCGCACTGCCGGCGGCCATGGATGAGCCGGCCGGCCCTGTCTCGCGTGACCGGCTGCTGGAGCTCGGCAAGGAACTCGACTGTGCCCGGCTGCGCGACCTCGCGCAGTCCGACATCCGCTGGGACGCCGTCGCCACGATCGTCCCGGACGGTGAGGACGAGGTCTACGACCTGACGATCGAGGGCACCCACAACTTCCTGGCCGAAGGCATCGTGGTCCACAACTCCACGCTGGCACTGGACTTCGCCCGCGCGTGCTCGATCAAGCACAACCTGCCCAGCGTCATCTTCTCGCTGGAGATGGGCCGCAACGAGATCGCGATGCGACTGCTCTCCGCCGAGGCACGGGTGGCGCTGCACCACATGCGGTCGGGTTCGATGACCGACGAGGACTGGAACCGGGTCGCCCGGCAGATGGCCGAGGTCAACGAGGCGCCGCTGTACATCGACGACTCGCCCAACCTCTCCATGATGGAGATCCGAGCGAAGTGCCGCCGACTCAAACAGCGCAACGATCTGCGGCTGGTCGTCATCGACTATCTCCAGTTGATGCAGTCCGGTGGCTCCCGGCGGCCCGAGTCCCGGCAGCAGGAGGTCTCGGAGATGTCCCGAAACCTGAAGCTGCTGGCCAAGGAGCTGGAGGTGCCGGTCATCGCGCTCTCACAGCTGAACCGTGGTCCCGAACAGCGCACCGACAAGAAGCCGATGGTCTCCGACCTCCGTGAGTCCGGCTCCATCGAGCAGGACGCGGACATGGTGATCCTGCTGCACCGCGAGGACGCCTACGAGAAGGAGTCGCCCCGCGCGGGTGAGGCCGACCTGATCGTGGCGAAGCACCGTAACGGTCCGACCGCCACCATCACCGTCGCCTTCCAGGGGCACTACTCCCGCTTCGTCAACATGGAAGGCGGCTTCTGAGGCCGTTCCTCAGCTCTCGGCGTGCCGCGCACTGCGCGGTGCCTGCCGCACGTGATGTTTCACGTGAAACTGGACTCTCGGTGATGAGCGACCGCCCCACTGCCGCCTCCCTCCTTGCCGGTTCGATGGGCATCCCGGACCGCTGTGAAGCAACCTCACGCGGTGACAGCACGTCAACTTCTGTACAGCCACAACGCTGTGGTGAAAGCCAGGGGTAAAAGTGATGCACACTTGGTCGCTCGCAGACGCCTTACGGACAGAGGTGGATGGTGCCGCCCCCGGGGCGGGACGTGTCCGCGCGCCGCTGGCCACGCGAGGGGAACCGGATTCTTGATGATCACCGCACGAGCCTCGGATCTGCCGATAGCCGCGTCGATACCCGCGGTCTTCGGGCGAGGCATCGTCCTGTTGACGCGTCGCCTGGCGGCGCTCGGGGTGCACACGGGACGTGAGGAACTTCAGCGCCGCAGCGACCACCCCCGGACGGGAGCCCGCAGATGACCAGCTCGGACCGATACCCGCCCAGTGCCCGCCCCGAGGTCGAGCTTCCCGTCGACCTTCAGGCGTTCCACCGGATGCACCGCCCGGTCTATGTCCGCTGGGCCGAGATGCAGCTCAACAGCCGCGCGGACGCGGAAGAGGCAGTCGACCAGGCACTCGAAGAGATCGCGTTGACCTGGGACGAGGTGCTGAGAAAACGCAATCCGGCCGGGTGGGCCTGGAGCGTCATGCGGAATCGGACCATCGATCTCGCCCGTGCGCGCGGGCGCCGTCCGGAGTCCGTCGGGACCGAGGTCTTCGACACTCTCGCCCTGCGTGAAGCCTCCGACCCCATCGCGCAGTTCGAGGAGACGATGAGTCTCCGGCAGGCGCTCTCCCGGCTCACCGAACGTCAGCAGGACGTGGTGATCCTGACCTACTACCTCGGCTATCCCTCGCACGAGGTCGCGCACCACTTGGGCATCACCGCTGCCGGCGCGCGGTCGCTGGCCCGGAACGCGCGGCGTGCTCTCCAGGAACTGCTGGAATCAGGGGAAGGGGAACACCGTGACCACCCTTGAGGAGATGCTGGAGCGCGCACTGCTCGCCGGCGCCCACTACACGGACGAGGAGATGCGGGCGGCGGAGCGTCGCCTGTCCGGCCGACTCGCCTCCTGCCGCGAGGGTGGCACCCACCTGGGCACCGGGCGGTGCACCGGCGCCGGGTCCCCGTCCAAGATGGGTTCGGCCGGCATGGGGCTGTCCGAGTCGGCGGGGCAGAGTCTCGCGGCGCTGTGCCAGGCGGTGCTGCGCGCGCACGGCTCCCTCCCTACCTTGCACCAGTTCGTCTCCGACTCGATGCCCGACCCCGCCGCCGCCCGGGTCCTGGGCTGTGTGCTCAGCCTGGCGGGGGCCGAGGACAGCGCGATGTTCTGGTGGCGCTACGCGGCCGGCGCCGGTGACCACATGGCCAGCTACTGCCTCTACCTGCAGCACCTGTCGTTCGGAGAGCCGGGCGAGGCCGAGATCTGGGTGACGAGTCGCACCGACAACGCCCAGGTCTCCCTGGCCCTCCGGGTCCTGCGCCTGTTGCGGGACAAGTTCGGCGACGACGGCGCGGTGCCGGAGCGGCTCACTCCCCTGCTGATCTACATTCCCGCGTCGCTGAGCTTTGTCGACGACGAGGATGTCGAGCTGCCGCTGCCCGACCCCGACTTCGTCGATCACATCGAGAGCCTGACCCGTTCCTACGAGCGCGCCTTCCGCGCCACCCACCGTTACCCGCCGCTGCCGGGCCGCTGCGCGCACAGCCGGGGTGGTGCCGCCTCCCACGGCGGTCGACGGCAGCAGAAGGTCTGACACCCGCGTCCGGGCGCCTCGGTGCGGCCCCGCCCGGCTCGGTCCGGTGGACGGCCTCAGCGCGCCGGGAACGACGAAGGGGTGCCCGTCGCTGACGGGCACCCCTTCGAACCGCTGGCGCTGTGACCGGTGGCGGAGGCTGTGGGATTTGAACCCACGGTGACGTCGCCGCCACGACGGTTTTCAAGACCGTTCCCTTAGGCCGCTCGGGCAAGCCTCCCCGCGCCGCTGTGGTGGGCGGCACCCCGACAGCGTAGCCGCTCCGTGGGGTGGCTCGCTGCCATCCTCACGGTCATTCCTGGTCGCCGACCCGGGAGTCGAGCGTGATGTCGGTGGTCTGCTCCCTGCCGCCCCGGACGTAGGTCAACTCGACGGTGGCGCCCGGCTCGTAGGTCCAGATCTCACTGATCAGGGTGGGGCCGCTGTCGATCATCCGGTCGCCGAACTTGATGATGGTGTCGCCCGGTTCCAGGCCGGCCGAGGCGGCGGGTCCGTCGGGGGTGACGGCCGGGTTCTCGGAGTCGCCGTCGGAGCTGATCTGGGCGCCCCCGGCGGAGTTCTCCGACATGTCCACCGAGACGCCGATCACGGCGTAGACCGGCTCGCCGTTCTCGATGAGGTCCTGGGCGACGCGCTTCGCCTGGTTCACGGGGATCGCGAAGCCCAGGCCGACGGAGCCCGCCTGCTGGCCCGGCGCTCCGGAGTTCGACTGGATGGCGGAGTTGACGCCGATGACCGCGCCGGAGGCGTCGAGGAGCGGTCCGCCGGAGTTGCCGGGGTTGATGGAGGCGTCCGTCTGCAGTGCGCTCATGTAGGAGGGGCGACCGCCCATGCCGTCGCTGGAGGCGACCGGGCGGTTCTTTGCGCTGACGATCCCGGTGGTGACCGTGCCGGACAGACCGTAGGGCGCGCCGATCGCGACCGTGGTGTCCCCGACGACGACCTCGTCGGAGTCGCCCATCGGCAGCGGCTTCAGATCGCGGTCGCCGGCGTCGACCAGTCGCAGCACGGCGATGTCGTACCCCTGGGCGCCGCCGACCAGTTCGGCCTCGAAGCTCTCGCCGTCGGAGAAGGTGGCGGTGAGCTGGCCGCCGCTCGAAGCCGCGGCGACGACGTGGTTGTTGGTGATGATGTGGCCCTCTTCGTCGTAGACGAAGCCGGTGCCGGTGCCGCCCTCGCGGTCGCCGTCGGCCTGGATGGTGACGACGCTCGGCAGTGCCTCTTCCGCGATGCCCGCCACCGACTCGGGGCTGCGTTCGCGGATCTCCTCACCGTTGGAGCTGGTGGTGGTGGAGTTCTTGTCGCTTCCGCTGTTGTCCGCCAGCAGGTAGCCGGCGCCGCCGCCGAGGCCGCCCGCGAGCAGTGTCACGGCGGCCACGAGGGCGAGCAGTCCGGTGCGGCGCCGGCGCCTCGGCGGGGGCGGGAAGGCCGTCCACGGGCCGTCCTGCCCACCCGGAGGTGGTGCGCCGGCGCCGGCGGGTACAGCGGCCGGCTGTCCGTGGTGCGCGGTGGCGGCGTTGGGGTCATAGGGGTCGTGTCGCGTCGCCGTCTGCTGCGGTCCGTAGGGCCCCGGCTGAGCGGGCCGGTCGGCAGGCCCGGCCGGCCCGGACGGCTGGTGGGCGGTGTCGGCGGGGGCGGTGTGACCGGCGGTGTGACCGGTGGTGTTGCCGGTGGCGCTGTCGGTGGGGTTTCCGGTGGTGTGACCGGTGGTGGGAGAGGAGACCGGCGGGGTCGGTGCGCCGGCCGGGGGAGGCGGCGCGGCGGCCGTCGGCCGTGCGGTGGGCGGCGCGGGCGGCGTCGGAGAGGTCGGCTCTGTGGGGCCCGGCGTGCCGACGCTTTCGTTTTCGCTGGTCACAGCTTTCTCCTCAGGTGCACGACAGGTTGGGGCCGTACGCCCCGGTCGGGACTCGGTCGGCACAGTCTTGCCCACGCGGTGTCAGTCGGAGGTAAACCCGGCAGCGCCCTGTCCGCACGGAGGGGGAACCGCCGGTCGCCCCCGCCGCACGTGAGTACGAGACCGGTCCGGTCGTTGCCGCGTACCCAGCTGCGGGAGCCCTACGCGGATTCTCGACCGTGGACGAGTTCCCCGATCCTGGACGAGGCCGGAGAACAGGGCAAAGTGGATTCAATCACCAGAAAAGTCTCCCGCCGGGGCCAGTTGTGGGAGTCATTCCGGGGCTCGGCCGCCGGACCCGCCGCGGCGGACGGGGCGTCACACGGTCGGCCACCCGGCGATGGGACGATACGCGGGTGACCGCCGACATCGCTGTGATCGCGCACCGCGGGGCCTCCGAGGACGCCCCGGAACACACCCTCGCCGCCTACCGGCAGGCGATAGCGGAGGGCGCGGACGCCTTGGAGTGCGACGTCCGGCTGACCGCGGACCAGCAACTGGTGTGCGTGCACGACCGCCGGGTGAACCGCACATCCAACGGACGCGGCGCGGTCTCGTCCCTGGAGCTCGCCGAGCTGGCGGAGCTGGACTTCGGCTCGTGGAAGGTGTCGGCCGGGGACGAGGAGCGGCCGGATCGCGCCGAGGCCGAGGCCGAGCCCGGCGGTCGCCGGGAGCGCTCGGCAGGCACTCGTTCCGATCACCCGGGGCTCACCGGTGGGGGCGGTCGTGACCCCGAGCGCACCACGGTCCTCACCCTGGAGCGGCTGCTGCGCCTGGTGGCCGAAACGGATCGACCGGTCGGACTGGCGATCGAGACCAAGCACCCGACCCGCTGGGCGGGGCAGGTGGAGCGCAGGCTGCTCGAGCTGTTGGACCGGTACCCGGTTCCGGGGGAGGTCCGGGTGATGAGTTTCTCCGCCCGGTCGTTGCAGCGGGTGCGGGCGGCGGCCCCCGACCTGCCCACGGTCTATCTGATGCACTTCCTGCTGCCCCGCTACCGCACCGGCCGGCTCCCGCGCGGCACGGGTGTGGCGGGGCCGAGCATCCGCGTGCTGCGCCGCGATCCGGGGTACGTGGCGCGGGCGCACGAGGCGGGGCACCAGGTCCATGTGTGGACGGTCGACGACCCCGCCGATGTGGAGTTGTGCGCGCGTCTGGGGGTAGACGCTGTGATCACCAATCGGCCGCGTACGGTGCGTGATCAACTTCGCGGACTTGCGTGAGCAAATACTCAGTAATATTTACCGCTTGTGTCGTGGCGCGTTCGCCTCGTATTCGTTCATTACGAACTCATCAACGTATCGCTGAGCGACGGTTTCCGGCCGGATGCCGAAGGGCATCCCTCCTTTGGCGTCAGGCAAAGGAGGTCTCGGGGGTGACGTTGATGGCGACACAGCAGGTATCGACGACATCGATCATGTCGGTCCCACACGGACCGTCGGGCGTCGGTGCGGCGAGACGGCGGATGCGCCAGGAGCTGCGTACCGGCGGAGCCGCGGAATCGGTGATAGACGACGCCGCACTGATTCTCTCGGAGCTGCTCAGCAACTCCTGCAGGCACGCGAAACCACTGATCCGCGAGGAGGTCCACGCGACCTGGGAGCGGAACGACCTCGGCGAGGTCACCATCTCGGTGACGGACGGCGGCGGACCGACACTTCCGTGCCCGGCGACGCCGTCGGTCACCGCACGCGGTGGACGCGGGCTGACGATCATCCGGTCCCTCGCCCGCGACTGGGGCGTCCGCGCGGCCGCCGCGCCGGGTGCCGTGACGGTCTGGGCGGTGATCTCCGGCGACGCCGACTAGGCTCGCCGACCGCAGGCAGGCGCCGCGGCCTTCCCACCCGCCCCGCGTGCTCGGCTCAGGGCCGAGCGCGGTCCGGGGCGGACCGGGTGGGTGCGCGGGTGGGTGCCCGGCCCCGGCCGGACCGCGGCCCGGCGCACCGCAGGTATTCCGAGCGGGTGCGAGCGCCGACGAACACGCAGGTCATCGTGGTGAGACGCGCTACGGGCGACGGCCTGGAGAAATCCTTCCGCGGGCGAGGCCCGCGCCCGCTTTCCACCGGCCCGGGCGCCCGGGTGGTCCGGGCGATTACAGTCCCTCTAGGCCCTGTCCCGGTGAATCCCGCCCGGCCTGCGACATCCGGCACGACGCCTCGCCGCGTTGTCCGTCCTCGCGGCGAGCGCGAACGGGGGCGTGGGAGGCGTGGGAGCGGCGCTCCGCGCGCCTCGCGATCCACCGGCCCGGACGCCGCCGGCGCCGGCGGCGCGATCCACCGGACAGAGCCCAGCGCTACACGCCGTCCACCGGCGCGTCATCGTCACACCGACTCAGGAGAGCCGTACCCGCCATGGCCAAGAAGCGCCGTCCCCAGACCAAGGCCAGCAAGCCGCAGCTCATCGACGGGGAGGTGCCCGTCGTCGGCGCCCGTGAACCCTGTCCCTGCGGCTCGCAGCGCCGCTACAAGGCCTGCCACGGCCGCGCCGCCGCCCAGGCCACCACCGAGCTGGTCCGCCGCCCCTTCGAGGGACTGCCGGGTGAGGGCGACTGGATCGCGCTGCGCGAGCTCGTCCCCGCCGCGACCGTCGAGCTGAAGCTCCGTGACGGCCTGCCGGAGGGCGTCCCCTCCGTCACCCTCGCGACCGTGCTGCCGCTGGCCTGGCCCGCGCTGCGCCGGCAGGACGGCAGCGTGCTGGTGGCGTTGCAGAACGACACCGCGACCGGTGACCTCAGCCGCGACCTGGCCGACGTGCTGCTGCGCGCGCTCAAGGCCGAGCCCGGCAACCCGGTGGCCGCCGAGCGCACCGGCCCGGACAGCCCCCGTCTCCAGGACGTGCTGGACGCCGACGCCCCGTTCGAGCCGGTGGTGCACTCCGGTTTCGAGTTCTGGCTGGACTCGGCCGACGACGCGTCGGCGCAGGTCGCCGCCTCCCTGGAACGCGCCAACGAGGCCGTCATCCCGACGGTGCGGCTCACCGGGGTGGACAGCGCCTACTGGTGCGAGGTGCCGGAGAAGAACCACCTGCGCTGGGTGATGCCGTACGCCGAGGACCAGCTGATCGACGCGCTGGCCCGCCTGCACGCCGCGGGTGAGTCGGGGCTGGGCGAGGGGACCCGGCTGGTCGGTTCGTTCCGGGCGCACGGACTGACCGTTCCGGTGTGGGATCTGCCGTCCTCGATGACGGCGGAGGAGTGCGAGAAGCCGGCCGCCGCGTTCGCCGAACGTCTGTCCGCGGCACTCGCCCGGACCGAGCCGCTGACCGCTTCGGAGCGGAGTGCGCGCAGTGGTCTGACGAACCGTCAGATCACTCTGAACTAAAGCTATTTGAGTTTTCACGGCGTTGTCCACAGGGGCGGTTACCGGCCGCCCCGGGCAGTGATTCCGGTCACAACCAGGCCGGTTCGCCGTCCGATCGGGGCCATTGTCGCGTCGTGGGATTTGCGAAACTCACAGGAGTTGTTACGGTCTGAGTGAGCCCGGTCGCTGGTGCATCCCCCGTCTCCAGCGGCCGGGTTCTTCTGTGCCCGAAAGCGCCCCGGACGGGGCGTCCACGGAGTGGTTCGCGGCCGTCCGGTGGGGCTTTCCCGGCGGGCCGTCCGGGGGAGCGGTCAGGTGCGGGTGGAGCCCGCCCGGACCAGCAGCCCGGCTCCGCTCCGGTCCGCCAGTTCCGCCATCGCCGAGTACGGCGCCCGCGCGGCGCCGTCGGGGACGGTCGGCTCGCGCGGCGTCTCGCACACGCCGGGGTCGTCGGAGGCCGGCACCTCGCAGCGCACCTCGACCGTCCGTCCGTCGGGCCGGAGCACGGTCAGCTCGCCGCGCAGCGTCTCGCCCGTGGTGTTGCGGAAGTAGACCCGTCCCCAGGTGTCCGGGCCCTCGGTCAGCACGCAGGTCCGCGCCTCGACGCCCTCCGGGGAGGTGATCTCCGGCCCGCAGAAGGCGCCGGAGGCGGCCCGGGGCCGCTCGGGGGCCTCGACGGTCTCCCTCTCCTCCCCGCGCCCGTTCTCGTCGGGCGCGGGCGCGGGCGCGGCGGTGCCGTCGCCGGGGCGAGCGGAGCTGTCGGAGGCGGCCAGGGAGCGGGCGGCGGTGTCGTCGGACGAGCGCGGTGCGCCGGAGGGGCCGGCCGTCGCGAAGGCCAACGGGAGGGCGAGAGCGAGGGCGACGGCGCTGGCCAGCGCCGTCGTGCGGAGATCGGAGGCGCGGGACGGGGACTCGTGCACGGGGGACCACCCTGCGGTAGCTGGGGGGACTCTTCGTTCGACCCGCCGAACATAGCGGGAAACCACCGGCCCGGATCGGGGCAGACCGGGGCTTCTCTCACATGTACGAACGGTTCTGACCCAGGCGGGTGAACCTTCCCTCTTCCCGCGTTACTCCGTTCGGGTGGGACGGTGAGCGCGCCGCGTGGCTCGCCGCCTCCCGCACACCACGCCCGCACGCCCCTCCCGCGCACCCCGCACCCCTCCGCGCACCCGCACGCCTCCGCCGCTCGCCAGAGCGAGAGCGGGGGCGTGGGCTTGCCCGGACGCGGACGCGGACGCGAACGTGGACGCGCAGCGGGCGTGGACGTGGACGGTCAGCGGCGGCTGCCGCGACCCGGCGCGGGCCGTTCCGTCGCCACCAGAGCGCGCAGCACGTCGGCGGCGGTCGGCAGCCGCGTGGGGCGGTGCACCGGGCCCGGCGGCCGGACCCAGCCGACCCGCCCGGCACCGGTCCACGCCGGCGGCAGTGCCAGATAGCCGCCCGGCCCGTGGAAGCGGAGCGCGGGCGGCAGTCGGCCGGGGGTTCCGCCCTCGGCGGCGGGTGCGTCGTCGACCTGCGCGTCGAGCAGGTCGCACAGCGTCTCGCCCAGCTCGGCGAGGTCGTACGGGGCGACCAGCAGGGTCAGCCGGTCCGCGGTCTCCAGCACCGGCCCGGTGCGGACGCCGAGCCGGTCCAGCCCGGTCAGCGCGCGGCGCCCGGCCGGCGCGGGGAGGCTCAGTCCGCACGGCCCGGGAGCGCCCGTGGCCAGCAGGATCGGTGCCGCGGGGCGTGCGGACCACCACCACTCGATCATCGACGGGTCGTCGGTGGCGGCCAGTAGCTCGGGGTCGCCGGGGTGCGCGGTGGGGGCCGGGCAGTCGGAGCGGCCGCAGTGGCAGCGGCCGTCGAGGCCGGTACCGACGGCGGGCAGGACGGGCCACTGCCGACGCGCGTAGTCCAACGCGGCGGCACGTGGCGTACGGCGGGCGCGGTGCTGCTTTCCTCTGTGCTGCTTTCCGCGGATCTCACGCATCAGCGTTCGTTCCTTTCCCTCGCACCCTGGGACCGGCACAGGGCTGGGCGGACACCATCACGTGGAACACCGAACTCGGTCATCACATACAACGGCGGCACTGTTCCCAGCTTGCGGTGCGCGAGGCCGGGCGGACACCTGGCGGACGGTGGCGATTGCGCAGCCGTCCGTCCATGTCGCGTCTCGCCCGCGCCCCGGGCCTTCCGGTGGTGAACCGGTCCGCGGTCATGGTTCGACGGTACCGGCCGGTGCCCTGCGGCACCGCCCGGGCGCCCGGTGGGACGGGCCGCCGCGTGCCGCTCGACGGCGGTGCGCGGCGCCGCGCCGTCGACCGTGCCGGTGGGCGCGGCCGGGGCGTGGTGCCCGGGACGGTATCGCACTCCGCGGCCCCACGCCGTACCGGCGACACGCCCGGTGCGCCACGACGCGCCCCTTACGTCGGCCGGCGCGGCCCGCGCGGGACGGTGCGGGTGCGGGCGGTGACGGGACATCACGGTCGAACGGTGCGGCGTGCGGTGCGGTGCGGTGCGGGTCGGTGCGGCCCGGCCGTGACGTGGCGAAGGCGGTGACGCGGTAAGGGCGGTGAAGGCGGTGACGCGATGGTGCGGGCGTGCTGCGGTCGTTCCGGCCTGGTCCGGGTCCCGTCCGTTCGCCGGCGCGGCGCTGACGGTGGTGGTGTGTCGCCGCTGTGGCGGTCGGCGGGGCGGACCTGATGGAGCGTGGTGTGCGGGGAACGGCCCGGGCCGGTGTGATGCCGGTCCGGGGTGGTGCTGTGCCCGGGGGCGAACGGTTCCGCCGCCTCCGTCGTCACATGTGAGTTCGGTGCCCGCCGCCGCGACCCGTCCGTCGCCCCCGTGGGAGGGGGCCGGGCGGGGGCCGCGGTGTGCGGGCACCTTC
>NZ_BHZI01000118.1 GCF_004305975.1 Streptomyces otsuchiensis
GCCCGGCACCTCCGTCGCGGGCCCCCGGCCCCGAACGGTGGAACCCGCCCGTCCGCCCGCCGCGCCCCCGCGCGGCGGGCGGACCCGCGTCCGCGGCGCCCCGGACGCCGACCGCCGAAGTGACCGAGTGTGCCCGTCGTCTGGCGTATCCGGCGCGCACGGGGGAAGATCCACTGTGCCCCACGGCCCCCACGGGTGACGCATCTCGCACCACTTCGCGACGGGTCACCCGGGCGGAACATTAGACTCGACGGATCGGCAACGGGGCCGTCGCCGTGTGACGGCCCGCAGATCGACAGCAAGGAGGCACGGGTGGCGCTGCTGACCCGCATCACGGGACCGCGCGATCTTGACCGGCTCACCCAGGAGCAGCTGGGAGCCCTGGCCGAGGAGATCCGGGCCTTCCTCATCGACTCGATCTCCAAGACCGGAGGCCACCTCGGCCCCAACCTCGGAGTCGTCGAGCTGACGATCGCGATGCACCGCGTGTTCGACTCCCCGGCCGACCGGATCCTCTGGGACACCGGCCACCAGAGCTACGTTCACAAACTCCTCACCGGGCGCCAGGACTTCAGCCGCCTGCGCTCCGTGGGCGGGCTCTCCGGCTACCCCTCGCAGGCCGAGTCCGAGCACGACGTCATCGAGAACAGCCACGCCTCGACGGTCCTCGGCTGGGCCGACGGCCTCGCCAAGGCCAACCAGCTGCGCGGCCGTGACAACCACGTCGTGGCCGTGACCGGCGACGGCGCCCTCACCGGCGGCATGGCATGGGAGGCGATGAACAACATCGCCGCCGCCAAGGACCGCCCGCTGGTCATCGTCGTCAACGACAACGAGCGCTCCTACTCGCCGACCATCGGCGGGCTCGCCAACCACCTGGCGACGCTGCGCACCACCGACGGCTACGAGAAGTTCCTCGCCCTCGGCAAGGAGGTGCTCAACCGCACCCCCGTCGTCGGCAAGCCGCTGCACGACGCGCTGCACGGCGCGAAGAAGGGGCTGAAGGACTTCATCGCCCCGCAGGGCATGTTCGAGGACCTGGGCCTGAAGTACGTCGGCCCCATCGACGGCCACGACATCGAGGCTCTGGAATCCGCCCTCCAGCGCGCCAAGCGGTTCGGCGGACCGGTCATCGTGCACTGCCTCACCGAGAAGGGCCGCGGCTACCAGCCGGCCCGTGAGGACGAGGCCGACCAGTTCCACGCCGTCGGCGTCATCCACCCCGACACGGGCCTGCCCGTCGCCGCGGCCGGCGCCGACTGGACCTCGGTCTTCGGCGACGAGATCGTCCGCATCGGCCGCGAGCGCAAGGACGTCGTCGCCATCACGGCGGCGATGCTGCGTCCCGTCGGCCTCAAGGAGTTCGCGGACGAGTTCCCCGAGCGGGTCTTCGACGTCGGCATCGCCGAGCAGCACGCCGCGGTCTCCGCGGCCGGCCTGGCGGCGGGCGGGCTGCACCCCGTCTTCGCCGTCTACGCCACCTTCCTCAACCGCGCCTTCGACCAGCTGCTGATGGACGTCGCCCTGCACCGTCTCGGCGTCACCTTCGTGCTGGACCGCGCCGGTGTCACCGGCCCGGACGGCGCCTCCCACCACGGCATGTGGGACATGTCGATCCTCCAGTGCGTGCCGGGCCTGCGGCTCGCCGCGCCCCGCGACGCCGAGCAGCTGCGGCTGCAGCTGCGCGAGGCGGTCGACGTCGAGGACGCACCGACCGTCGTCCGTTACTCCAAGGGCGCCGTGGGCCCCTCGGTCCCGGCAGTCGGAACCGTCGGGGGCATGGACGTGCTGCGCTCGGCGGACCCCGAGACCGAGCGCCCCGACGTGCTGCTGCTCTCGATCGGCGCGCTGGCGCCGCTCTGCCTGGAGACCGCGGACCTGCTGCGTCAGCAGGGGATCTCGGTGACCGTGGTGGACCCGCGCTGGGTCAAGCCGGTCGACGCCGAGCTGCCCGGCCTGGCCGCCAAGCACCGTCTGGTCGTCACCGTCGAGGACAACGGGCGGGCCGGCGGCGTGGGTTCGGCCATCGCGCAGGCGCTGCGCGACGCCGAGGTGGAGGTCCCGCTGCGCGACTTCGGCATCCCGCCCCGCTTCCTGGACCACGGCTCCCGCAAGGACGTCATGGCATCGATCGGGCTGACAGCGCCGGACATCACGCGCGAGGTCACCGGCCACATCGCGCGGCTGGACGGCAGCTACAACACCGCCCCGGCCTGAGCGACCGCGGACGACCGCCCCGGGCCTGCCCGGGGCGGTCGCCCATGTCGTACCCGTACCACCCGGCGGCTCGGCGCTACGCGCGTCGCACCGCCCCGCACCACCCGCGTGAGGAGCACCCAGCGGTGTACAGCATCAGCCGGCTGTCGGCCGAGGCGTTCGAGGAGCAGCTGCCCGACCTGGCCGGTCTGCTCGCCGACTCCGTCGACGGCGGCGCGTCGGTCGGCTTCGTCAAACCGTTCGAACACGAAGAGGCCGAGCGGTGGTGGCGGGACCGGGCGGACGCCGTCGCGGCCGGCACGCTCGCGGTGTGGACCGCGCGCGAGGACGGCGGCGCGGTGGCCGGCACCGTCAGCCTCGGCCTGGAGGAGAAGCCCAACGCGGCCCACCGGGCCGAGATCCGCAAGCTCCTGGTCCGGCGGGAGTCCCGTGGCGCGGGCCTGGGCCGGGCGCTGCTGGCCGCCGCCGAGCAGTCCGCCGCCCGCGCCGGGGTCACCCTGCTGATGCTGGACACCGCGACCGCCAGCACCGCGGACCACCTGTACCGGAACACCGGCTGGAGCTGCTACGGAGTGGTGCCGGACTACGCGGCCGACCCCGACGGAGTCCTGGAGGACTGCAGCTTCTACTACAAGCGCATCGGCTGACCGGGCGTCGGACTCGCACCCCGTCCCGGCGTCGGACTCGCACCCCGTCCCGGCGTCGGACTCGCACCCCGTCCCGGCGTCACAGCGGATCGAACTCGACCACGAACAGGTGGGGCCAGAACTTCCCGGTGATGAGGAAGGCGTCGTGCGCGGGTGACCACGCGATCCCGTTGAGCACGTCCGCCGCACGCCGCTCCTCGGCCGTCAGCAGGCCGGAGGCGTCGATCTCGCCGGTCACCACGCCGTCGTCGGGGTCGACGCGCAGTATGGTCTCGGAGTGCCAGACGTTGGCGTACACCTCGTCCCCGACGCACTCCAGTTCGTTGAGGTCGCTGACCGGGCCGGAGGCGGAGGTGACCCGGACGCTCCCGGTGGCCTCGAAGGTCACCGGGTCGCGGAAGGTCAGCGTGTCCGAGCCGTCGCTCATCACCAGCCGGCCGGGCGAGGGCTGGTGGCACAGACCCCAGCCCTCGCCGTCATAGCGGACCGTGCGTCGCTCCGCCAGGGTCCGCGGGTCGCGTTCGAACGCCACCCCGTCGCGCCAGGTCAGCTGCCACAGCGCCTCTCCGGTGAGGGTTATCCCCTCCCCGAACAGCGGAGAGGCCAGTTCCGCGCGGGCGAGTTCCACGCCGGTCGCCTGATCGGTCGCCGACACATAGGAGCGTCCGGCCAGTCCGGTGCCCTCGTACAGCACCCCGTCGGCGACCTCCAGCCCCTGGGTGAAGGCAGCGGGGTCGTGGGGGAGGGTCTCCACCACGCTGACCCGCAGCTGCTCCGGTTCCGAGCCTCTCGCCCCGTCGCCGGGGTCCTCTCCCGCCTGTGCGACGGCGGTCACCAGCGCCGCACCGGCCGCGGCGCAGACGGCCAGTGCCACGGCGACGACGGCGTGGCGCTGGGCGGGATGTGATCGTGGCACGGCTGCTCCAGTCGGTCGGCGGTGCGGCGGGTCGGCGGGGGCTGGAACCGGTCCTCTCCGGCCGAATGCTATGCGCGGCCCGCCCGGCGTCGGTAGCGTCGCACTCGCGGCGCACGAGTTCACATCGGCGTGACCAGAAGCCGGGGCGCCGCCGGTTAGGGTGGGGCGTGGTGATCGACAGCCGTTACCAGCAGCGCGCGTACGAGGGGCCCGCGGACCTACGGGCCATGCAGACACTGGCCCAGCGCCTGTGGCCCGGCGGACCCGGCCGCTGGCACATCGGAGAACTGGCCGCGCTGCCCCTCGCACGCGGAGCGCGCCCGGAGGCCGAGGACTTCGCTCTGTGGGAGCACGAGGGCACCGTGGTCGGCTGGGCGGCGCGCCCCGGCGACGCTGACGGCACGATGGCCCCGCTCCGACTGCAACTCGACCCGGACCACGTGGAGCTGGCGCCCGGAGTGGTCGGCTGGGCCGCCTCGGCGCGCGTCGCGGTCACGGATGCCGAACAGGGCCTGCTCGACGCGCTGCGCGGGCTGGGCTACCGGCAGGCGGACGACCACCCCGCCGTGCTCCAGCTGCGCCGGAGACTGACCGACCTGCCGACACCGCAGACGCCGGAGGGCTACTGGCTCCGGCATGTCCGCGGCGAGACGGACGCCGAGGCGCTGGCCGGTGTGCACCACGCGGCGGCCGGTGGTTCCGGTACCGCGCCCGACGACGGCGCCGAGGAGTACCGGCGCGCCATGAGCTGCTGGCCCTACCGCCCGGACCTCGACTGGCTGGCCGGGCTGACCGCGTGCGGCATGGCCGTGGCCGGATGCGTCGGCTGGCTGGACGAGACCAACCGCGTCGTCTCGCTCGGCCCCGTCGCCACCCACCCGGACCACCGTCAGCACGGACTGGCCCGTGCCGCCGCGCTCGCCGCGATGCACGCCGCGCGGCGCCTGGGCGCCATCGAGGCCACGGCCCGGGTACGGGCCGACGATCCCTCCACCCGCGCCCTGCACGAGGCACTCGGCTTCGCGACGGCCGCCCGCGAGATCACCCTCGTCCGAACGGAGTGAACCGCCCCACCCCGCCCCGCGGCCCGCGGCGCTACGGGGTCGCGTCCGCGCCGCGCAGGGACTCCCAGACCGGTTCGGCGTCGGGGCGGTTGGCGGGCAGGGCCAGCACTTCCAGGCCGCTGGTGTCCGCCGCGCTCAGGTCGCGGGCGAACGCCACGAGGTCCGGCACCGAGCCGAGGCCCGCGTCGGTGGTGAGCGAGCCCGCCGCGGCCTCGGCGACCCGGTAGAGCGTCGTCGGACTGCCCAGCACGTCCTGGTCGTCGATCTCCGCGATCAGGGCCAGCAGGAAACGCTGCTGTGCCTCCCCGCCGACGGCCCGGAGCGCGGTCAACGCGGTGTCGCCGTCCAGCCGTTGGGGACCGGCGTCCAGCCGCAGCCCGCTGCGCTCGTCCAGGACGGGCTCCGGCAGGTCCACGTCGATGCCGCCGAGGGCGTCCACCAGGGCGCCGAACCCGGCGAAGTCCACCTCGATGTAGTGGTCCATCCGCAGCCCGGACAGTTCCTCGACCACCTGCACCACGCAACTGGCGCCACCGGCCGACCGCACGGAGTGGAAGGGGAGCGCCGGGGCGGCCCCGGCCTCCTCCGCACCGGGCGCGTCCGCGCACGGCGGACGGGGGACGGGAAAGGTGTGGGGGATGCCGACCGCCGTGGGGGAGGAGCCGTCCGCCGGCAGCCGCACCACCATCGCTGAGCCGTCGGCCGGCAGCGAACCTGTCGGGCCGTCGCCGTCATCCCCGTCTTCGCCGTCCGCGCCGGCGCCGCCGTCATCCCCGCCGTCGCCGTCGGTGGCCTCCCGGCCGTTCCGTTCCCCGGCGGCGCCCGAGTCGCTTCCCAGCACGAGGATCGCGCGGCCGCCGTCCTCGCGGCTCTCGGGTCGCTCTGCGCCCCGCTCCTCCAGCTCGGCGTTGATGTCCACGCTCCGCAGCTTGCCGCTGACCTGGTAGTAGAGCCATCCACCGGTGGCCAGCACCGCGACGGTGACGGCGGCGAACGTCCAGAGCAGGACACGGCGGGCGCGCCCCCTCCGGCGGCGGGACGGTACATCGGGAGCGTGGACGTCGGACATCCGGAGACTCCTCACCTGATGATCTACGGAAAATCACCTGATCCCGGATGATATGACGTCATCGTCCGTTCATGGGCCCGCCCCACACGTGACGGGGGCCACACGGCCCAGCGCCGACGCCCGCCACCGAAGTGCGACGGCGCACGACGACGGCGCCCGCCCACCCCGTGAGGGATGGACGGGCGCCGTCGCCATGCGCAGGCGTGCCTGGTGGCACGCGGGTCAGCTGCCGGAGGTCACTCCGGCACGCTCGCCACCCCCGGAGCCAGCAGCCGTCGCCCGAGCACCCGCTCGGAGACGCCCGCCCGGTCCAGGTAGGGAGTGATGCCACCCAGGTGGAACGGCCAGCCCGCGCCCGTGATCAGGCACAGGTCGATGTCCTCGGGCGCGGCGACCACGCCTTCCTCCAGCATCAGCCCGATCTCCTCGGCGATGGCGTCCAGCGCCCGGTCGCGCACCTGCTCCTCGGTCAGCGGAGCGTCGCCGGTCTCGAAGAGGGCCAGCACCTCCGGGTCCAGCTCCGGCTGACCGGAGTCATGGACGTAGAACGCCCGCTTGCCCGCCTCCACGACCCGGCCGAGGTTGGGCGAGACGGCGAAGCGGTCCGGGTAGGCGCTGTGCAGGGTGCCCGCCACGTGGTGCGCCACCGCCGGGCCGACCAGCTCCAGCAGCTGGATCGGGGACATCGGCAGCCCCAGCGGCGCCAGCGCGCGATCGGCGGTGGCGATGTCGGTGCCCTCGTCGATGGCACCGAGCACCGAGCCCATGAAGCGGGTCAGGACGCGGTTGACCACGAACGCCGGGGCGTCCTTGACCAGCACCGACGTCTTCTTCAGCTTCTTCGACACCGCGAACGCCGTCGCCAGCGAGGCGTCGTCGGTCTGTTCGGCCCGGACGATCTCCAGCAGCGGCAGGATCGCCACCGGGTTGAAGAAGTGGAAGCCGACGACCCGCTCCGGGTGGCTGAGCCCGGAGGCCATCTCGGTGATCGACAGCGAGGAGGTGTTGGTGGCGAGGATGGCGTGCTCGGGCACCACCGCCTCCAGCTCCGCGAACACTTTCTGCTTGACGCCCATCTCCTCGAACACGGCCTCGATCACGAAGTCCGCGTCGGAGAACGCCGTCGCCTTGTCCAGGGAGCCGGTGACCGCGGCCTTCAGCCGGTTCGCCTTGTCCTGGTTGACCCGGCCCTTGAGCAGCAGCATGTCGATCTGCTCGTGGACGTAGCCGACACCCTTGTCCACCCGGGCCTGGTCGATGTCGGTGAGTACCACCGGCACCTCCAGACGGCGTGCGAACAGCAGCGCCAGCTGCGAGGCCATCAGCCCCGCGCCCACGATGCCGACCTTGGTGACCGGGCGCGCCAGCTTCTTGTCCGGCGCGCCGGCCGGCCGCTTGGCGCGCTTCTGCACCAGGTTGAAGGCGTAGATGCCGCTGCGCAGCTCACCGCCCATGATGAGGTCCGCCAGCGCCTCGTCCTCGGCGGCGAAACCGGCATCGAGGTCGCCGTCCTTGGCGGCGGCGACGATGTCCAGGGCGCGGTAGGCGGCCGGGGCGGCGCCGTGCACCTTGGAGTCCGCGAACGCGCGGCCGGCGGCGACGGCCGCGTCCCACGCCTCGCCGCGGTCCACCTCGGCACGGTCCACGACGATCTCGCCGCGCAGCACCGCGGACGTCCACTGCAGCGACTGCTCCAGGAAGTCCGCCGAGTCGAAGATCGCGTCGGCGATCCCCAGGTCGTGGACCTGCGGACCCTTGAGCATGCGGTTCTGGCTCAGCGCGTTCTCGATGATCACCTTGATCGCGCGCTCGGCGCCGATGAGGTTCGGCAGCAGCGCGCAGCCGCCCCAGCCCGGCACCAGCCCGAGGAAGACCTCCGGCAGCGCGAACGCCGGCAGCTGCGCGGCGACGGTCCGGTAGGCGCAGTGCAGCCCCACCTCGACGCCGCCGCCCATCGCGGCACCGTTGTAGTAGGCGAAGGACGGTACGCCGAGGGTCGCGAACCGGCGGAAGACGTCATGGCCGCCCTTGCCGATGGCCAGCGCGTCCTCGCGGCGCCCGAGCAGTTCGACGCCCTTGAGGTCGGCGCCCACCGCGAAGATGAACGGCTTGCCGGTGAGGCCGACGGCGACGATCTCGCCCCGGCCCGCCTCGGCGGCGACCTGGTCCAGCGCGGCGTTCAGGTTGGCCAGCGACTGCGGGCCGAAGGTCGTCGGCTTGGTGTGGTCCAGCCCGTTGTCCAGGGTGATCAGGGCCAGCCGGCCGCCGCCCTCGGGCAGGTCGAGGTGGCGCACATGCGCCTGCGTCACGACCTCGTCGGGGAACAGCTCTGCCGCTCCCTTGAGAAGCTCTGCGGTGCTCACTTGCCCTCCCAGTGGGGGTTCTCCCAGATGACGGTCCCGCCCATGCCGAACCCGACGCACATCGCGGTCAGGCCGTAGCGCACGTGCGGCTGCTGCTCGAACTGCCGGGCCAGCTGCGTCATCAGGCGCACGCCCGAGGAGGCCAGCGGGTGTCCGAAGGCGATGGCGCCGCCGTACTGGTTGACCCGCGGGTCGTCGTCCTCGATGCCGAAGTGGTCGAGCATCGCCAGGACCTGGACGGCGAACGCCTCGTTGATCTCGAACAGCCCGATGTCGCCGATGGACAGCCCTGCCTTGGCGAGCGCCTTCTCCGTGGAGGGCACCGGGCCGACACCCATGACCTCCGGCTCCACGCCCGCGAAGGCGTAGGAGACCAGGCGCATGCGCACGGGGAGTTCCAGCTCGCGCGCCATGTCCTCGGCGGCGAGCAGCGAGGCGGTGGCGCCGTCGTTGAGACCGGCGGCGTTGCCCGGCGTGATCCGGCCGTGCGGGCGGAAGGGGGTCTTCAGCGCGGCGAGGTTCTCCAGGGTGGTGCCCGGGCGCATCGGCTCGTCGGCCGTGGCCAGGCCCCAGCCGGTCTCCCCGGCCTCGGGGTTGGTGCGGCGCACCGAGATCGGGACCAGGTCGGGCTGGATGCGGCCGTCGGCGTACGCCTTGGCCGCCTTCTCCTGGCTGCGCACCGCGTAGGCGTCCGCGCGGGCCTTGGTCAGGTGGGGGAACCTGTCGTGCAGGTTCTCCGCGGTCATCCCCATGAAGAGGGCCGACTCGTCGACCAGCTTCTCGGAGACGAAACGGGGGTTGGGGTCGACGCCCTCGCCCATGGGGTGGCGTCCCATGTGTTCCACGCCGCCCGCGATCACGGCGTCGTAGGCGCCGAAGGCGATGGAGCCGGCGGTGGCGGTGACCGCCGTCATGGCGCCCGCGCACATGCGGTCGATCGAGAAGCCGGGCACCGACTTCGGCAGCCCGGCCAGGATCCCGGCGGTGCGGCCCAGGGTCAGGCCCTGGTCGCCGATCTGGGTGGTGGCCGCGACGGCCACCTCGTCCACGCGCTCCGGCGGCAGGCCGGGGTTGCGGCGCAGCAGCTCACGGATGCACTTGACGACCAGGTCGTCCGCGCGGGTCTCGTGGTAGATGCCCTTCGGTCCCGCTTTTCCGAACGGGGTACGGACGCCGTCGACGAAGACGACGTCCCTGACGGTACGAGGCACGATGGCTCTCCTCCAGAAGCACGGCCGACGGCCCCGGCATCGCCGCGACCAAGTCCACCCCCATGCTACTCGCCAGTAACTGAGAGGCAAGGCAGGGGTGCGACGGAGTTGACGCGATCGTCGGCCGCCCGCGCTCCCGGCGCGGCCCGCTCCCGGTTTCGCCCGATCAGGCCTCGGCGGCCAGCGCGTCGACGAGGAGGGGTACCGTCTGGCGGCGCTGCCAGCCCCGGGCGCCCAGTTCCCGCAGCGCCTCGTCCACGGTGGCCTCGCTCAGCTCCGCGGGCGGCTCCCAGCACAGGCGGCGCACGCTGTCGGGAGTGAGGAGGTTCTCCTGCGGCATGTTCAGTTCCTCGGCGTGCGCCGTGACGGCCGCGCGGGCCGCCGTGAGCCGGGCGGCCGCTTCCGGGTCCTTGTCAGCCCAGGAGCGGGGAGGCGGCGGTCCGATCGTGCCCTGGCCCGGCTGCGGCAGCTCCCGCTCGGGAATCGCGCGGGCCCGGTCGATGGCGCTCTGCCACCGCTGGACCAGTCGGCGGTTCATACGCTGGCCGAAACCGGGCAGCGCCGCCAGCGCGCGGGCGTCCTCCGGGTTGGCCAGTGCGGCGGCGACGATCGCGGCGTCGGTGAGGATCTTCCCCGGAGAGAGGTCCCGCTCCTGGGCCAGCTCGTCCCGGGAGGTCCACAGCTCGCGGACGACCGCCATCTGCCGCCTGCGACGGACCTTGTGCATCCCCGACGTGCGCCGCCAGGGGTCCTTGCGCGGCGGGGGCGGGGGAGCGGAGGCGATGGCGTCGAACTCCTCCAGAGCCCACTCCAGCTTGCCCTGCTGCTCCAGCTCGCGCTCCAGGGCGTCACGAAGGTCCACCAGGAGCTCCACGTCCAGGGCGGCGTAGCGCAGCCACGGGTCCGGAAGCGGCCGGGTGGACCAGTCGACCGCGGAGTGGCCCTTCTCCAGCGAGTATCCGAGCACCGTCTCGACCATGACCCCCAGGCC
This sequence comes from Streptomyces otsuchiensis, assembly GCF_004305975.1. Classification (GTDB taxonomy): domain Bacteria; phylum Actinomycetota; class Actinomycetes; order Streptomycetales; family Streptomycetaceae; genus Streptomyces; species Streptomyces otsuchiensis. The sequence goes on from NZ_BHZI01000118.1 coordinate 10,479, forward strand.
GACCCGGGCGAACCCCGCCAGCCGGCCGGCCAGTTCCGTGTCGAACAGGGTGCGCGGCATCATGCCTATGTCACGCAGGCAGGGGAGGTCCTGTGAGGCGGCGTGCAGCACCCACTCGGTGTCCGCCAGCGCCTCGCCCAGCGTGCTCAGGTCGGGACAGCCGACCGGGTCGACCAGGGCCGTCCCCGCGCCCTCGCGTCGGAGCTGCACGAGGTAGGCGCGCTGCCCGTAGCGGTAGCCGGACGCCCGCTCGGCGTCGACCGCCACCGGTCCCGTGCCGGCCGCGAACGCGGCGACCACGTCCGCCAGTCCCGCGTCGTCGGCGACCACGTCCGGCACCCCCTCCCGGGGGGTGAGCAAGGGTACCGGCGCCGGACCGGAGGTCGGCGCGGGCGAGGTCGGGGCCTGGGCGTCGGTCTGCGGGGCGTCGGTCACCCCTCAAGGGTAACTGTGCGCGCACGCTGTACCACCTCGGCGGTACACGGGTGCGGTGACGGAGGAACGTTCCTCCGTCACCGCACCCGGGCGCCGCCCCGCGAAGCGGCCGTCAGTGGATGATGCCGGTGCGGAGCGCTACCGCGACCATGCCCGCGCGGTCACCGGTGCCCAGCTTGCGCGCGATGCGCGCCAGGTGGCTCTTGACGGTCAGCGCCGACAGCCCCATCGAGACGCCGATCGCCTTGTTCGACTGGCCCTCCGCGACCAGCCGCAGCACCTCGACCTCGCGGCCGGACAGCTCCCGGTAGCCGTTCGGGTGGCCCTGCGCGCCGGGCTGACGCCGGTGCATCCGGGCCGCGGCGGCGCCGATCGGGGCCGCGCCGTGGCGGGTCGGCGGGCCGAGGTTGTTGCGGGTGCCGGTCACGACATAGCCCTTGACGCCGCCGGCGAGCGCGTTGCGCACCGCGCCGATGTCGTCGGCCGCGGACAGCGCCAGGCCGTTGGGCCATCCCGCGGCACGGGTCTCCGACAGCAGGCTGAGCCCGGAACCGTCGGGAAGGTGGACCTCTGCCACGCAGATGTCGCGCGGGTTTCCGATACGCGGGCGAGCCTCCGCCACTGACGACGCCTCGATCACGTCACGCACACCGAGCGCCCACAGGTGGCGGGTCACGGTCGAGCGGACGCGGGGGTCGGCCACGACGACCATGGCCGTCGGCTTCGTCGGGCGGTAGGACACCAGGCTTGTTGGCTGCTCGAGGAGAACGGACACCGGGCCTCCCGGGTGAGGGTGGGGGGAAGGACCGACTCCCGGGGGGAGGAGTCGGTGCGATCCGGATGCATCCGGATGGACCCGCATGGATGGGTCATAGTGTCCTTCGGCAGGAACCCCCGGCGCCTTTAGGGAATGATCACGAACCGGTGACCCCCCGGCGCGCGCTCCCCGGCACCCGGCGGCCGGGCGGCCTTCCGGCTCACCCGGTCGGAGCAGCCTCAGCCGAGGTGAGGATCACCCCGACGAGGGGTGCGGCGACGCGGCAGCGCCGCCACTCCCGGGGACGCCGGCTCCGGCGGCAGCCCCGCGCACTGCGCCAGCAGCCCGCACCAGCCCAGCAGGTGACCGGCGACCGTCTCCTCCTCGCGCGGCGACCACGACGCCCGCAGCTCCACCTCGGTGCGCGGCGGGCGCTCCGCCAGCGCGCCGAAGGACTGGGAGGCCGCCAGGGTCACCGTGCCGCTCGGCTCGGCCCAGCCGGGACCGCGGGAGCCGTCAAGCGCCTCCGTCAGCCAGGACCAGGTCACCTCCGGCAGCAGCGGGTCGGCGCCCAGCTCCGGGTCCATGGAGGCCCGCGCCAGCGTCACCACCCGCAGTGTGCCGAACCAGCCGTCCTGGCCGTCCGGGTCGTGCAGCAGGACGAACCGGCCGTCGGCCAGCTCCTCCTCGTCCTCCTCGTGGCCTCCGCCGGGCCCGGCCACCGGAACCACCGACGCCTCCAGGGCGACGGCGTACGGGGCCAGCCGCTTCGGGGGCGGCATCGGCGTCAGCTGGACCTCGCTCCGGGGCCGGGCCGCCGACAACGCGGCGACCACCCTCCGGAAGCCCGACGGGACACCCTCACCGGGCTCATTCATAGATCCGGGTTCCTCCACCTTCCACGCCTGAGCAGCCATGGCCGGTAACACTAAGCGTCCAACCGGGCGGGAACCGGTAGCCACACCCGCGTGGCGGGCTGCGTCGGGGGAACATGGGAGACTTTCCCGTGTGAGCGAGCGCAGCAACCCCCCGACGACCCCGGCGGCCGACGAGCGGCTGGCCGACTCCGCCTTCCTCCGTGCGTGCCGCGGTGAGGAGGTCCCGCACACCCCCGTCTGGTTCATGCGCCAGGCCGGGCGTTCCCTCCCCGAGTACCGCAAGGCGCGGGAGGGCACGGCGATGCTGGAGTCGTGCATGATGCCGGAGCTGGTCACCGAGATCACCCTCCAGCCGGTGCGCCGGCACGGCGTCGACGCCGCCATCTACTTCAGCGACATCGTGGTGCCGCTGAAGGCCATCGGCGTCGACCTCGACATCAAGCCCGGCGTCGGCCCCGTGGTCGCCCAGCCGGTGCGCACCCGCGCCGACCTCGAACGGCTCCGGCCGCTGGAGCCCGGCGACGTCGCCTATGTCACCGAGGCGATCCGGATGCTGACCGCCGAACTCGGCGGCACCCCGCTGATCGGCTTCGCCGGCGCCCCCTTCACCCTCGCCAGCTACCTGGTCGAGGGCGGCCCCTCGCGCAACCACGAGAACACCAAGGCCCTGATGTACGGCGACCCGCAGCTGTGGGCCGACCTCCTCGACCGGCTGGCCGGCATCACCGCCTCCTTCCTCTCCGTGCAGATCGAGGCCGGGGCCTCGGCCGTACAGCTCTTCGACTCCTGGGTCGGAGCGCTCTCCCCGGTGGACTACCGCACCCGGGTGCGCCCCGCCTCCGAGAAGGTCTTCGACGCGGTCTCCGGCTACGGCGTGCCGCGCATCCACTTCGGTGTCGGCACCGGCGAGCTGCTGGGCCAGCTCGGCGACGCCGGCGCGGATGTCGTCGGGGTGGACTGGCGGGTCCCGCTGGACGAGGCCGCGCGCCGTACCGGTCACGCCAAGCCGCTCCAGGGCAACCTCGACCCGGCCGTGCTCTTCGCGCCGCGCGAGGCGGTCGAGACACAGGCCGCGGCCGTACTGGAGTCCGCGCGCGGACTGCCCGGCCACATCTTCAACCTGGGCCACGGGGTGCTGCCCACCACCGACCCGGACGCCCTGACCCGGCTGGTGGAGTTCGTGCATACCCGCACCGCCCGCTGACGCCCGGCGCGGGCCGTCGGCCGTCCCCTCGCGGAACGGCCGGTTCCGGTGCGGGGGCGGCGTGGACGGTGCCGCGCGTCTGAAAGAGTGAGCCCCATGCACACCATCGTGATCGGCGGCGGCATCTCCGGCCTGGCCGCCGCGCACCGGCTGCTCGCCTCCGGCACGCGGGTGACCGTGGTCGAGGGCTCTCAGCGGTGGGGGGGAAAGCTGCTGCGGGGCGAGATCGCCGGAGTCCGCGCCGATCTCGGCGCGGAATCGCTGCTGGCGCGCCGCCCGGAAGCCGTGGAGCTGGCCCGGGACGTCGGGCTCGGCGGAGCCCTCCGGCCGCCGGCCGTCACCACCGCCGCCGTCTGGACCCGGGGGTCGCTCCGCCCGATGCCCAAGGGGCATCTCATGGGGGTGCCCGACAGCCCGGCGGCGCTCGCGGGGCTGCTCTCCGACACCGCGGTCGCCCGGATCGGCCAGGACGCGCGGCTGCCCCCCACCCCGCTGGGCGAGGACGTGGCGCTGGGCGAGTACGTCGCCGAGCGGATGGGCAACGAGGTGGTCGACCGGCTGGTCGAGCCGCTGCTGGGCGGCGTCTACGCCGGCGACGTCTACCGGCTGTCGATGCGTGCCGCCGTCCCCCAGCTGTTCGCCGAGGCGCAGCGCCGCCCCTCGCTGCTCGACGCCGTCCGCGAGGTGCGGGCCCGGGTGCCCGCCCGGCCCGGGGAGCCCGTGTTCACCGGTATCGACGGCGGCGTCGGCACCCTGGCGGAGGCCGTGGCCGCCCGCTGCGCGGAGGACGGCGGCACCCTGCTGGCCGGTTCCCCCGCCACCGCGCTGCGGCGCACCCCCACGGGCTGGGTCGTCACCCTCGCCAACGACCGTGAACTGACCGCGCACAACGTGCTGCTGGCGTTGCCCGCCGGCCCGGCGGCCCGGCTGCTGGCCCCGCACGCGCCGACCGCCGCGCGGGAACTGGAAGCCGTCGAGTACGCCTCGATGGCGCTGGTCACGCTCGCCTACCGGCGCGTGGACCTGGCCCGGCTGCCGCGTGGCAGCGGATTCCTGGTGCCCGCCGTGGACGGGCGTGACATCAAGGCGGCCACCTTCTCCACCAGCAAGTGGGACTGGGTCGCCGCCCAGGACCCGGCGATCTTCGTCGTCCGGGCGTCCATCGGCCGGTACGGCGACGACGCCGCGCTCGAACGTGACGACGACGAGCTGACCGCCCTCGCCCGCGCCGACCTGAACGAGGCGGCGGGGCTCGGCGCCCGGCCGGTGGACAGCCGCGTCACCCGCTGGGTCGACGGACTGCCGCAGTACGCCGTCGGGCATCTGGCCCGGGTGGCGCGGGTCCGTGCCGCCGTCGGCGCGCTGCCCGGAGTGCGGGTGTGCGGTGCCGCCTTCGACGGGGTGGGCATCCCCGCCTGCATCGCGGGCGCCGACAACGCGGCGCGGGAGCTGGTGGGCACCCTGCCGCCGGGAGCCGGGCGGCAGGCGGGACAATGACGTCATGAGCGCTGCACCTGAGAAGAGCCCGAACGCAGGCAAGCGGGCCAAGGAACTCAACGACGTCATCCGCTACACCCTCTGGTCGGTATTCCGGCTGCGCGACGTGCTGCCGGACGACCGGGAGGGCTGGGCCGACGAGGTCGAGGAGCTGTTCAAGCGGCTCGGTGACGCCGACATCACCGTGCGCGGCACCTACGATGTCTCCGGTCTGCGCGCCGACGCCGACGTCATGGTCTGGTGGCACGCCGAGACCCCCGACGCCCTTCAGGACGCCTACAACCGGTTCCGCCGCACCCGCTTCGGCCGTACCCTGGAGCCGGTCTGGTCGAACATGGCGCTGCACCGCCCGGCGGAGTTCAACAAGTCGCACATCCCGGCGTTCCTCGCCGACGAGACGCCGCGCGACTACATCAGCGTCTACCCCTTCGTTCGCTCCTACGAGTGGTACCTCCTCGCGGACGAGGACCGTCGGCGGATGCTGGCCGACCACGGCAAGATGGCGCGCCCCTACCCGGACGTGCGGGCCAACACCGTCGCCTCGTTCTCGCTCGGCGACTACGAGTGGATCCTGGCGTTCGAGGCGGACGAACTGCACCGGATCGTCGACCTGATGCGCCATCTGCGGGCCTCCGAGGCGCGCATGCACGTGCGCGAGGAGGTGCCGTTCTACACCGGGCGCCGCAAGTCGGTGGCCGACCTGATCGCCACGCTGGCCTGAGCCGACGGGGCGTTCCCCGTGGCCGCCCCCTCCGTCGTCAGCCGCCGGTGGCGCGATCGGGGGAGGGGCGCGGCTCGGGCCGTGCGGGGCAGCTCGTCCCGGCTCCGGACGGCAGATCGTCGCGCAGCAGGTAGGCGGCGACGAGCCGGTCCACGCAGCTGTTGCCGCCGGTGACCCCGTGCCGCCCGCCTCCCTCCTCGGTCACCAGCACCGAGCCCGGCAGCCGGCGCTGCGTCTCCACCGCCCCCGCGAACGGCGTCGGGGCGTCGCGCGTGCCCTGGACCAGCAGCACCGGCGGCAGCGCTCCCTCCGCCGCGCCGACCTCGGCCGGGGTGCCGGCGGGCAGCGGCCAGTGCGCGCAGGGCAGGTTCTGGCGCGCGTTCTCCCAGGCGGCGAACGGTGCCCGTTCGGCCGTCCGTTCCACATCGCGCCGCCAGCGCGCGGGGTCGCGCGGCGAGGGCGCGTCGTTGCACTGCACGGCCGTGTAGACGGCCGCGGCGTTCTCCCGCTCGGCCGCGTCCCGGGGGTCGGGCTGCGCCACCGCCCGCAGGGGCTCCGGCCGGCCCCGGTGGAACTCGGCCAGCGCGTTGGCCAGTCGCGGCCAGCTCGCGTCGTCGTAGAGGGCCCCGAGGTAGGCGCGGTGCAGTTCGCCGGGTCCCACCCGGGTGCCGGACGCCGCCTGGCCGGGAACGGGGTCGGCCACCGCCTGCCGCGCCTGGTCGTACCGGCGGGCGACGCGGTCGGCGCTGTCACCCAGCCCGTAGACCGCGTCGTGTCGCGCCACCCAGGCCCGGAAGTCGGCCCACCGCTCCTCGAACGCCTCCGACTGGAGCAGGTTGCCGCGGTACCAGACCCTGTCCGCCCCCGGGTGCACCACGCTGTCCAGCACCATCGCCCCCACCGACTCCGGGAAGCGGCTCGCGTAGACGGCGCCGAGGTAACTGCCGTAGGAGACGCCGAGATAGTTCAGCCGCTCCTCGCCGAGCGCGGCGCGCAGCACATGCAGGTCCCGCGCGTTGTCACCGCTGGTGAGGTGCGGCAGCAGCCGTGGGGCGGAGAGCGCGCAGCCCGCCGCGTACCGTGCGGCCTCCTCGTGCATCCCATCCTGCTCCGCCCGCGAGGGATGCGTGGGGGCGGGGCTCGGCGCCGCACGGAAGGACTCCGGCGCCGCGCAGGAGAGCGGCGCGGTGCCGCCGACACCGCGCGGCGCGTAGCCGACCAGGTCGTAGCCCTCCCGCAGCTCCCGCCAGACCCGTTCGGGGAGGTTGAGCGGCCGCAGCGGGAAGGCGGTGCCGTCGCCACCGGGGCCACCGGGGTTGAACACCAGCGCGCCGCGGCGTTCTTCGGGGGGTCCGGTGGCCGTGACCCGGCTGACCCGGAGCGGAAGCGACTCGCCCTCCGGGTCGGTGTAGTCCAGGGGGACGTGCACGGTGGCGCACTCCACCGGCGGCGGCAGCCGCTCGGCGGCGGGGCAGCGTTCCCACACCAGGCCCCGCGCGGCCACCCGCGCCGCCGTCCGGCCGGCCGCGCGGGACGCCCCCGCGTCGGCAGCCGTGACCGTGTCGGCGTCCCGCAGTGCGTCCGTGTTCCGCAGTGCGTCCGCGTCCCGCAGTGCGTCCGTGTTCCGCACGGTGTCCGTGTTCCACGGTGCGCCCGCGGGGCCCGCCGAGGCCGTGTCGACGCTGGTCAGCGGGAGTGCCAGCGCCGCCAGCAGGCCGAGGGAGGTGGCCGTGCGGGCCGTCCGTCGAGTCGTGGTCGCGCCGTGTCGCCGCACTGAGAGTCCCTCCACCGGTGGCTGTCACCGGAATGGTCCTCGGCCTGTGCGATGAGACGACCGGCTGAGGCGGTGTGTCGCGTCCCGGGGCGTCGGGTTACCCCGAACGGGGGGACCGTCATGGACCGGTGCGCGGGGGAGGAG
>NZ_BHZI01000119.1 GCF_004305975.1 Streptomyces otsuchiensis
GGGTGAGCGGGGCGACGGGGGTGACGCCGCGCCCCGTGTGGGTCATGATCCAGCCGTCCCGGTCGCCGCCGGGTGCTCCGGCCCGCAGGGTCGTGGTGGCGACGTCGTCCGCCGTGAGGTGGTGCGAGAGCCCGGTGGGGAAGCCGTCGGCAACCCCGCGGTGGGCGTGGTAGCTCTGGCTGAGGTCTTGGTGGGCGTGAGTCGCGTCAAAGGTGGCGGACAGGGCGGTTCCGTCGACGTCGGGACCGGCCTGGGCCGTACCGACGCCCTCGGCGGGCGCCCCGAAGTCCCAGCCGATCTGGGTGGTGGAGCCCCCCGTGGCGATCCGGAGGTTGCCGGCGACGCCACTGAGCGGCGCCAGCGGGTCGTGAACCGTGAAGTCGAGCGGCTCCGCGTCGGAGGCGTCCAGTTCCACGAGGGTGTCCCGGTCGACGGTCACGCGCGGCAGGGCCAGCCAGTCCGCGCCGGTCACGTCGCCCTCAGTGGGGGAGCCGCCGAACGCGACTGCCTCCAGGGCGTATTCGCCCGGCGCGACCCGGAGGGTGACCTCGCCGCCGTCGCTCGCGAACTCCTGCTGCCCGCCCTCGCCCCAGCCCGCAGGGACGCGCACGCTGCCCGCCAGGGCGTCGGCGGGCCGGCCGTCCCGCCCGGTGACCCTGATGGTGAGGTCGTGGGAGGCGTGCTCCAGCTCCAGGGCGCCTGCGGTGCGCACCGTCTGTCCGTCAGCCGAGGCGGTGACGAAGAGGCCGTAGGAGCCGGTCAGTTCGGCGCCCGAACGCGGATCGGCGGTGACCGCAACGGATCCGCTGCCGCCTGCGGGGATGGTGACCCGGTCGGCGTCCAGGGTGAACATCCCGTCCGGGGCCGTGCCGCCCTCGGGGCCGGTGGTGGCCGTTGCGAGGTCTAGGGTGATCTCGGAGTCTCCGTGGTTGCGGTAGGTGATCTCGCGCGTGACCGGCTCGGCGTCGCCCTGCGGGTACGGCGCGACACCGTAGGTCAGGGTGCCGGTGTCGGCGGTGATCGTCTGTTCCAGCGCGCGGGTGATGTCGAGGCGGCCGGCGCCCTGTTGGGTGGGAGCGTAGCTGTCCAGGCCGACCGCCGAGCTGACCAGGAGATCCTTGAGCTGCTCGCCCGTCAGGCCGGGATCGCGCTGGAGCAGGATGGCCGCGGCTCCGACGACGTGTGGTGCCGCCATCGAGGTTCCGGACAGGCCGAAGTAGCCGTCCGCCACGGGTTCGCGGCCCTCCGCGAGAAAGCTGCCGGCGGCGGCAGCCGCGCCGATCTCCACTCCCGGCGCGGCCACGTCGGGTTTGAGCGCCCCGTCCTCCAGGCGCGGCCCGATCGAGGAGCTCGTCGCGAGCTCGTCGGACTTGGTGACCGAGCCCACGGCGAGCGCCGCGTCGGCGACGGCGGGGGAGTCGAGAGTGCCGGCGTCCGGGCCCCGGTTGCCGGCGGCGACGACGAACAGCGTGTCGGAATCGGCCGCCAGCCGGTCCAGGGCGTCCGACTTGGGGTCGAGCCCCGGGGTGGGGATGCCGCCCACACTCAGGTTGACGATGTCGGCGCCTTGTTCGACCGCCCATTCCATGCCGGCGATGATCCAGGAGTCGATTCCGTAGCCCTGGTTGTCCATCGTTTTGGCGGCGAGGAGGTCGGCGCCGGGTGCCACGCCCCGGTAGGTGCCGTCCGAGCGGTCGCCGCTGCCGGCGGCGATGGAGGCGACATGGGTGCCGTGCCCGTGGCGGTCGCCCGGGTCGCGGGTGGTGGTGAAGTTCTCGGTCGCGACCACTCTGCCGTCGAAGTCGCCGTGTGCGGCATCCAGTCCGGTGTCGACGACGGCGATGGTCACGCCGGTGCCGTCGTAACCGGCGCCCCAGGCGTCGGGAGCGCCCACTTGGACCGTGCTCTCGTCCAGGTTCACGTGGTTCACGCCGTCCAGCGCGAGGCTCGCGACGCCGAGGCCGTCGTCGGCCGACGCGGTGAACGTCTCCCAGAGCGCGGCGGCGCCCTCGTCGGGCACGGTCAGCGCCTCGGCCCCGAGGAGGCCGAACTCGGCGCGCACCTCCGCGCCGCTCCCCGCGCGGAGTGTGTCCGCCGCGTCGTCGTTCCCGTTCCCGTCCCCGTGCTCGTAGGTGACGATCAGCGGTGTGCCGTCGAATGAGCCGTACTCGGCGCGGGTCAGCTCGGCGACATCGAACAGCCTCCGGTCGACGCGGCCCTCTTCGACCAGCAGCGCTGCGTCCAGGGGAAGGATCAGGGTTGAGGCGCCGTCGTCGGTGACGCGTACCGGGATGTTCTCGCGGCCCTCGCCCCTGGCGACGCCCAGGACCCCGCCGTCCGGCCCGAGGATGACGGTGTCGCCGGTGATGAGGGTGAGTGTTTCGTGGGCGCCGTCGGCTCCGGGGGGTTTGTGGGGGGCCCGGCGGGTGTCGCCGGGTCCGTCGGTCGGTGGTACGGCGGCGGCGCCGCCGAGACTGGCGGTGAGGGCGAGCGCGACCGCGGTGGCCAGCACCGCCGTTCGGTTCCTGTTGGGCTTCGCGGGCATGGGGTTCCTGTCGTCCTGGCCAATCGTCGGCAGTGCGGGCGGGCCGCCCGACGTCGTGAAGACGTCCAGGGTGCGCGGTAGCTGACGGCCTCGGAATGGTGGCCAGGGTCAACCGGCCACCGCTGTACCGGGCTTGGTTCGCGCCGCCCGGCGTCGACCGTGACGTCGTGTTCGCCGGGGCCGGGACCACGGCCGGAGACCGCCTGCGGTGTGGTGGTGCGGGGTCTCACGCGCGGACGCTCCGGTCCCGGCGGTCGTGCTGCCGGAACCGGAGCGGACGGGTCACGCTAGGAGGTCACTTGGTGCGGTAGGCGTCGATGATGGTCTGGACGGTGGTGTTGCCGTGGTTGTCCTTGACGGTGGCTCGGAAGGAGACGGAGCCGCCCGCCGCCGGGTTGTCGGCCAGCACCTTGGTGACCGAGCCGGGCAGCACCTGGGTCTTGGCCCAGGTCTCGCCGCCGTCGTAGGAGATCTCGATCTTCAGGTACTTCTCCTCGGTGCCCTCGACGGTGACCGGGACGACCTGCTTGCGCCCGGCCGGTCCGGTGCTGTCCAGGGCGAGCTTCGGTGTGAAGCGGACCGCTGCCGGTCCGCTGACGCGGGTCGGCTCCTCGGTCGCGGCCGAGGTGAAGGTGTAGTCGACCGAGACGCTGGTGGAGACGTCGGTGTAGCCGAGCCCGCCGCGCTCGATGGTGGAGACGAGCCGGTACTCGGCCTCCTCCTCGGGCACTTCGGCGCCCAGCCAGTTGGCGGGGTCGCTGGTGCGCTTCAGGAGTTCGCCGTCTCGGTACAGCTCGGTACGGGCCTCCTCGAACTCGACGAACCCGGCGTTGTCGGAACTGTCGTTGAACAGGCCGAACATGGCGTAGAGATCCGCGCCGTCACGGTAGATGCCACCGTCATGGGCGAAGGACGGCCCGAACACGCCGACGTTGAAGGTGTGGTGGTAGCTCTGTCCCGGCTGGTAGTCCGACTCCGTCGTGCTGTAGTAGGTGGCGAACCAGTCCCCCGCGAAGTCCGTCTGGTCCATCAACAGGAACCAGTCAGTGCTCGCGTCGGTCTGGAGCCGCAGTTCGAAGGTGGCCGGCAGATCGCGGAAGGCGCCCAGCGCGACGCCCGTCGGCGGGTACGGGACGAGCGCGCCGATCGCGTCGGAGGCCGGCGCGCCCAGGTCGATGCTCAGCGTCGAGAAGTCCTCCTCGGAGGGGTGGTTCACCAGGCCGGTCGGGAACCCGTCCTCGACGCCGCGGTAGCTGTGGCGCTCCATGTCCCCGCCCATGCCGTGGAGGGAGCCGAAGGCCGAGCTGAACTCCCAGTCCGCCGGGGCCTCACCGAGCTCCAGGGTGCGCACGCCACCTGTGGGCGCACCGAACATCCAGGCGACGTCCGCCTCACCGGTGCCCCAGTCGGCCTGGAACCCGCCGTGCAGGAAGTCCAGTTCGGCGCCGTCGTCGGGCACGGTGAAGTCGATCTCGCCGGCGTCGCGCAGGTCGACCGAGAGTGAGGGCGTCTCCGGGATCTCCAGGGCGGGCAGCACGGCCCAGTCGATGCCGCTGAGTTCGCCTTCGTCCAGATCACCGTTGAGGGCGTTCACCTCGGTCAGGTAGGTGCCCTCGGGAAGACGGGCGGTGAGCCGGCCGTCCGTGGTGCCGAGCATGTGGAAGTCGCCGGTCGAGATGTTCTGGAACCACACGTCCACAGCCGTGGGGGGCTCGCCGTCGCGGCCGGTGACGTCGACGGTGACCTCGTGCATCTGCGCCTCGCGGTCGAGGGTGCCGGCAGTGCGGACACGCTGGCCGTCCTCGCTCGTCGCCGTCACGAAGACGCCGTAGGAGCCGTACAGTTCACCGCCGCCGCGGGTGCTGGCCGTCACCTCGACCGTGGCGGAGGAGCCGGCCGGGACGGTCAGTTCCTCGGCGCTCAGGGTGAAGGTTCCCTCCGGTGCCGCCGATCCGTCGGGGGTGGTCGTCTCGGTGGCGAGCGTGAGCGTGACGTCCTCGTCCGCGGAGTTGCGGTAGGTGATCTCGCGGCTGATCGGCTCGGCGTCCTCGTGCGGGTACTCGACCGCTCCGAACGTCAGCGCGTTGGAGTCCGCGGTGACACTCTGGTCCAGCGCGCGGACGAGGTCGAGTCGGCCGGTGCCCTGCTGCACGGGGGCGTAGCCGTCCAGCCCCAGCGCCGAGGAGACCAGGACGGACTTGAGCTGTTCGCCGGTCCAGTCGGGGTTCTTCTGGAGCAGGATCGCGGCGGCGCCCGCCACGTGCGGGGTGGCCATGGAGGTACCGGAGATGGAGACGTAGCCGTCGGCGACCGGGTCGCCGTCGCGCTCGATGATCGACCCGGCGGCGGCCGCCGCGCCGATGTCCTGGCCCGGTGCCGCCATGTCCGGCTTCAGTACGCCGCCGCGCAGTCGGGGCCCGACGCCGGAGAAGTCCGAGATCTCGTCGGACTTGGTGGTCGAGCCGACGGTCAGCGCCGCGTCGGCGGATCCCGGGGAGTCGATGGTCCTCTCGCCCGGCCCGGAGTTGCCGGCGGCGACCACGAAGAGGGCGCCGGTGTCGGCGGAGAGCTGGTCGACCGCCTCCTCCATCGGGTCGATCTCCGTCCCGGCCCAGCCGCCGAGGCTCATGTTGACGATCTGGGAGCCCTCGTCGATCGCCCACTCCATTCCGGCGATGATCCAGGACTCCATCCCGCTACCGTCGTCGTTGAGCACCTTGGCGTTGACGAGTTCGGCTCCCGGGGCGACGCCGCGGTAGGTGCCGTCGGAGCGGTCGCCGGTGCCGGCGGCGATGGAGGCGACGTGGGTGCCGTGGCCGTACGGGTCGTCGGTGTCCGGCGCGTCGGTGAAGTTCTGGGCGGCGGCTATCTTGCCGTCGAAGTCGCCGTGGTCGGCGTCCATGCCCGTGTCCAGGACGGCGATGGTGACACCGGTGCCGTCGTATCCCGCGTCCCACGCGTCCGGCGCTCCGACCAGCGGGACGCTGGTGTCCAGCATCGCCTGGCGGAAGCCGTCCAGGGTGATGCGGGTGACCCCGGGAGCGGCCGTCAGTGACGCGGCGGCCTCGTCGTTGGCGGCGGTGAGCGCCGCCCACGCGGAGTCGGCGCTCTTCTCGGGGAGGGTGAGCGCCTCGGCGTTCAGCACGTCGAACTCGGCGCGGACCTCCGGTTCGGCCTCGGCGTGCAGGGTGTCGCGGGCGCTGCTGGTGCCGTCGTCGTAGGTGACGATCAGCGGGGTGCCGTCGAAGGTGTCGTACTCGGGGCGCGTCAGTTCGCCGAGGTCGAACAGCCGGGCGTCCAGGCTGCCTTCGGCGATCAGGGCTGCCGCGTCGCGCGGCACGACCTGCGTCGACCCGTCGTGGTGGGTCACGCGGACCGGGATGTGCTCCCGGCCCTCGGCGGGGACCAGACCGGTCGCCCGGCGGTCCGGGCCGACGCTGACGCGGTCGCCGGTGATCAGGGTGACCGTGCGCCCCTCCCCGAAGGTCTGCGAGGACGGGGCGGGCTCCTTCTGCTCCTGTGGCGCCGCTGTCGCGCCTCCGAGCCCCGCGGTCAGCGCGAGCGCCACCGCGGTGGCGATCACCGCCGCTCCGGTCCTGCTTCGTCGCATGCTCAACTTGCCCCCAGGATCGTAGAGTTCACCACGCGACGGACTAAGGGTGCCCGTCGCCGCCCGAGAACATACCGAGTATGTAATGGGGTGCGCCAGAGGGCATTCGGTCGATCGGGCCGTGCGGGAAGGAGACCGGGGCAGCGGTGCGGAGGCCGCCCACCACGCCGGGAGGACGAGGGCGCGGGCGGAACAGTGCCCTCCGCGAGAGAGATCCGGCCACGGGTATACCGGGAGCCGAACGGCGGCCGACCGGGGCCTGTCCGCCTGGCCCCTGAGAGGGAGTGGATCTCAGCGGGGTCCCGCGCCGCTCCGCGCGGGGCGGGGACGCCCGGACGCGCGGCCGCCGTCCCGCGGCCGCCGTCAGGCCAGCAGGAGGAGGGAGGCGAGGACCATGGTCGCCGCGATCAGCCAGCCCGCGCGGCGGAGCCGGGCGCGCAGGGCACGCGCCGACTCCGCCGGGTCGTCGCGGAGGTCATGCCAGAGCATGACGCCGATGATGCCCGGTGTGCGCCAGGGGCGCCTGAGTACGCGTACTCAGATCACCGGCCGCGAGCCCGGGAGGGGTGACGTCGGCGCCCATCGCGATCCGGGGTGGCGTCAGGCCGGCCAGTAGCTGGTGCGCCAGGCGTTCGGGCCCGCCGCCGGCGGGGTGCCGGGCACCGTACGCGGATGCGCGGACCAGGCCGCCGCGGCGGCGGGGGAGTTCGCGGCACCGGCCGTGCCGGACGCGGCAGCGGCGAGGCGGGCGCGCACCACCGCCAGCGCCGCCGCCAGTTCCTCCGGGGTCGGGTTGCCGCGCAGCACGCGGATCGTCCGGCCCTGGTCCTCACTAGGGCCGGGGGCGGCCGGGGCCGGTCCGTCGCCGGTGGTGTGCCGCTCGCTCATCGTCTACCGCCTGTCGGTCGTCGCTCTGCCTGCCGCGCACCGCTCACCGTGCCCGCCATCTCCGCCGTCCCGCCGTCCCGCCGTGCCCGCCGTGCCCACCCCTCGCCGCACCGCGCCCGTGCGCGTTCGCGTCGCCGGACGGGCGCCGCGCTCAGAGCGGGATGTTCCCGTGCTTCTTCGGGGGAAGCTGCTCCCGCTTGGTGCGCAGCGCGCGCAGCCCGCGGACCACCTGTCGCCGGGTGTCCGAGGGCATGATCACCGCGTCGACGTAGCCACGTTCGGCCGCCGCGTACGGATTGAGCAGCGCCTCCTCGTACTCCAGGGTCAACTGGGCGCGCAGCGCCTCGCGTTCGGCGTCGTCCTCGACGGCCGTCAGCCGCCTCCGGTGCAGGATGTTCACCGCGCCCTGCGCGCCCATCACCGCCACCTGCGCCGTGGGCCACGCCAGGTTGAGATCGGCGCCGAGGTGCTTGGAGCCCATCACGTCGTACGCGCCGCCGAACGCCTTGCGGGTGATGACGGTGATCAGCGGCACCGTCGCCTCCGCGTAGGCGTAGATCAGCTTGGCGCCCCGGCGGATGATGCCCCCGTACTCCTGGTCGGTGCCCGGAAGGAAACCCGGCACGTCCACGAAGGTCAGCACCGGGATGTTGTAGGCGTCGCAGGTCCGCACGAACCGGGCGGCCTTCTCCGAGGCGTCGATGTCCAGGCAACCGGCGAACTGCATCGGCTGGTTGGCGACGACTCCGACCGAACGGCCCTCGACCCGGCCGAAACCGGTGATGATGTTCGGCGCGAACAGCGGCTGCGTCTCCAGGAACTCGCCGTCGTCCAGGACGTGTTCGATCGCCTGGTGCATGTCGTACGGCTGGTTGGCCGAGTCCGGTACCAGCGTGTCGAGTTCACGGTCGGCGTCGGTGACCTCCGGCTCCGCCTCCTCGGGGTAGACCGGCGGGTCGGAGAGGTTGTTCGACGGCAGGTACGACAGCAGCGCCTTCACGTAGTCGAAGGCGTCCTTCTCCTCCGCGGCCATGTAGTGCGCCACGCCGGAGGTGGTGTTGTGGGTGCGGGCGCCGCCCAGTGCCTCGAAGCCGACGTCCTCACCGGTGACGGTCTTGATGACGTCCGGACCGGTGATGAACATGTGGGAGGTCTGGTCGACCATCACCGTGAAGTCGGTGATGGCGGGGGAGTACACCGCGCCGCCCGCGCAGGGCCCGACGATCAGCGAGATCTGCGGCACCACACCCGAGGCGTGCACGTTGCGGCGGAAGATCTCGGCGAACAGCCCGAGCGCCGCCACGCCCTCCTGGATGCGGGCCCCGCCACCGTCGTTGATCCCCACCACCGGGCAGCCGGTCTTCATCGCGAAGTCCATGACCTTGACGATCTTCTCGCCGTAGACCTCGCCGAGCGAGCCGCCGAAGACCGTGAAGTCCTGGGAGTAGACGCACACCGGCCGGCCGTCCACCGTGCCGTACCCGGTCACCACGCCGTCGCCGTAGGGCCGGTTCTTCTCGATCCCGAAGTTCACCGAACGGTGCCGGGCCAACTCGTCCAGCTCGGTGAACGAGCCCTCGTCCAGCAGCAGATCGACCCGCTCGCGCGCTGTCAGCTTCCCCTTGGCGTGCTGCCGTTCCACCGCGCGCTGCGACCCGGCGTTCAGTGCCTCGTCCGCCCGCCGCCGGAACTCGGCCAGTTTTCCGGCGGTGGTGTGGGCCACGACCGCGGTGTCGGCGGTGGCACCGGCGCTCTCGCCCGCGGCAACGGAACGGTTCTCCTGCTCAGACACGGGCTGCGGCTCCTACTCGTCATCGGGTGGCTACCGATCCGTAGGTTAACGGCGCCGGGGCCGATCCACAGTGCGGCGTTGACCACATCCGTGCCCCCCACGCCCCTAATCTGGCCCCATGACCGCTCCACCGAACGACCCCGCCGGCGCCGGACGCTGGTCCGACCTCGACCGCCCGCCGCTCAGTGCCACCGCGCTGCGCCGCGCGCTGATCGGCCACGACGGGCCGTGGACCTCACTGGAGGTCACCGGTTCGACCGGCTCCACCAACGCCGACCTGGTCGCCGCCGCCCGCGCCGGCACCGTCTCGCCCGGAGCCGTCCTGGTCGCCGAGGAACAGACCGCCGGACGCGGCCGGCTCGACCGGGGCTGGTCCGCCCCCGCCCGCTCCGGGATCTTCCTCTCCGTGCTGCTGGCGCCCGAACCACCGCCCGAGCGCTGGGGCTGGCTGCCGCTGCTCGCGGGCGTCGCCACCGCGACCGCCCTCTCCCGCGCCGCCGGTGTCGACACCGCCCTGAAGTGGCCCAACGACCTGCTGGTCACCGTCGAAGGTGAGGAACGCAAGGCTGGCGGCATCCTCGCCGAACGCACCGAGACCGCCGACGGGGCCGCCGCCGTCGTCCTCGGGATCGGCGTCAACGTCACCCTCGCCGCCCGTGAACTCCCCGTCCCCACCGCCGGGTCACTGAGGCTGGCCGACGCCACCGTCACCGACCGCGACCCGCTGCTGCGCGCGCTGCTGCGCTCCCTCGCCGAGTGGTACGGGCGGTGGAACGACGCCGACGGGGACGCCGGCGCCGCCGGGGTCCAGCAGGCGTACGTCGCCGGCTGCGCCACCCTGGGCAGGCCCGTCGCCGCCCAGCTTCCCGGTGGTGACGAACTGCGCGGCGACGCCACCGCCCTGGACGGCGACGGCCGACTGGTGATCGTCAACGGCGACGGTGAACGTCACGCCGTCGGAGCCGGTGACATCGTCCACCTGCGCACCCGTCGCGACGACTCCGGCTGAACCCGGCACCGGTGGGGGCGCGCGGCCGCGTGCGGGTGCGGCCGTTCGGCCCCCACCGCGCCGCCCGGCCGGGGTGCGTCCCGGGGCGGACCTGGGCAGACATCGGTGGGACAGGGCACCGCTGCCGTAGGGTGGTGCGTGGACAGCGGCGCGCAGGGCGCGGCGGAGCGAAACGGTAGGGCGAGTGCGCAGCGGAGGGATTCTCACCCCGGGGGCGGCGGGCAGCAGCCGTGGCTGACGCGTCCGAGCACACCGGCGACGACGAACCGGAGACCCACGACGACAACGTGGCGCTCCGGCTCGAACAGCTGATCATCGGCGCCGAGCGGGAGTACACGCCCTTCCAGGCCGCCCGCGCCGCCGGTGTCTCCATGGAGATGGCCTCACGGTTCTGGCGCGCCATGGGCTTCCCCGACATCGGCCAGGCCAAGGCGCTCACCGAGGCGGACGTGCTGGCGCTGCGCCGTCTCGCCGGCCTGGTCGAGGCCGGGTTGCTCAGCGAGCCGATGGCGGTGCAGGTGGCGCGTTCCACCGGTCAGACCACCGCGCGGCTCGCCGACTGGCAGATCGACTCCTTCCTGGAGGGCCTCACCGAGCCCCCGGAGCCGGGCATGACCCGCAGCGAGGTCGCGTACCCGCTGGTCGAGCTGCTGCTGCCGGAGCTGGAGGAGTTCCTCGTCTACGTCTGGCGCCGCCAGCTCGCCGCCGCCGCCGGCCGAGTGGTGCAGGAGCAGGACGACGCCGAGATGGTCGACCGGCGGCTGGCCGTGGGCTTCGCCGACCTCGTCGGCTTCACCCGGCTCACCCGCCGCCTGGAGGAGGAGGAACTCGGCGAGCTGGTCGAGACCTTCGAGACCACCGCCGCCGACCAGGTCGCCGCCCATGGCGGGCGGCTGATCAAGACCCTCGGCGACGAGGTGCTGTTCGCGGCCGACGACGCCGCCACCGCCGCCGGCATCGGCCTGCGGCTGGTGGAGACCATGGCGGACAACCCGATCCTTCCCGAACTGCGCGTCGGCATCGCCTTCGGCACCGTCACCACACGCATGGGCGACGTCTTCGGCAACACCGTCAACCTCGCCAGCAGGCTCACCTCGATAGCGCCCAAGGACGCGGTCCTGGTCGACGAGGCGCTGCGCAAGGAGCTGACCGAGGGCGGCGCCGCGCCCCGGTCGGAGAAGGACTCCGACGTGGAGGACCCGCGCGCCGACGACTACCGCTTCGCGCTCCGCCCGCTCTACCAGCGGCCGGTCCGTGGCCTGGGCATCATCGCGCCCTGGCTGCTCACCCGCCGCACCTGAGGTCTCCCGCCTCCGCCCGCCCCGTCCCGCCTCCGTCCGTCCCGACACCGCCCCCGCCCAGGCGCCGCGCGCCGGCGCGGGGCGGTCACGCATGTCATGGTCCGGTCCGGAGTCGGTATCAGCATGACGCGGCGGGCGCCCGCCGCGCCCGGACGTGGCACGATGCCGGGGCCGCCCCCGGAGCGGGCGTCTCCGCCCGGGGGCGTTCGAGGGGAGACGGGGAATGTTCGGAATCGTCAGACCGTGTCGTCACCGGCTGTCCGAGGGGCTGCGGGCGGAGTGGATGGCCCATCTGTGCGGACTGTGCCTGACGTTGCGCGGTGAGCACGGACAGCTCGCGCGGGTGGTGACCAACTACGACGCCCTGCTGGTATCGGCGCTGTACGACGCGCAGATCGGCCGCGGCGCGCGCACCCGTTCGAAGGCCGGGCCCTGCCCACTGCGCGGGATGCGCACCGCCGAGGTGGCCCGGGGCGAGGGCGCGCGGCTGTCGGCGTCCGTCTCGCTGGTGCTGGCCGCGGCGAAGATCCGCGACCACGCGGCCGACGGGGACGGTCTGCTGTCCCGGCGCGGCGCCGCGCTCGCCGCGCGCCGGGTCGCCCGCGGCTGGGACCGCGCGGGTGCCCGTGGCGCCGCCGCTGTCGGCTTCGACACCGCGGTGCTGGTGGACGCGGTGGACCGCCAGCCGGCTGCCGAGGCGGCGGCCGGCCCCGGTACGTCCCTGCTGCTGATCACCGACCCCACCGAGACCGCGACGGCGGCCGCCTTCGCGTACACCGCGCACCTCGCGGACCGGCCGGAGAACGCGGCGCCGCTGGCGGAGGCCGGCCGGCTCTTCGGGCGGCTGGCGCACCTGCTGGACGCCGTCGACGACCTGGCGTCCGACCGGGCCGCCGGGCTGTTCAACCCGATAGCCGCCACCGCGCACGACCTCGCCGACGTGCGGCGCCTGTGCGACGACGCGGCCCACGGCATCGCTCTCGCGCTGCGCGACGCCCGACTGGCCGATCGCTCACTGGTCCACATGCTGCTGGTGCACGAGGTCCGGCAGGCGGTGGACCGGTCGTTCGGAACGCGCTGCTCCCACTCGTCGGCCGCTGGCCACCCGGCGTCGCCCGTCCACCCGACGTCGCCCGGCGGGCTCGGTGACGAGGGCGGGTCGTCGCGGCGGCGCGGGCTGGTCGCGGGGTGCGCGGTGTGGTCGGGCCTCTTCTGCGGCTGCCAGATCTGCTGCGCCTCCACCTACCGCGATCCGTGGAGCGGTGAGGAGCGCGAAGGACTGTGTCACCGGGGCTGCTGTGAGTGCTGCGAGTGCTGCGACTGCTGCGCCCGCGGCGGCAGCTGCGCGAGCGACGGCGACGGCTGCTGCGGGTGCGAGTGCGGCTGTTGCGACTGCTGACCCCCTGGGACCGGCCGCGCGGCCGCCCTGCCGCGCTCTGCCGCTCCCTGCCGCTCTCCGGTGCGCGGATGGCATGATGCGCTCACCGTCGAGTCAGTGAGCGAGCGTTAACCAAGGAGGGGTCGATGACCCAGCAGGACAGCGGAGCCGAGCAGCGGTACGGCGACTGGGTCGTGGTGCGGCGCCACGGGCGCGTGGCGGAGCTGGTGCTCGACCGGCCCAAGGCGATGAACGCGGTCTCCACCGAGCTGGCGCGCCGGATCGCCGAGGCGTGCACGGCACTGGGCGAGGACCGGACGGTCTCCGCCGTGGTGCTCACCTCCACCCACGACCGCGCCTTCTGCGTGGGGGCCGACCTCAAGGAGCGGAACTCCTTCACCGACGCCGAGCTGGAGGCGCAGCGCCCCTACGCGCGGGCCGCCTACGGCGGCGTGCTGGGTCTGCCCGTCCCGGCCGTCGCCGCCGTCCACGGCTTCGCGCTCGGCGGCGGTTACGAGCTGGCACTCTCCTGCGACCTGATCGTCGCCGACGAGACCGCCGTCGTCGGGCTGCCCGAGGTCTCGGTCGGTGTGATCCCCGGCGGTGGCGGGACGCAGCTGCTGCCGCGCCGGGTCGGAGCGGCGCGGGCCGCCGAGCTGATCTTCACCGCGCGGCGGGTGGAGGGGGCCGAGGCCGAGCGGCTGGGCCTGGTGGACCGGCTGGTACCCGCCGGGACGGCCCGGGAGGCAGCGCTGGAGACGGCGCGGCGGATCGCCGCCAACTCGCCGGTCGGGCTGCGGGCGGCGAAGCGGTCGCTGCGGACGGGCTGGGGCATGGACCTCGCGGGCGGGCTGAACGTCGAGGACGACGCGTGGCGCACCGTGGCCTTCTCCGGCGACCGGGCGGAGGGGGTCGCCGCCTTCAACGAGAAGCGGAAGCCGAACTGGCCGGGGGTCTGAGCGCGGGCCCGGCCGGGGGAGTGGTCCCCGGGTGGCGGGGTGCGCCCCAAGGGGTGTGCCTCAGCGGGCGCGCCTCAGGGGAGGCGCCTCAGGGGAGGCGCGCCCGCGGGTGAGCACCCGCGTGGTGGTGCGCACTCCCGGCGGTTTCCGTGCCGGGCGCGGGGGTGCGCGCCGAGCGGACTCCGTACGCCCGGCGGTGGCGGCTGCTGCCGGGGCTGCTCCGTCGGGGGCACGAACCGGCGCAATTGCAGCCGAGGCGACCCGGCGAAAAGGTACAAACCGCAATAATGTGTCGCCATGGGTGAGGACGCACGAGTGCGGGTCGTGGTGAAGCTGGCGCGGTCCATGGCGGGTGCGGACGACGTCCCCGGCGCGGTCCGGGTCGTGGCCGAGGCCGCGCGGGTCGCACTGGACGGGTCGTTCGCCGCCGTCTCCGTCTGGGAACGCGACCGCGGCCGGCTCCGGGTTCTGGTCAACCAGGGCGAACTCACCGACGGCGAGGAGGAGTTCCCGGCCGACGAGTCCTACCCCGTGCACGACTTCCCCGAGATCACCGGATTCCTGCACGAGCGCTGGGCGGCCGGCGGTGAGCCGCGCGCCTGGGTGGAGACCGTCGACGGCGGTACCGCCGGTGGCGTCTACCGTCACGAACGGGTGGCCGCGCTGCGGCGGCGCGGCCGGGGCAGCTGCGTGGTGGTGCCCGTCGTCCTGCACGGCCGGGCCTGGGGCGAGCTGTATGTCGCCCGTCCGGTCGGCGCACCGGCCTTCGGGCCCGCCGAGGCGGACTTCGCCTCCGCTCTCGCCGAGGTCACCGCTTCCGGCCTGGTCCACCTGCGGCGGCTGGAGGAGGTGCGCCGACTGGCCTACACGGACCCGCTGACGGGGCTCGCCAACCGGCGCGCCGTGGACGCCCGGCTGGAGGAGGCCGTCGGGCGTCACCGCCGGGACGGCACGGTGGTGAGCCTGGTGGTCTGCGACATCAACGGGCTGAAGAGGGTCAACGACTCCCTCGGCCATGTCGCGGGCGACCACCTGCTCGAACGTTTCGCCTCGGTGCTGTCGCTGTGCGGCGCGCAACTGCCCGCGGCGCTCGCCGCCCGGCTCGGTGGCGACGAGTTCTGTCTGGTGGCGGTGGGCCCGCAGGCCGCCGAGGTGGTGCGGGTCGCCGAGGAGGTGTGCCGCCGCGCCGCCGCGCTGGAACTCGGTCACGGCGTGGCCTGCGGCGTGGCGTCCACCGGGCAGTCGATCGGCCCGCTGGGCTCGGCGCGGCGGCTCTTCCGGCTCGCCGACGCCGCCCAGTACCGCGCCAAGACCGCGGGCTCCCGGGCGCCGGTCGTCGCCGGCACCACCAGCACCGACGACCCCGTGGTGCAGCTCGCCGACAGCGTGCGCGGTGACCTCGACCGCCGCGCCTTCCGTGACCGCGAGCCCTCCCGGGGCGCGCCGCGAGGTTCGGGCCGGGGTGGCGAACGCCATGTCCGGCCGACCCGTGACGAATAAAGATTCAGTGCGTACGCTGCTGAATATGGCTATGCACACCGTGGTGGTCGGCACCTCCGGCACTTCCCTGGACGACATCAGCGCCGTCGCCCGCGGCGACGCCCGCGTCGAACTCGGTTCGGACGCCCGCACCGCGCTGGCCGACGCCCGCCGCGTCATCGACGACCTCGCCGCCAAGCCGGAACCCGTCTACGGCGTCTCCACCGGCTTCGGCGCCCTCGCCGTCCGCCATATCAGTCCCGAGCTGCGCGCCCGGCTCCAGCGCAACATCGTCCGCTCGCACGCCGCCGGCATGGGGCCGCGCGTCGAACGCGAGGTGGTGCGCGCCCTGATGTTCCTGCGCCTGAAGACCGTCGCCTCCGGCCACACCGGGGTCCGGCCCGAGATCGCCCAGTCCATGGCCGACCTGCTCAACGCCGGGATCACCCCCGCCGTCCGCGAGCACGGCTCGCTCGGCTGCTCCGGCGACCTCGCGCCCCTCTCCCACTGCGCCCTCACCCTGATGGGTGAGGGGGACGCCGAAGGCCCCGACGGGCGGCTGCGTCCGGCCGCCGAACTCCTCGCCGAGGCCGGGCTGGAGCCCGTGGAACTCCGCGAGAAGGAAGGGCTCGCCCTCCTCAACGGCACCGACGGCATGCTGGGCATGCTCGCCATGGCCATCGCCGACCTCGGGCGGCTGTTCACCTCCGCCGACATCACCGCGGCGCTCACCCTGGAAGCGCTGCTCGGCACCGACCGCGTCCTCGCGCCCGAGCTGCACGCCATCCGGCCGCATCCCGGCCAGGCCGCCAGTGCCGACAACATGCTGCGCCTGCTGGAGGGCTCCCATCTGACGGGCCACCACCAGGACGACGCGCCGCGTGTCCAGGACGCCTACTCCGTCCGGTGCGCACCCCAGGTCACCGGCGCCGGCCGGGATACCCTGGCGCACGCCCGGACCGTCGCGGAACGCGAACTGGCCGCCGCCGTCGACAACCCCGTGGTGCTGCGGGACGACCACGGCGGGGGGCGGGTGGAGTCCAACGGCAACTTCCACGGCGCGCCCGTCGCCTACGTCCTGGACTTCCTCGCCATCGCCGCCGCCGACCTCGCCTCCATCGCCGAACGCCGCACCGACCGGCTGCTGGACAAGCACCGCTCGCACGGGCTCCCGCCGTTCCTCGCCGACGACCCCGGCGTCGACTCCGGTCTGATGATCGCGCAGTACACGCAGGCGTCGCTGGTCAGCGAACTCAAGCGGCTGGCCGTCCCGGCCTCGGTCGACTCCATCCCGTCCTCGGCGATGCAGGAGGACCACGTCTCCATGGGGTGGTCCGCCGCGCGCAAGCTGCGCACCGCCGTCGAGTACCTGACGCGGGTCGTCGCCGTCGAGCTGTACACGGCGACCCGGGCGCTGGAACTGCGCGCCGAACTGCCCGCCACGCGGGAGCTGAGGGCGGCACCGGCCAGCCGGGCCGTCCTCGACGCCGCCCGTGCCGCGGGCGTCGCCGGAGCGGGACCCGACCGCTACCTCTCGCCCGACCTGGACGCCGCGGAGGCGTTCGTCCGGGACGGCCGGCTGGTCCGGGCGGCGGAGACGGTCACCGGACCGCTGGCCTGACGGGCCACGTGCTCCGCACCCGGCCCCGCGCTCTGCCGGAGCGACCGAGCTGACGCTGCGTCACCTCGGTCATGCTGCCGGAGCGAGGGCCTCCGGGTGACGGACCGTCACCCGGGCGGGCCGGCCACGGTCGGCCGTGACGGTCAGCGCGAACCCTCGACGGTCGAGACCGACCGGATCTCGTCCTGGTGGCTCACTTCCGGCGCCGACGGTCCCGCCTCGTCGCCGGACGGCGCCGAGGGCATCAACCAGACTCCGCAGAGCACACACCCCGCGACCACCCCCATGGCCAGCGGGCGGCGGCTGACTGCCGGGCGGTCTTCTGGCACGGTGACACTCCTGGGAATTGCTGCGAACCGGCGGCGTGCGCAGCGATGTTACGGGCCGCCGCGGGTCGCGCGGAAGGGGCCCGTCCGCCGGGACCTACGCTCCCGTGCATGAGTGCAGATGAATCGCGATATGTCCGGCTGCATGTCGAGCTGATGCTGGAAGTGGCCGACCCCGACCGCCTCACTTCGGTCGCCAGGCAGCGCGTCGACGACGACGAGCTGATGCCCGACGCCGAACGGCTCGCCGCGCGCGACGCGGTCGCCGGAGAACCCGCCGAGGCCATCGCCTATCTGGTCGAGCCCATCGCCCTGGTGACCGACCTACCCGGAGTCGAGCTGGCCCATGCGTCCTGGAGCAGCGAACCCGCGGAAGCGGGCAGCGACCCCGCCGAGGACCACGACACCGACTGGTTCGGCTGACGCCGCCCGTCACCCGGAGTGACCGGCGGCGCGTCGCCCGGCCCGGGCGACGACCCGCCACGGCGGTCACCGAACGTGGCAGTGGGCCGTGGTGGCGGCAGCCGGGACCCGGCCGCTAGCCGGCCGCGCCCGGTGCCGTGTCCGCGCCGCCGCCGGGTGAGCTGTGGGACGGGATCAGCCGCGGCACCAGCCGCACGTAGACCACCATCCCCACCACCTCCACCAGCGTCTGCGTCACCATCACCACGGCCGCCACCGCCAGCGCGTCCGGCAGCGCCAGGGCCAGCGGCAGCAGCACCAGGCCGTTGCGGGTCGCGCCGGTGAATACCACCGCCCGCCCGTCCGCCGCGTCCAGGGCGAACGCCCGCGCCACGCCCTTTCCCGCGAACGCCATCACCACCAGGAACACCACGAAGAACGGCACCAGCGGAGCCACCTCGCCCAGCCCGCCGTCCAGCTTCGGCACCTGCGAGGCCACCACCAGCAGCAGCGTCCCCGCCATCAACGGCACCATCAGAG
>NZ_BHZI01000120.1 GCF_004305975.1 Streptomyces otsuchiensis
GCTGGGTGAGCTGACGCCCACCGGCACCGCCCCGGCGCCGCCACGCGCCCTGTGCGCCCCGTGCGGGCCGCGTGGCGGCGCCGGGGCGGTGCCGGTGGGCGTCAGCTCACCCAGCCGAGCTGGACGGCGCGCACGCCCGCCTCGAAGCGGCTGCCGGCGCCGAGCCGTTCCATCAGCCCGGCCACGATGCGCGCCACCGTGCGTTCGGACATGCCCAGCTCGGCGCTGATGGTGGGGTTGGTCCGCCCGGACGCCAGTTGGGAGAGGATCTCCGCCTCGACGCTGCTCAGCCCCAGCGGCGACTCGTGTTCGTCGACGAAGAAGTCGGTGGCCTGCGACCAGTGGTGGTCGTACAGCCAGCGGAGGAAACCGAGGACGGAGGCGTCGCGGACGACGATCACGCCGAGGCCGGTGCGTTCGTGGTCGATCGGCAGCACGGCGCAGTCGTCGCCGTAGAGGATCATCCGGGTCGGCAGATGGCTCAGGCACCGGGCCTGGGCGCCGGCCGCCGTGATCCGGGTGACGTACTGGCCGGTGGGTTTGTGGCGCCGGGCGCTGTCCTGGAAGAGGATGCGCAGCTGACAGCCGCGGCTGAGGACCCGCAGGTCGTTGGGGAGGGCGGCGGAGAGCGCCTGTTCGCCCTGGCCGCCGCCCGGGGCCAGGGTGTCGACGGTGGTGGTGGCCGTGCGGGCCAGGTCGTCGATGACCGCGCGGATGTTGTCCAGGCCGCGCACCGTCTCGATGTCGCCGCGCGCCGAGCGCAGGGAGCGTGCCTCCATGTAGTGGGCGGAGAGCGCCTGCATCTTGGCGCGGGTGGCGCCGAGCGCCACCTGCAGCTGCAGGATCTCGTGCTCGGTGGCGGCGACCAGTTCCTCGGTGGCGGTCTCCGGGCCGACGGCGACCCAGCCGCCGGCGGGGGAGGTGCGCAGCAGGCCGAGCCTGGTCAGCTCGGACTCGGCGGCGACGACGACCTCAGGGGGCAGCCCGGCCCGGCAGCCCAGCTCGGTCACCGAGTCGGTGGGATGGGTGACGCGCAGCCGGTAGACCTGCACGGCGGCGGCGGAGAGGCCGCTGGGGTGGTTCACCGGGTACTCCGCCGGAAGCCGCGGCGGGTCCGGGAACCGTGGGAGTCGCGGGGGCGGTGCGGCATGGCCTACGACAGCCAGCCGTTCTGGGCGGCGCGCACTCCGGCCTGGAACCGGCTGTCCGCGTCGAGGCGTTCGAGAAGTGCTGAAACGATACGGCTGACGGACCGGACGGACATCCCCAGCTGGTGGGCGATGGTCTCGTTCTTCTTCCCGGAGGCCATCAGCAGCAGCACCTCACGGTCCACACCGGTCGGCGCGGGCCCGGAGTCCGGCTCCGCCTCGCTGAACACCAGAGCCCTCGCCCAGTAGTGGTCGAAGAGCCGCTGCACGAAGCTCAGCACCGCCGTGTCGCGGACCAGTGCCACGCCCCGTGCCGTGACCTCCGGGTCCAGCGGCAGCACCGCGCAGTTGCGGTCGTAGATCAGCAGCCGGGACGGCAGTGAGGTGATCGAGCGCACCTGGGCGCCGGCCGCCGTGATGGTCGC
This sequence comes from Streptomyces otsuchiensis, assembly GCF_004305975.1. Classification (GTDB taxonomy): domain Bacteria; phylum Actinomycetota; class Actinomycetes; order Streptomycetales; family Streptomycetaceae; genus Streptomyces; species Streptomyces otsuchiensis. The sequence continues at coordinate 1,574 of NZ_BHZI01000120.1, forward strand.
CGCGTACTGGGCGGCGCCCGGCTTCTTCCGCGCGCTGTGCTGGAGCATCGTGCGCAGCAGGACGCCCCGCGCCAGGGTCTCCAGGTCCAGTCGCTCGGCGGCGCGGATACCCGCCTCGGTGAGGTTCCCGGGGATGAAGACATCGATGGACTGGGTGCTGGTCCGCGCCAGGTCGTCGATGACGGCGCGGATGTTGTGCAGCCCCTGGATGATCTCGATGTTGCTCCGGGTGGACCGCATGGAGCGGGCTTCGAGATAGTCCCCGGTGAGCGCGTGCAGGCGGGCGCGGGTCGCCGCCATCGCGATGCGCTTCTGGAGTATGTCCTGCTCGGCGGGGCCGAGCAGCTCGTCCGCGGCGCTCTCCGGGCTGATCGCCACCCACCCACCACCCGGTGACGTCCGTATCAGGCCGAGCGCGGAGAGTTTCGATTCCGCCTCCGTGACCTGCCCGGGTGTGATAGCAAGGCGCTTGGCCAGATGCTCCACCGAGTCCGTGGGGTGGATCACACGTCCTCGGTAGACCTGCGTGGCCACCGAGTCGATTTCATCGGATTCCTGCACGTTTCGTCCTTGCGCGAGAGCATCGGCTGCTGGCGTCAACCTGCCAGGCAGTATGACGCCAAGGCAACTCCCTCGACTACACCTGGTGCTTTCGGCAAGCATCGACATCAGCAGGGTCCCCAAGCCTGACGATATATGTGGATGCGGGAGTCACCGTGAAGAAGATAGTCATCAGCGCGACGGCAGCGCTGTTCGCCGTTCTCGCCCTTGCCGGCACGGCGAACGCTGACAACTACTGGGACAACGAGGGTGTCGCCTCAGCGCCGGTCCAGCCGGCCAACTACTGGGACTGAACCTCGTCCTTTTTAGCAGTAATTCCCCCACATCACGCCCCCACGTCAGAACCAGCCTGCGCGAAAACAGTCAGGAGGTGGTCCCATGACCCCCAGTCACCAGACCGCCGTACTGCTGAGCCCCTCGCCCGCCGTCGTTCGCGCGGTCCGGGCCGTGGGCGCGCGCAGCCTGGTACTGGCGGCGGACCTGACGGACCCGGCCGTGCGCGAGGCCGCCCTTTCCGCCGACGACGCCATCGCCGTCGACTGGACGGACCATCCGCGCCTGCTCGGCGTCCTCAGTCACTTCGCGGACTCCCCGCTACGAGGTGCGAACCGGCCGCGCGCGGCCGTGTTCGGGTTCGGGGAGACCAGCGCCCTGGCCGCTGCCCGCGCGAACGAGGCCCTCGGCCTCCCGGGCAACCCCCACGCGGCCGTCGCGTACCTCACCGACAAGGCGGCGCTCCGCGACCGGGTCAACCAGCTCGCCGCAACCCCCGTGCGGTTCGAGAGGTGTGACCGGGCCGCGGCTCTGGTGCCGGCTGCCGAACGAGTCGGCTTCCCCTGTGTGGTCAAGCCCCGCACCGGCTCGGGTGGCCAGGAAGTCCACAAGCTGCACGACGCGGCGGAGGCACACACCCTGGCCCGGCAGCTGGCACCGGAGCCCGCGTTCATCGTCGAGGAGTACCTCGACGGCCCCGAGTACTGCGTGGAGACACACTCCGCGCGCGGCAAGCACACCGTGCTCGCCGTCGCCCGCAAGCACACCACCGGTGCGCCCGAGTGCGGCGACATCGGATACGAGCTGCCTGCCGACCTCGGCAAGCGTGCCCTGTCGAAGATCCACAAGCTGGTGGAGGCCACGCTCAACGCCGCCGGCCAGCGCAGCGGACCCTCCCACACCGAGGTGGTCCTCACCGAGCGCGGACCCGCGCTCATCGAGTCCCACGCCCACCCCGGCGGGGACCGCATCAGCGAACTCCTCACCCTCGCCACCGGTGTCGACCGCTACCAGCTCGCGATCGCCACCACCCTCGACCTCCCCGAGCCCAAGCCCGCCGCCAGGGACCAGCACGCCGCAGCCCGGCTGCTGCCCCTGACACTCCAGACCCTGCACGACGCGGAACGCGCAGCCGACGCCCGCGCCGTGCCAGGAGTGGTCTCGGTGGAGCTGGGTGCACCCCTAGGCAGTCATGCTCCGGCGGCCACCAGCCGGGTTGCCGGGCATGGCGTCATCACTGCCACCGGGGCCACCCCGCAGGAGGTGGCCCGGGCGCTGCGCGCGGCCGAAGACCGGCTGATCCCGGCCCGGGCCACTTCCTCCAGCGAAGGCTCCTCGAAAGAAGAGGAGCTCAGTGCCGTCTGACCTGCTGTCCCCACCGGCCCTGCCGAGCACGCCCAGACCACGAGACGAACTCCTCATCCCCTCCTACGTCCTGGAACGCCGCGACGAGTACGGCACGGTGGGCCAGCGCGGCATCGTCGGCTCCCTCGATGTCCGCGGACCCGACAGCGGCCACGTCCTGCGCCACACCCAGGTGGACGAACGCGGCGTCGCCTCCCACCTGCGCACCCTCCGCGACCGCGGGGGAGTGCGGGACCCGCTGCTGCTGGCCGCCCCCGACCTCGGGGCCTTCGACGAGTGCGTCACCGACACCATGTCGCACCCGCCGGACCTGCTGCTCGCCACCCCGGACGACGGCGAACTGCGGCTGTGGGCCTGCGACCGGCGCTGGACCACGGTCCCCCCGCCGCTGAGCCCGGTCCTCCTCGCCGACGGCCACCACCGGCTGGAGGCGGCCCGCCGCCTCTACCGCACCCGCCCCGGCCCGACGACCGGACGGCTGCCCGCGCTCGTCGTCGACCACGCCCGCCACCCGCTGCGGCTGGGCGCCGCCCACCGGGTCGTCGCCGGCCTCGACCTGCGCCGCGCCGTCGCCGCGGCCGGCCGCTTCGCCAGAGTGCGGCTGCGCCCACCCAGCTCCGCCCTCGTCCCCCCGCAGCGCGGCAGTTTCCTGCTCACCGGCCACGGCCAGAGCTGGGAGGTCTCCGCGATCTCCCCTGCCCTGCTCGCCCGGCGGCTGCGCTGGCTCCCCTCGGAGTGGGCGGAACTCGACGCCGCGGTCTGCGACCACGTGCTCATCCCCCTGCTCTGCGTCGAGCAGGGGCTGGAGCCGGACGTCGGCTACACCACCAGCCGCCCACCCCCGGGCCAGATCGGAGTGGTGCTGCCCGCGCCCACCTGGAACCAGATCTGGTCCAGCGCGGCCGGCGGCAACGGGATGCCACCCAACAGCACCACCCTGGGACCGGGACCCATCCCGGAGCTGCTCGCCTACCTCGGCTGAGCGGCCCACCCGGCGGCCACCGCCGCCCACCGGCTCCCGCGCGGTACGGACCCCCCGCTGTACCGCGCGGGCACCGGCGCCGTCGCCCGGCGTGTCCACCGCGCCGGGCGGCGCGCGCCCTTTCCGTGCCGCTTCCGTGCCGCTTCCGCGCCGCTTCAGTGCCGCTTCCGCGCCGCCCGTTCGGGCCGTCCGCTGCCCCGCCCCACCGGCCCCGGCACCCCTGGTGTCCGCGGTGGCCGGAAAGCGTGACCGCCCCCCGCCCACCCGAGTGCGGAGGGGTCCGGCGCCGTCGCCGTGGGTGTACGGTTGGCGGCTGCTCAGTGGACACTGGAAAGGGGCCGGAGCCTTGGACGTCCGGGAGTGGGAGATCCGCGGCGAGCAGGGTCACTTGGACGCCGTGTACCGGCGGCTCGAGGAGAAGATCCACGAGGCCGAGTTCCTGATGGACGACGCCGCCAAGCGCGTGCAGGTCGGAACCCCCGGCGCACTCGCCGAGCGCGACGCCCAGGTGTTCCGGGCCGGGATGCACCTCAACCGCCTCAACAGCGAGTTCGAGGACTTCCTCTTCGGCCGCATCGACCTGCTGCGCGGCAAGGACGGTCACCGGGGTCCCGACGGCGCCCAGACCTCGGTCGAGCCGGCCGACGACGCCGTCCACGAGGACGAGGCGGGCAGCCCCGTCGCCGACATCGCCGAGACCCTGCACATCGGCCGCATCGGCGTCCTCGACGCCGACTACGTCCCGCTCGTCATCGACTGGCGGGCGCCGGCCGCCGCGCCGTTCTACCGGGCGACGCCGGTCACACCGGGCCGCGTGGTGCGCCGCCGCGTCATCCGCAGCAAGGGCCGCCGCGTCACCAGCGTCGAGGACGACCTGCTGCGCCCCCGCCTCAAGGCCGTACTCGACGGCGAGGAACTCCACGTCGTCGGCGACGGCGCCCTGATGGCCTCCCTCGGCCGGGCCCGCGGACACGCCATGCGCGACATCGTGGCCTCCATCCAGGCCGAACAGGACGAGGTCATCCGCGCCCCCGCCGCCTCCGTCACCGAGGTCAGCGGCGGACCGGGCACCGGCAAGACCGCGGTCGCGCTGCACCGCGCCGCCTACCTGCTCTACCAGGACCGGCGCCGCTACGCCGGCGGCATCCTCGTCGTCAGCCCCACGCCCCTGCTCGTCTCCTACACGGAGGGCGTGCTCCCCTCCCTCGGAGAGGAGGGCCAGGTCGCGATCCGGGCCCTCGGCTCCCTCGTCGAGGGTGCCGAGGCCGACTCCTACGACGAACAGGCCGTCGCCCGGATCAAGGGTTCGGCCCGTATGGCCCGGGTGCTCGCCCGGGCGGCGCGCGGCGCGCTGCAGACCGGCGACCAGCCCGAACGCCTCCGCGTCGTGGCCATGGGCAGCCGCGTCGAGATCGACGCCGCCCGGCTGCGCGAGGTCCGGGAAGCCGCCCTCGGCGGCACCGCCCCCGTCAACCTGCTGCGGCCCCGCGCGCGCCGGCTGCTGCTGGACGCCCTGTGGTCCGCCAGCGGCGGCGCCACCCGGTTCGAGGACCCGCAGCTGGCCGCCGAGGCCCGCGACGCCTTCGGAGAGGAGGTCGCCGACGAGGACGCCTTCCAGGAGTTCCTGGCGCGGTGGTGGCCGGAGATCACCCCGCTCCAGGTACTGCGCGCCATGGCCGACGAACGGCGGCTGGGCCGCTGGTCGCGCCGGGTGCTGCCGCAGGGCGAGGCCCGAAGGCTCGCGCGGTCGCTGCGCCGGATCACCCCCGACGGCCGGGGGCTGTCCGCGCACGACGTGGCGCTGCTCGACGAGCTGCGGAGCCTGCTGGGCGCGCCCGCCCGGCCCAAGCCGCCCACCGAGGAGGACATCCTCGCCGAGCTCGGGGTCGCCGAGGTCACCACCTACGCCGACCGGGCCGCCGCCCGTGCCGCCCGGGCCGAGGAGGAGGGCGACCGGAAGGACTACGCGCACATCATCGTCGACGAGGCGCAGGACCTCACCCCCATGCAGTGGCGCATGATCGGACGCCGTGGACGCCGCGCCACCTGGACTGTCGTCGGCGACCCGGCGCAGAGCTCCTGGACCGCGCCGGAGGAGGCCGAGGCCGAGCGGTCGGCGGCCCTCGGCACCCGGCCCCGCCGCCGTTTCGAGCTGACCGTCAACTACCGCAACCCGGCGGAGGTCGCCGAGGTGGCCGACCGGGTGCTGGCCCTCGCCATGCCCTCGGCGCGCCCGCCCCGCGCGGTCCGCTCCACCGGGCTGACACCCCGCTACCGCACCTGGGACGGCGCGCGTGACGGTGGCGACGGCGCGGGCAGTGGCGGCGACCGTGCGGCCGGGGGCGGCGACCGTGCGGGCGGTCTGGGTGCGCTGGTCCGGGAGGAGACCCGGCGGCTCCTCGCCGAAGTCGAGGGCACCGTCGGCGTGGTGACCGCCATGTCCCGGCGGGCGGAGGCGCGCGACTGGATCGGCGAGCTCGGGGAGCGCGCGGTGGCGCTGGGCAGCCTGGAGGCCAAGGGGCTGGAGTACGACGCGACGCTGGTGGTGCGGCCCGCGGAGATCGCCGACGAGTCCCCGGCCGGGCTGCGCGTGCTCTACGTGGCGCTGACCCGTGCCACCCAGCGGCTCACCGTGGTGGCGGGGCCCGGCGACGAACCGGACGCGGACGGCGTGCCCTCGCTGCTCAGCGACCTGGACTGACCGCCCGGGGCCGCGGTCCGCCCGGGGCCGCCCCGGTGGTGCGCCGGATCCTGGGCGCGGGAGGCAGGCGTGCCCGGCGAGTGTGCGCCCCCGGCAGGCCCCTCCGGCAGCGGTCGCCCCGGCGAACTCCGGGCGACCGCTGAAACTCCGGCGGCTCTTTGTTACCGTGGTGGAGGCACCGGCCCGATCCATGCCCCCGGGCCCAACCTTCGTCGCTACGAGCGACCACTTGCCGCGAGGCGAGCTGGCGGGTCGGTGCCACCTACTTCAAGCGCCCCGCGTCCCCGGACGTGGGGCGCTTCGCCGTCCGGGCGCGCTGACGCGATGGGGCGCGATCCCGGGCACCGGTGTGACGGTGCGGTACGGGCGCCTTGCTCACGCGGCTCGGGGCGTGCGTGTCATGCGGCGTCGGACGTACGGTCCTCCTCTTCCGGCCGCAGTTCCCGCTCGTACTCCGTCTTCGCGGTCTCCAGCAGCCGGCGCCAGGACGTGACCGTCGGGCGCCGGCGCAGCAGTGCGCGCCGCTCCCGTTCGGTCATACCGCCCCAGACGCCGAACTCCATGCGGCTGTCCAGTGCTTCGGCCAGACACTCCGTCCGAACCGGACAGCCGGTGCAGACCGCTTTGGCGCGGTTCTGCGCGGCTCCCTGGACGAACAGTTCGTCCGGATCGGTGGTGCGGCAAGCCGCCTTGATGTTCCAGTCCACAACCCAGCTCATGCCGGTGCCGTCCTCTCCCGAATCGAGGCTCCCCCACGGCGGCAAGTGGCATATTCACCCTTGCCAGTTGAGGACGTTACGGAAGGTAGGCGGGTGGCAACACCCCCACTGGGTGCAATCTCAAATGATCCGATCGGACTAGGTGCGACGAGGATGTCACTCGATGGAGTGATAAAACCGGTGCTCGGGCGAGTGAGGGATCGGTTCAGACCCGGCTAATCGGGCGTCATCGGCCACATGCTCCGCTCGTCGTACTTCACTCCAACGGGTGAGTCCTTTCTTGACGCCAGCGTCAACGAGCGGGTAGAGGCCGATAGCCCTATGGCATAGGCCAACGCTGGTGTGCGCCTCCGGGTGGGCGTGCGCGCCTTCAGCAACGGCGCTCGGCGCGGCGGTTGCGCCCCTCGTGGGCGCCGGTGGGCGCTGATGGACCACCTGTCCGGCGGGGCCGGGGTGCGGCCCACTTCTCGCAGCGTGGAAAGATACTTTCATCTAAGGGGTGCGGTTACCGCGTACCACCCGGTAGGTGCGACGATTCCGGAGCACCACCCCGAACCACAGGGAACAGCGAAGGAAGTCGGCATGGCAACGGCGCCCAGCGTCTCGTACTCGATGACAGTCCGGCTGGAGGTGCCCGCCAGCGGCACCGCGGTCAGCCAGCTCACCACCGCGGTCGAGTCGTCCGGCGGTCACGTCACCGGCCTCGACGTCACCGCTTCCGGCCACGAGAAGCTGCGCATCGACGTCACCATCGCGGCGAACTCGACCGACCACTCCGACGAGATCGTCCGCAAGCTGCGGGAGATCGAGGGCGTGACCCTCGGCAAGGTCTCGGACCGTACCTTCCTGATGCATCTCGGCGGCAAGATCGAGATGAGCTCGAAGCACCCCATCCGCAACCGTGACGATCTCTCGATGATCTACACGCCCGGAGTGGCGCGGGTCTGCACCCAGATCGCGGCCAACCCCGAGGACGCCCGCCGGCTGACCATCAAGCGCAACAGCGTCGCCGTGGTCACCGACGGCTCCGCCGTCCTGGGCCTGGGCAACATCGGCCCGCAGGCCGCCCTGCCGGTCATGGAGGGCAAGGCCGCCCTGTTCAAGCGGTTCGCGGGCATCGACGCCTGGCCGCTCTGCCTGGACACCCAGGACACCGACGCCATCGTCGAGGTGGTCAAGGCCATCGCCCCCGGCTTCGCCGGGATCAACCTGGAGGACATCTCCGCGCCCCGCTGCTTCGAGATCGAGGCGCGGCTGCGTGAGGCGCTGGACATCCCCGTCTTCCACGACGACCAGCACGGCACCGCCATCGTCGTCCTCGCCGCCCTCCACAACGCGCTGCGCGTGGTGGGCAAGGAACTGGCCGACGTCCGAGTGGTGATGTCGGGCGCGGGCGCCGCCGGCACCGCGATCCTGCGGCTCCTGCTGGCCGCCGGTGTCGAGCACGCGGTCGTCGCCGACATCCACGGCGTCGTCCACGCCGGCCGCGCCGACCTGGCCGACGCGGACGCCGACACCCCGCTGCGCTGGATCGCGGACCACACCAACCCCGACGGCATCACCGGCACCCTCAAGGAGGCCGTCGTCGGCGCCGACGTCTTCATCGGCGTCTCCGCCCCGGACGTGATCGACGGCTCGGACGTCGCCGCCATGGCCGACGGCGCGGTGGTCTTCGCCCTGGCCAACCCGGACCCGGAGGTCGACCCGGGGGAGGCTCGCCGGACCGCCGCCGTGGTCGCCACCGGCCGTTCCGACTTCCCGAACCAGATCAACAACGTGCTGGTCTTCCCGGGTGTCTTCCGCGGTCTGCTCGACGCCCAGTCCCGCACCGTCGACGAGTCGATGATGCTGGCCGCGGCCCGCGCGCTCGCCGACGTGGTGCAGGCCGACGAGCTGAACCCCAACTACGTCATTCCCAGCGTCTTCAACGAGAAGGTGTCCGGTGCCGTCGCCGGAGCCGTCCGCGAGGCCGCGCAGCGGGCCCAGGAGGGCTGAGCGGCGCGGTTCCGCGTCACGCCCGGCGTGCCGGCCGCGTCCGCGCGCCGACGGGGCGGCCTCGGCCGCCCCGCCGGGCGTGACGAGGGTGCCGGACGGAAGATCTGGCCGGGCTCCGGCGCGCGGCCGGGGTGCGCGCACGCCGTGCGACGCGGCGTGCGCCCCCGGTGTCCGGCGGGTGGCGCCGCGCTCCGAACTCCGCGTACCGGTGACCCGGGGCGGCGCGTCGGGTTGCGGGCGCCGGTCGGCCGCCCTTTAGGGTTACACGCAGGCCAGAGATGGCGCCGGATTGGCCATCGCGCCCCTGGTGGGGGCAGGATGCGTACCCGGGCGCGAGGGCTTCACGAAGACAGACCCGGGTCCAGGGGTGTCCGAGGGCCCTGGCAGCATCGGCTTCGATCTCACGCCTCATCGGCAAGAAGAACACGGGAGTACGAACTATGAACCGCAGTGAGCTGGTAGCCGCTCTGTCCGAGCGCGCCGAGGTGACCCGGAAGGACGCCGACGCCGTTCTGGCGGCGCTGGCCGAGGTGACCGGTGAGGTTGTCGCCAAGGGCGACGAGAAGGTCACCATCCCCGGTTTCCTGACCTTCGAGCGCACCCACCGTGCCGCTCGCACCGCGCGCAACCCGCAGACCGGCGAGCCGATCAAGATTCCGGCCGGGTACAGCGTCAAGGTCTCCGCGGGCTCCAAGCTCAAGGAAGCCGCCAAGGGCAAGTAAGGCGCGGCGCGGCCACGCCGCGCACGACGTCTCACACCGATGGGGCGGCCGTCCGGAAACGGACGGCCGCCCCATCGGCGTTGCCGGGCGCCGCCTCGGAGCGGTGCCGGGAGACGCGGAACGGCCCGCCCCGGCGTGCGGGACGGGCCGTTCGGTTCGCCGGGACCGCCGGGAACCCGGGGGAGGCTCAGGAGCCGTTCGGGCGCTCCACCCGGGCGCCGAGGCTCTCCAGCTTGTCCATGAAGTTCTCGTAGCCCCGGTTGATCAGGTCGATCCCGTGCACCCGTGAGGTGCCCTGCGCGGCGAGTGCCGCGATCAGGTAGGAGAAGCCGCCCCGCAGGTCGGGGATGACCAGGTCCGCCGCCTCCAGTTTGGTCGGCCCGGAGACCACCGCGGAGTGCAGGAAGTTGCGCTGGCCGAAACGGCAGGGCGTGCCGCCCAGGCACTCGCGGTACAGCTGGATGTGGCCGCCCATCTTGTTGAGCGCCTCGGTGAAGCCCAGCCGCGACTCGTAGACCGTCTCGTGGACGATCGACAGGCCGGACGCCTGGGTGAGGGCCACCACCAGCGGCTGCTGCCAGTCGGTCTGGAAGCCGGGGTGCACGTCCGTCTCCAGCGCGATGGCCTTCAGCGGACCGCCCGGGTGCCAGAACCTGATGCCGTCGTCGTCGACCTCGAACTCGCCGCCGACCTTGCGGTAGGTGTTGAGGAAGGTCACCATCGACCGCTGGTCGGCGCCGCGGACGTAGACGCTGCCGCCGGTCGCCAGCGCGGCGCTCGCCCAGGACGCCGCCTCCAGGCGGTCGGGCAGCGCGCGGTGGGTGTAGCCGTTGAGGCGGTCCACACCGGTCACGCGGATGGTGCGGTCGGTGTCGAGCGAGATGATCGCGCCCATCTTCTGCAGCACGCAGATGAGGTCCTCGATCTCCGGCTCCACCGCGGCGTTGGACAGCTCCGTGACGCCCTCGGCGAGCACTGCCGTCAGCAGCACCTGCTCCGTGGAGCCGACCGACGGGTACGGCAGCCGGATCTTGCAGCCGCGCAGCCGCTGCGGAGCCTCCAGGTACTGGCCGTCGGCCCGCTTCTCGATGGTGGCGCCGAACTTGCGCAGCACGTCGAAGTGGAAGTCGACCGGCCGGCCGCCGATGTCGCAGCCGCCCAGACCCGGGATGAACGCGTGCCCCAGGCGGTGCAGCAGCGGGCCGCACAGCAGGATCGGGATACGGGAGGACCCGGCGTGCGCGTCGATGTCCGCGACGTTCGCCCGCTCCACGCGGGAGGGGTCCATCACCAGCTCGCCGGGCTCCTCGCCGCTGTGCACGGTGACGCCGTGCAGCTGGAGCAGCCCGCGCACCACGCGGACATCACGGATGTCCGGCACGTTGCGCAGCCGACTCGGCGCGCTCCCGAGCAGGGCGGCGACCATCGCCTTGGGTACCAGGTTCTTGGCGCCGCGAACCCGGATCTCTCCCGAGATCGGGGTGCCTCCGTGTACAAGCAGAACGTCGTCGGTCATGGAACTCGCGATCTGGGCAGACGAATACGGACAGGTGACCGTTCCGATGGTACGGGTGAGCGGACGGTACCCCGGTGCCCCCGCGCGAGGAGCGGCCGTTCGCGCCACCCGGCCGACCGGTTCCCGCCCACGTCACCCGGCCGCCGGGGCCGGGGCCGGGGGGCGGGCCGCGTGCGCCGTGTCACACCGCGCCGCCCCTTCGGGCGGAGGTCCGGCGGACGCCTCCCGGCCGTGGTCCGCATGCGGAATCATGAGCGCATGACAGATGTGTCGACCACCGGCCGGCTGCTCGTCGCCGCCACCGCGCTGACGGACCCGTCGTTCCGGCGTTCCGTGGTGCTGGTGCTCCAGCACGACGAGGACGGCGCGATCGGTGTGGTGCTCAACCGCCCCGGTGACACCCCGGTGTCCGAGCTGCTGGAGAAGTGGGCGCCGCTGGCCGGTGAGCCGGCGGTCGCCTTCAGCGGCGGGCCGGTCGCCCTCGACGCCGTTCTCGCCCTCGCCGTCGTGCCGCGTGGCGCCCCGCTCGGCTGGCGCCGCGTCTCCGGCGCCATCGGCATCGTCGACCTCGACGCCCCGCCCGCCGTCCTCGCCGACGCCGTGAGGTCGCTGCGGGTCTTCGTCGGCTACGCGGGCTGGGGCGCCGGGCAGCTGGAGGAGGAACTGGAGGAGGGCGCCTGGTACGTGGTGGACGCCGAGCCCGGTGACCTCTGCGTGGAGGACCCCACTCCGCTGTGGCGCTCGGTGCTGCGCAGACAGGGCGGGAACCTGGCGATGCTGGCCACATATCCGGATGACCCGTCGCTCAATTAGGCTTGGTGCTCATGAGCACTCTCGAGCCCGAGCGCGGGGCGGGAACCGGCACCCTCGTCGAGCCGACCCCGCAGACGACCCATGGCGATGGCGACCACGAGCGGTACGCCCACTACGTCCAGAAGGACAAGATCATGTCCAGCGCGCTCGACGGCAGTCCCGTCGTCGCGCTCTGCGGCAAGGTCTGGGTGCCCGGCCGGGACCCGAAGAAGTACCCCGTGTGTCCCATGTGCAAGGAGATCTACGAGTCGATGAGCTCCTTCGGCAAGGGCAAGGACGGCAAGGGCGGCAAGGGCGGCGACAAGAAGTAGCCGCCTGAGGGCCGCCGCTGCGCGGCCTGCGGTGCGCGGCCTTGGGTGCGGACGGGGCGGGCCGGTTCGGTTCGCCCCCGTTGCCCCTGGTGCAACGGCTCTCGCGCCGCCGCACCGGCCCCGGCACCATGGTCGGCATGACGACCTCCGCCGCAGACGCGCCCGCCCCCGGCCCGGACCACGGTCCGGCCCTGCTGCCCGCCGCCCGCTCGGTCCGCCCCGGCGACGGGCGACTCGTCCTCGACGCCTCGACCGCGCTCGACGCCGGGCCCGGAACGGAGACCGTGGCCCGGGTGCTGCGCTCGGAACTCTCCGCCGCGACCGGGCTCCCCCTGCTGCCCCCCGGGCCGGAGGGGGCGGCCACCGCGGTGCGCCTGCGGATCGATCCGGACGCGGTCGACGGCGAGGAGGGGTACCGCCTCTCCGTCGGCGACCGCGAGGCGGTCATCACCGCCGGGTCCGCCGCCGGCGTGCAGCACGGCACCCACACCCTGCGGCAGCTGCTGGGCCCCGCCGCCTACCGCCGTTCGCCCCTGCCCGGGGCGCGCTGGGAGCTGCCGGCGGGGGAGATCGAGGACGGGCCCCGGTTCGCCTGGCGCGGCTTCATGCTCGACGTCTCGCGCCACTTCATGCCCAAGGACGGCGTGCTCCGTTATCTCGACCTGCTCGCCGCGCACAAGCTCAACGTCTTCCACTTCCACCTCACCGACGACCAGGGCTGGCGCGTCGAGATCAAGCGCCACCCGCGTCTCACCCAGGAAGGCGCCTGGCGGCCCCGCAGCCGGTTCGGCCACCGGGCGTCGCCGCTGTGGAACGAGCAGCCGCACGGCGGCTACTACACCCAGGACGACATCCGCGAGATCGTCGCCTACGCGGCCGACCGCAACATCACCGTCGTCCCCGAGATCGACATCCCCGGCCACTCCCAGGCCGCCATCGCCGCCTACCCGGAACTGGGCAACACCGACATCGCCGACGGCAACGGCATCGACGTCTGGACCGACTGGGGCATCAGCCCCCGGGTCCTGGCCCCCAGCGAGTACACGCTGCGGTTCTACGAGGACGTCCTGACCGAGCTGCTGGAGCTGTTCCCCGCCGAGTTCGTGCACCTCGGGGGCGACGAGTGCCCCCGTGACCAGTGGAAGCGGTCACAGGCGGCGCAGGCCCGTGTGGCGGAGCTGGGCCTGGACGGTACCGAGAGCCTCCAGCCGTGGATCATCGGCCATTTCTCCCGCTGGCTCGCCGAGCGCGGGCGCCGCCTCATCGGCTGGGACGAGATCCTCGAAGGCGGTCTGGACGAGGGCTCCGCCGGGCTGGCCCCCGGTGCCGCCGTCTCCTCGTGGCGCGGCTACTCGGGCGGCGTCGCGGCCGCCCGCGCCGGGCACGACGTGGTGATGTGCCCGGAGCAGCAGGTGTACTTCGACCACCGCCAGGCCGACGGCGACGAGCCCTTCCCGATCGGCTACGTCCGCACGCTGCACGACGTCTACCGGTTCGAGCCCGTACCGCCGGAGCTGGCCGGCACCGACGCGGAACGCCATGTGCTCGGCGCCCAGGCCAACCTGTGGACCGAGGTCGTGCACGACCGGCGCCGTGCCGACTACCAGGCGTTCCCCCGGCTCTCCGCCTTCGCCGAGGTCGTCTGGTCGCAGCTGCCGCCGCCCGCCGACCGCGACACCGCCGCCTTCGACCGGCGGATGGAGGACCACTACGCGCGGCTGGACGCGCTCGGCGTCGAGTACCGGCCGCCGGGCGGCCCCCACCTGTGGCAGCGCTCGGTGCTTCCGGAGGGGGTCGAGGGTTCGCTGGGCCGTCCGCTGGAGGGCGAGCCGCCGGCGCGCTGAGTTCCGTCGTCGGCCGTCCGTCGTCCGTCGCCTGTCCGTCCTCGTCCGGCCGCCCGCGTGCGGGTCGGGGGAGCGGACTCCCCGCCCGTGCGCCCTGGATGCGCGCGGGCGGAGCGCGTGGTGCGCCCGGCGCACGTCATCGGCTGCCCGCACCACGCCCGTCCGGGCCGGTCCGCGAGGGCTCGCGATCGCGCGCGACAGGTCGCTCCGTCAGGGACGCGCGGCCGTCTCCTCCTTGGCGTGGCGGCCCTGTCGGACCCGCCGAACGCCGCCCCTCGCGCCCCTCCGCCGGGGCATCGCGGGCCCGTGCGTGCGCGAGCGCGGTGCGCGCCCCCACGGGCTTCCGGGCGACGGGTGAACCCCGGGCTCTGCGGTGGCGGAAGATATGCCAGAGTTGCCACTTCCGGGCCGCGAGCACGTAGCGTACGGCCAACGGCCAAGACGACCGGGGAAGGGGCGTCCGGACTTGAGCACGCACGCACCGCACACGGCGCAGCCGGTGGCGCTCCCGGCGACGCTCGACGAGGCGGTCGACGCCCTGGCGGCGGAACCCGCCGCCGTCCCCGTCGCCGGCGGAACAGACCTGATGGCGGCGGTCAACGGCGGCCTGCTGCGCCCCACCGCCCTCGTCGGCCTCGGCCGGGTCGCCGAACTGCGCGGCTGGGAGTACCGCGACGGCCACGCCCTGCTCGGCGCCTGTCTGACCCACGCCCGCATGGGGCGGCCGGACTTCGCCGCGCTGATGCCCGGGCTGGCCGCGGCCGCGCGGACCGCCGGCCCCCCGCAGATCATGAACGCCGGGACCCTGGGCGGCAACATCATCAGCGGCTCGCCCACCGGCGACACCCTCCCCGTGCTCGCCGCGCTGGAGGCGAGCCTGGTGATCGCCGGCCCCGGGGGTGCCCGCCGTGACGTCCCGGTCAGCGACCTGCTGGTCGGCCGGGAACAGCTGAGCCCCGGTGAACTCCTCGCCTACGCCCGGGTGCCGCTGCTGCACGCGCCGCAGACCTTCCTCAAGGCGACCGGGCGCACCGGCCCCGGCCGGGCCGTCGCCTCGGTCTGTGTGGCGCTCGACCCGGCGCACCGCGAGGTGCGCTGCGCGGTCGGTGCCATCGCACCGGTGCCGTTGCGCCCGCTGGAGGCCGAGCAGTGGATCTCCTCGCTGGTCGACTGGGACGGCGCGCGCACGGTGCACCCGGAGGCGCTCACCGCGTTCGGGGACTACGTCGCGATGACCTGCATCCCCGACCCGGAGCCCGACCCCGGGACCGGCGAGATCGCCGCGCTCTCCCCGGGCCTGATCCATCTGCGGCGTACGGTGGCCGCGCTCGCGCGGCGCGCACTGGGAAGGGCTCTGTCGTGAACGCACGTGCAGCGACCGCCGGCAGGCGGGTGACGGCCGGCGGACGACCGGCGGCACGTCCGGCGGGGCGCGGGCGCGACGAGGCCGCCCGGTACGACGACACCACCGGGCACGGCCACCGGCCGGGGGCCCCCGGGGAGGCACGGTGAACGACCAGCGGCACTGGCCGGAAGGCCACGACACCGACCCGCGCTATCCGGACGCCCCGGCGCCCGGCACCAGTTGGGGCGGAGAGTACGACAACGACGCCACCGCCTTCGTGCAGCTGC
Source organism: Streptomyces otsuchiensis (assembly GCF_004305975.1). Classification (GTDB taxonomy): domain Bacteria; phylum Actinomycetota; class Actinomycetes; order Streptomycetales; family Streptomycetaceae; genus Streptomyces; species Streptomyces otsuchiensis. The sequence continues at coordinate 17,008 of NZ_BHZI01000120.1, forward strand.
CGGAGGAACTGACGCAGGCCCAGGGCCCCGGCGACCCGCTGGCCGCCCCGGGCCACGGCTACCGGCCGCCGGAGATCGGAACGGCCGCGGGCCCCTTCCCGCCCGGTGGCCCCTCCGCGGTGACCCCGGCACCGGCCGCCGGTGACCCGTCGTCCACGGGCTCCTGGGAGCTGCCGTTCGGGACGGGGCAGCCGCCCGCCCCCGTCTACGACCCGGCGCCCGCGCCGCCGGCCGGCGGTGAGCCGGCCACCACGACACAGAACGCCGCCGCCGCGCTGGCCGGCGCGCATCAGGGACGCATCCGCCGCCGCCCCCTGGGCGGCGGCCCGGCGGGTGACACCTCCGGTGGCGGGGTGCCGTTGCCGCCGCAGGGCACGCACCAGCCGCCGGTGGTCGCCGACCCGGTCGCGGACCCGCCCTCGGGCCCGGCCGTGGACCTCGGCATTGACGAGGTCGTACCGCCGGAGCGTGCCGGGGCGATGATCCCGCCCGGTGGCGGCGCGCCGCCCGCCACCGGTCATCTGCCCGCCGACCCCTCGCTGGTGCCGACCCCGTTCGTGCAGGACGCGGGCGTCCCGGGCCGGGCCGCTCCCGCCGCGCCGGCGGTGCACTCCGGCGACTTCGACGCGTCCGGCCGGTACACCGGAGGGCCTCTCGCGCCGGGCACGTCCACGTCCGGCACCGCTCCGTCCACGGGGCCGGACGAGTTCGGCGACCCGCGGACCGACTCCCACGCGGGCACCACCCACCCGTGGGAGCACGTGCAGGCGCCGATCCCGGCACAGGCCGACGCCGGGGCCCTCGCACCGCCCGCCCACCCCGAGTCC